>NZ_BCUU01000092.1 GCF_001591385.1 Variovorax soli NBRC 106424
CGGCGCGGGCGCTGCCCAGCGTGCGCTCGAAGGCCGCGCGCGCCGCCGCTGCGCCTTGCACCGAGAGCGCCACGCCGCCCACGTCGGACTTGTGCGGGATGTCGCGGCTGACGACCTTCACCACCACCGGGCCACCGAGGGTCTCGGCCGCGTCGGCAGCGGCATCGGCATCGCTGGCCACGCGGTGCGGCACCACCGGCACGCCGGCGCGTGCCAGCATGGCCAGGGCCTGCGGCTCGTTCAACCCGCCTTCGGGCAGGCGGATGGGATCGCCGTGCGGCGCGGGGCTTGCCGCCGCCTTTGCGTCGGCCGGTCGATGCGATCCGGCCAATGCCGCGAGGGTGCGGATGCCGTCCGACGGGTCGGCGAAGACGAGGCAGCCCATCGCTTCCACCTCGGCGCGGCGCTCGGGTGCGAGCAGGGTGCTGATGGCCAGCACGGTGTCGGGGTAGGCGGCACGCAGCGACGCGACCAGTTCGCGCAGCACGGGCCAGAAGGCGTCCGACGCGCCGGCGGCGGCCAGGAAGCCCATCCACGAGGCGAAGCCGCGGTCCTCCAGCATCAGGCGCGCGCTGCGCTCCAGCAGCGTCATGTCGTTGGTGACCTGGCCGGTGATGTCCACCGGATTGCGCGGCGCCGCGAAAGGGACCCACTCGCGCAGCTGCGCCTGGGCCGCGTCGCTCAGCGGCGGCACGTCCAGACCCTGCTGCGCGGCGTCGTCGGCCATCAGCGCGCCCACACCGCCGGACAGCGTGAACAGGCCGATGGAACGATCGCGCGGGCGGCCTGCCACCGCGGCGCTGTGCGCGAGGTCGAAGAACTCGGTGAGGCTGTGCGCGCGCAGCACGCCGTAGCGGCGGAACACCGCGTCGTAGACCGCATCGTCGCCGGCCAGCGCGGCCGTGTGCGAGGCCGCGGCCTGCGCACCCAGCGCGGTGCTGCCGACCTTGACCATGACGACCGGCTTGCCGCAGGCCTGGGCCAGTGCCAGCGCCTCGCGCAGGCGCTGGCCGTCGCGGCAGCCTTCCATGTAGGCCATGATCACATCGGTGTCCGGGTCCTGCGCGAGCCAGGCCAGGCAATCGGCCAGCTGCACGTCGGCCTCGTTGCCGGTGGTCACCCACAGCGACAGGCCCACGCCGCGCTCGCGCGCCATCGAATAGGCATAGGCGCCGAAGGCCCCCGACTGGCTGACCAGCCCGATGCGACCCGCCGCCACGCGGCCCACGCCGGGCGCGGGCGAGAAGGTGGCATACACGTTGCGCCGCAGGTTCATCAGCCCCAGGCAGTTGGGGCCGATCAGGCGCACCCCGGCGGCGCGGGCGCGCTGGGCCAGGCGCGCCTGTGCGGCGCTGCCTTCGGGCCCGACCTCGGCGAAGCCCGACGAGAAAAGCACCACGCCCTTCACGCCGGCGGCAATGGCGTCGTCCAGCGTGTCGTCCACCAGCGCGGCGGGCACGGCGCAGATGGCCAGGTCCACCGGCTGGCCGATCGCCTGCAGGCTGGGCCAGGCCGGAAGGCCCTGCACCTGCGTGGCCTTGGGATTGACGGCGTACAGCGCCCCGTCGAAGCCGAAGCGGCGCTGGTAGTCGATCGGAATGCCGCCGATCTTCTGTGCGCTGGACGAGGCGCCGACCACCGCGATCGAGCGCGGCGCGAAAAGTGCCGACAAGGTGTCGGGCCGGAAGGCGGGGGAGGTCATGAGGCGTGCGGGTTGGTGGAAGTACCTCGCTACGATAAAAATGGACCCCTGCGTAATCTGTCAAAAAGCCGACAGAGTGACGCAGGTCTCCCTAGGGAAAACCCGTCGCACCACTCACCATGCCCGTGCCCAAGCGCTCCCACGATTCCGGCGAAGACGCCGCCTTGATGGCGCGTGCGCTGCGCTGGATCGAACCGTTCTCGCACTGGCCGCATGCGCGCCTGGAGCAGGTGCTGAAATCCGCGCGGCTGGAGCGCTACCGGCGCCGCACGCAAGTGCTGGCGCATGACCGCGGCCGGCGCGAGGTGCTCGCGGTGGTGTCGGGCTGCCTGGAGGTCAGCAGCATGAGCGCGCACGGCCGCAAATACGTCAACGCGCTGCTGGGCCCCGGCCAGGTGGCGCCGCTGGTGCGGCTGCTGCAGGACGTGCCGCTGCCCTACGACTACCACGCGCACGAGGACTCGGTGATCATCCACCTGCCCAGCGACGCGATGCTGGCCGCCATGGACGCCGAGCCCATCCTCTGGCGCGACGTGGCCCGCCTGGCGCTCAAGCGCCAACGGCTGAGCGTGGCGACATTGCAGGGCCAGATGCTGGGCAGCGTACGCCGCCGTCTTGCCGCGACCCTGCTCAACCTGACGGAGTACTACGGCCGCCAGCGCGAGGCCGACCTGAGCCTGCGCCTGCGCCTGTCGCAGCACGACCTGGCCGCGATGCTGGGGCTGTCGCGCCAGACCATCAACAAGGAACTCGGTGCCTTCGTCGAGGCCGGCGTCATCGCCTTGCGGTACCGGCACATCTCGGTGCTCGACACAGAGCAACTGCGGCAGATCGCCAGTTCGGACTAGTGCTTGAAGCCGTCCTCGCGCTGCGCGCGAATGGCCAGTACGAGGACGGTTTCGATGTCTGCCAGGTACCGGTAGAGCGCCACGTAACCCCGCACACCCTTGCCGATGACGAGCTCCCGTTTTCCGCCCTGAACGGGTCTTCCAATCAGCGGACTATGAGCAAGCACACGGACGGCCTGGCGCAATTCCTCCATGCGATCCGAAATGTCGTTCGCACCGTGCTGTTCCAGGTGTTCGATGAAGCGGTCGAAATCGTCCAGCACCTGAGGTGCGAGTTTGACGCGCGTCATTTGCCTGCGTCAGGGCACGAGTTTTCGGGCTGCTGGTTTCCGCGCCTTCCGGCCTGCTGCGCGTGCTTGCAGGTAGGTCTCCGCGTCAGCCCATTCAACGACCTTGCCCGTGCGCAGGATGTCAGCCCACCGTTCGTCTGCAATTTGGTGAAACGCGTTGTCCATCTCGACGCGATCGAGTGTTTCGGACAGGGCATCCAGGATGAACGCATGCGATGACTTGCCGGCTCGCTCGGCAGCAGCGGAAATGCGCGCCTTCAGGCCTTCTTCGATGCGAATGGTGGTGGTGGGCAAGATCGCCTCCATGGATAGGTGATCAATGTAGCACATTTGTGCTGCATGGGTCCTTCGAGGCCCTGTGACCGCTATGCCACGCCAGCCATCGGCTGGGCACGCGCATCGCCCTCACGCGCGGCCGCACCGCTGGCCATGGTGGCCAGCAGCACCTCTTCCACCTGCGCCACGATGCGCCCCCAGCCCGCCTCGCCGGCGCACAGGCGCGCGCGCTGGCCCATCTGGCGCGCATGCTCGCCGTCCGCGACCAGCTGGCGCGCCAGGCGCACGAATTCGTCCTCGTCGCCCAGCCTCGCGATCAGGCCGTTCTCGCCGCTGCGGATCATCTGGCCCGCGCTGGCATGGTCATAGGCCAGCACCGCCAGGCCGCTGGCCATGGCTTCGAGCGTGACGTTGCCGAAGGTCTCGGTCATGCTCGGGAAGACGAACAGGTCCGCCGACGCGTAGTGGGCTGCCAGCTCCTCGCCGCGCCGGGTGCCGGCGAAGACGGCGTCGGGCACGCTGGCCGCGAGCTGCTGCGCAGCGGGGCCGTCGCCCACCACCACCAGCTTCGCGTCGGGCCGCTGCGCGCGCATCGCCTGGAAGGCATGGGCCAGCGCGCCCAGGTTCTTCTCCGCGGCCAGGCGGCCCACGAACAGCGCCACCGGCGTCTGCGGGCCGGCACCCCATTCGCGGCGCAACGCATCGCTGCGGCGGGCCGGGGTGAACAGGTCGGTGTCCACGCCGCGCGTCACCAGCACCAGCCGCTCGAAGCCGTTGGCACGCAGCTGCTGGCGCAGGCTTTCGCTGGGCACCATGGTGAAGGCGGTGCGGTTGTGGAACTTGCGCAGGTAACCCATGATGGGCCGGTACAGCCAGCCGATGCCGTAGTGCCTGCTGTAGGCGTGGAAGTTGGTGCGAAAGTCCGAGCACACCGGCAGCCTGAGCTTGTGCGCGACCTGCAGCGCCGACCAGCCCAACGGCCCCTCGGTGGCGATGTAGACCAGGTCCGGGCGCTGGCGGCTCCACAGCTGGCCGAGCGCCTTGTTGGCCGGCATGCCCATCTTCATCTCGGGGTAGCGCGGAATCGGCACGCCGCGCATCAGCACCTCGTCAATGCCGTTGGCGCGGCGGGCCAGGTCGGCATCGGTCTGGCGCGGGCGCACCAGCTGGATGTCGTGCTGCAGCGCGCGCAGGCCCTCCACCACCCGCTGCAGCGTGAGCGCCACGCCGTTGACCTCGGGCGGGTAGGTTTCGGTGACCACCGCGATGCGCAGCGAGCGCCGCGCCGGCGGCATGTGGTCGACGACGATCGGGGCCAGCAAGGTGCTCATGAGCGCGAATGCTCGCCCCCGATTGCAACAGGCAGATGACGGTGCGCACACCGTCACCAAGAATTCACGCGCGCTCGTCACGATGCCGTCACGCGCCGCGCCACCTCCGAGCGCCGCGGGCGCCATTCCTCTTCCTCAAAGCACAGGAGAACCCGTGAACGACTTCTTCCGCACCTTGGCCGAGCAACGCTGGGACGACCACCGCTACTACCACCACAGCCGCATCAACCAGACGCTGCACCTGGTGAGCGCGCTCAGCTTCGTCATCGCCTACGCGCTGCTCTTCATCGACCCGGTGGCGGCCGCGCTGCTGGGCTGGTGCGTGTCGATGACCAGCCGCCAGGCCGGCCACTTCTTCTTCGAGCCCAAGGGCTACGACCATGTGAACCAGGCCACGCACGAATACAAGGAAGAGATCAAGGTGGGCTACAACCTGCAGCGCAAGGTGGTGCTGATGGGCCTGTGGGCGGCGGTGCCGGTGGTGCTGTGGTGGGACCGCACCCTGTTCGGCCTGATGGCGCCCACCACCGGCTTCGAAGGCTACGTGCGGCAGGTGGGCCTGGCCTGGCTGATCCTGGGCGCGGCGGGCCTGCTGTTTCGCACCTTTCACCTCTTCCTGCTGCAGGACGTGAAGACCGGCCTGGTGTGGATGACCAAGATCCTCACCGACCCTTTTCACGACATCAAGCTCTACTACCGTGCGCCGCTGCATCTCTTGCGCGGCGAGCTGATCGACCCCACGCATGGGGCTCAGGCGGCCGATCGCAGGCACGCCTGATTCGCTCGTCTACTTCTTCCAGCGTTGCGCGACCATCTCGCGCAGGATGCCGCGCTTGATCGACTTGTTGCTCAGCGCCCCGTCGTGCCCCTGCCACCACCAGCCGTCGGCCTGCATCGTGCGGGCCGCCGCCACGAAGCGCTCGCACACGGCCTCGAATTCGGCGTCGCCGTAGTTCAGGCTGAAGATCAGGCGGCCCGTGCCCACCCAGCTCAGGGCCAGGCCCTGCGCGCGCAGGTAGTACTGCAGCAGCCAGTTGTAGCGCGAGGGCGCGGTGTACATCACCGTCCAGATCGAGGAGATGTTGGCCACGCGCACCGGCAGGCCCGCGTCCGCCATCGTCTGGTTGAGCCGTGCGGCGCGCGCGTTCCAGCGCTCGTCCAGGCCGTCGTAGAGCGCCTTCACCTCGGCCGTCTCGATGCGCCGCAGGAACGCGTTCATCGCGCCCATCACATAGGGGTGCGCGTTGAAGGTGCCGCGCGCGAAGCAGATGTCGGCCGGGCGCTCTTCGCGGTAGCGCTTCATGAGCGCCGCGCGGCCGCACACCACGCCGACGGGCAGGCCGCCGCCCAGCGTCTTGCCGTAGGTCACCATGTCGGCTTGCACGCCGAAGTATTCCTGCGCGCCGCGCGGCGCCAGCCGAAAGCCCACGAAGATCTCGTCCATGATCAGCACGATGCCGCGCTCGCTGCACACCTGGCGCAGCTTCTGCAGCCACGCGGTGTAGGCCGCGCGGTCGAAGGCGGCCTGGCGGCTGCTGTCCACCAGCGCGGAGTCGCCCGGCGCGCCCGCGTTGGGGTGCAGCGCCTGCAGCGGATTGACCAGTACGCAGGCAATGTCGCGGCGCTTGCGCAGCACCTGCAGCGTGCGCTCGTCCATCTCGCGCAGGGTGTAGGTCTCGTGCGGCGGCAGCGGGTTGCCCACGCCGGGCTGCACGTCTTCCCACCAGCCGTGATAGGCGCCGCAAAAGCGCACCAGGTGCGTGCGCCGCGTGTGGTAGCGGGCCAGGCGCACGGCCTGCATCACGGCCTCGGTGCCCGACATGTGGAAGGACACCTCGTCCAGCCCCGAGATGGCGCGCAGCCGCTGCACGTTCTCGGTCACGCACGGGTGGTAGGCGCCCAGCACCGGGCCCAGCGGTTCGGCCAGCCGGCTGCCTTCGGCGATGCACTGCCTGTAGAAGTCCACGCCCAGCAGGTTCACGCCGTACGAGCCGGTGAGGTCGTAGAACCTCTGGCCATCCAGGTCTTCCACCATCACGCCGCTGGAGGCCTGCAGGAAGGCGCCCACCGGCAGGTG
Organism: Variovorax soli NBRC 106424; assembly: GCF_001591385.1. Classification (GTDB taxonomy): domain Bacteria; phylum Pseudomonadota; class Gammaproteobacteria; order Burkholderiales; family Burkholderiaceae_C; genus Variovorax; species Variovorax soli. The sequence continues at coordinate 6,525 of NZ_BCUU01000092.1, forward strand.
CTCGCGCACATGCGGGCTGTACTGGAAGGGCACGCGGTAGCTGCTGGTGAACTGCAGGTCCGAGAGGGCAGGGCGAGCCTCGCGCGTGGCCGCGATGGAGCGCGCATGGCGCGTGCGCAGCAGCTGCGACAGGGCTTCGAAGCCGGCGCGCCGGCGTGCCTGCACTTCGGCCGGCGCACCGTCGGAATCGAAGAAGCGCGCTTCGTCGTACGCATAGCCCGGCAGCTGCGCCGCCACCCGCCTGGCCATGCGCGAATGGCCGGTGAGCGACGGGTGCTTGGCGCGCGAGAGTTCCAGCCGGCGCCAGGCCATGGGCAGGGTGGCCAGGGTGGCCGCCACGGCGACGGAAGACAAGAGGAAGGTCTGGGTCATGAATTCATAGGTCTCGTGAGCACACCCTGTCTGTCTATCTCTCCTTCTTGACGCCCTCATGAAAATGCTTCGACACATCCGTGATGCCCTGCTGCAGCAGGAGGACATCAACTTCCTGCTCACCAACCGCGTGCCGCGCGTCGCGCTGACCCGCTTCATGGGCTGGTTCAGCAAGATCCGCAACCCGCTGGTGCGCGAGCTTTCCATCGGCACCTGGCGCCTGTTCACCGAGCTGGACCTCAGCGAAGCGAAGAAGACGCGCTTTGCCAGCATGCACGACTGCTTCACGCGCGAACTCAAGGACGGCGCGCGACCCATCGACCCCGACCCGGCCGTGATGAGCAGCCCGTGCGACGCCATCGTCGGCGCCTGCGGCCCGGTGGCCGGCATCGAGGTGTTCCAGGCCAAGGGCTTTCCGTATTCGGCGGCCGAGCTGTTCGGCGACGCGCAGGCGGTGGAGCCCTTTCGGGGCGGCACCTTCGTCACCCTGCGGCTGACCAGCAGCATGTACCACCGATTCCATGCGCCGCACGACTGCACGGTGGAAGAGGTGCGCTACCTCTCGGGCGACACCTGGAACGTGAACCCGATCGCCCTCAAGCGCGTGGAGCGGCTGTTCTGCCGCAACGAGCGCGCGGTGCTGCGCACGCGGCTGGCATCGGGCGAGCCTGTAGCCATCGTGCCGGTGGCAGCCATCCTGGTGGCCAGCATGCGCCTGCATTGCCTGGACGTGCTGCTGCATCTGCGCTACCGCGGCCCCGACCGGGTGGCGGTGAGCGTGCCCTACCGCAAGGGACAGGAGATGGGCTGGTTCGAGCACGGCTCGACCCTCATCGTCTTCGCGCCCAAGGGCTTCGTCCTGGCCGATGGCATCGAGACAGGTACGCGGATTCGCATGGGGCAGGCGCTGATGCGGCTGCCCGGGCCGCGGCCGGACGCGTAGGCTCCGGCCATGCGTGCAAGCCCCGGTGCACTGGGCGCCCGGGCCTTTCTACGATGGGCGCATGCACGCAAGCTCCTCCGTCCCGCCAGGCCGCGCCAAGGGTGCCCGGACCGATGTTCCCTTCGAGGCCATCGTCGAGCAGTCGGTCGCCGGCATCTATGTGATCCAGGACGACCACTTCGTTCATGCCAACAGCACCTGGGCCGCGATTGCCGGGTACACGCGGGAAGAGGTGGTGGGCATGCCGCTCGCACGCCTGGTGGCGCCGGACTTTCTGGACGAAGTGCGCGCGCGCGTGCAGGCGCGGCTGCAGGGCAATCCGCCCAGCATGCACTTCATCACCCGCGGCCAGCATCGAGACGGCCACGTGGTGCTGGTGGAGGTGCACGGGTCGCGCATGAACTTCAAGGGTCGTCCGGCCGTGATCGGCGTGGGCGTGGATGTGACCGAGCGCCTGCGCAACGAGGCGCAGCTGCGCCACCTCCTGGACCAGGTGCGGGCGCTGAGCAGCCACACGGCGCTGGCCCTGGAGGCGCAGCGCAATGCGTTCGCGCGCGAGGTGGAGCAGGGCCTGGGCGGCATGCTCAGCAGCATCCGCACCGATGCGGCCCGCATGCTGCACAGCGCGCCGGCGGGCGAGCTGCAGTCGCTCACCGAACGCCTGCTGGGCATGACGCAGCAGGCCGTGGACGCGGCCCGGCAGATCGCCGATGCCTTGCGTCCGGCGGAGCCTGCGCCCCTGCCGGGCCCCACGGCGCAGCCTGCGCACCGGCGCCTGGGCGAGCGCGAGCAGGAGGTGCTGCAGTGGCTGCTCAAGGGCCTGTCGCCCACCGAGATCGGCGCGCGCATGGGCATCAGCGTCAAGACGGCCAGCACGCATCGCAGCAACATCCTGCGCAAGCTGGAGGTGGGCAGCACGGCCGAGCTGGTGCTCTACGCCGTGCGTCAGGGATTGGTGCAATGAGCTGGCGCCGATAGCTGGTTGCCGGGCGCCTGTCAATCAGCCGATTCCGAGCGCCGCTCGGGGATTGATCAGGAGCCTCGGGACCCGGATGTTTCCAAGAATGCGCATGCGCAACCGTCGAGTTCGCGCATGACGACAACACAACAGGAGACAGCCGTGAGCCTCAATTTCCTGCATGCGCTTCGCGCGCTGCATGCGCGCTGGCGCCGCCTTGCGCTGGTCAGCGTCGTTCTCGTGGGCACCACCCTGCTGGGGCTTGACCCGGCGCTGGCCGCCTACGACCAGCAGCTGACCCGCCAGCTCGACGCCGGCAAGATCTACGGCAAGCTGGACGCCAACAACACCCATGCCTTCCTCGGCGTGCCCTTTGCGCAGCCGCCCGTGGGCGCGTTGCGCTGGCGTGCACCGCAGCCGCCCGTGCCCTGGGCCGGCTCGCGCGCGGCCACCAGCTTTGCTTCGATGTGCGCGCAGATCGGCAGCTTCTTCGGCGAGCCCGACCCGGCCACCTTCGACCAGCCGGTGGGCAGCGAGGACTGCCTGTACCTCAACGTCTGGCGCCCCAACTCCAGCAGCGACAAGCTGCCGGTGCTGTTCTGGATACATGGCGGCAGCAACCTCAAGGGCTCGGCCCGGGAGCCGCTGTACAACGGCGCGTACCTCGCGGCCAAGGCCAACATGGTGGTGGTCACGGTGCAGTACCGCCTGGGCATGCTGGGCTGGCTCAAGGCGTCGGCCCTGGCCACCGGCGACGCCAGGGACGACTCGGGCAACTTCGCCACGCTGGACCTGGTGCGCGGCCTGGACTGGGTGCGCACGAACATCGGTGCCTTCGGCGGCGATGCCAACCTGGTGACCGTGGGCGGCCAGTCGGCCGGCTGCATCAACACCTGGGGCCTGCTGCAGTCGCCGCTGGCGGCCGGCAAGTTCCAGCGGGCGCTGTGCATGTCGGGCATTCCGAACGGCTACCCGTCCGTGGTCGGCCAGCTGGCAGCCGATGGCCTGGTCGACAACCTGCTGGTCGACAGCGGCCGTGCGTCGACCACCGCGCAGGCCGCCGCGCAGCGCCTGGCCATGAGCCAGGCCGACATCGCGGCGGTGCTGCGCGGTGCCACGGCGGCGCAGATCATGAAGTTCACGCCGTATCCCGTGGTGCCGGGGCACTTCACCGACGGCACGGTGATCCGCGCCAGCGGCCTGGTGGGCCTGGTGGCCGGCAACTACAACAAGATGCCGCTGATGATCGGCTCGACGCACGACGAGGGTTCGTACTTCGCCTATTCCTTCGGCATGGGCAAGCCCAGTGCCCAGGAGTACTGGCAGCTGGCCAACGACGCGGCCCCGGGCACGGTGAGCTACAACGACCTGATCAAGCCGGAGTTTCAGCCCATCTACACGCAGACGCACGAGGCCATCAGCTACGCGCTGGACAACGTGATCGACAACGTCGTGCGCCTGCTGCGGCTGCAGCAGGGCAGCATCTACCGCTACAACTACAACTGGAACGACACGCCGCAGCCCTGGAAGGACACCTTCTCCGCCTTCCACGGCATCGACATCGCCTCGCTGTTCGGCAACTTCGTGACGAGCGAGCCCAACTTCATGCACTTTGCCTGGGACGCGAACAACGCGGCCAGCCGGCAGGCGCTGTCGAACCGCTTCATCAGGCACTTCGCGACCTTTGCCCGCACCGGCGCACCCTCGCAGCTGTTCGACGGGCAGACGCCCTGGCCCGACTGGACCAATTTCACCTGCTGCGTCAAGCGCATGGTGTTCGACAACACCTCGTACATGTCGTCCGCCGACAACTTCTTCTTCTGGCCGCGCTATGCGCTGCTGTCGCCGCAGCAGAAGGACTACCTGTGGAAGGTGATCGACTTCAACGCGCTGCCGGAAAACGTCGACCCGCTGCGCGGCGGCCCGCACTAGGCGGCGTGGGCATCGCCTGAGCACAGCGCCAGCGCATGGGCGCTGTGCGCTTTTTCACGCGATTGCGACATCCGTCGAGGCGGGGTTGCTGCGCCACGACGCTTTCATCCATTTGGGGGATTCGACGCGGGCCGGGGCTCCCGGAGACTCCGCTCCGCGTCGGTAATTGTGTCTGACTGTTTCATGACACGAACCGTTGCACCGTCTGCGAGAGGGCGGACGGCTCCAACCACCAAATCAGACGAAAGAGGAACCCCAGAGATGAAGCGAATCGAAGTGCTGGCCAAGTCGGCAACCGCCTGTGCGGCCCTGTTGCTCGTGGCAGCTTGCGGAGGCGGCGGCAGCAGCAGCGGCAGCAGCAACACCGGCGGCACGGCGCCGGCCAGTTCTCAGCCCAGCGTGAAGCTGTCGGGCACGGCGGCCACGGGCGCGGCGCTGGCCAATGCCAGCGTGGCTGTGAAGTGCGCCAATGCCACCGGCACGGCCACCACGGATGCCAGCGGCAAGTATTCGCTCAGCCTTACCGGCGGTGCGCTGCCCTGCGTGATCCAAGTGACCGGCGAGCAGGGCGGCGTGGCCGTCACGCTGCACTCGCTGGCCGAGGCCGGCACCACCGATTCCGCCAGCGGCACCACCAGCGCCGCCGCCAACGTCACGCCGCTCACCGAAATGATCGTGGCCCAGCTCAGCGCCGGCCTGCCCTCGGACCTGTTCGCGGCTTTCGGCAACGGCACCGCCGTGAGCAGCGAGCAGCTCGTGACGGCCACCAATGCGGTGCTGACCGCGATCAAGGAAGCGACCGGCATCGACCTGGGCACCATTGACCCATTCAAGGCACAGCTGGTTGCCGCTACGAGCGGCGCACCCGACGGCGGCAACGACTACGACAAGCTGCTCGACTCCCTGGGCACCAAGATCAGCATCGAAGCACTGCCGCAGGTGGTGAACCAGATTGCCAACTCGTCGGGCAGCGGCAGCTCGACCGGCTTGGGCGATGCCATGGAATCGGTCCAGAAGGGTCCGCTGGCCGGCTGCCCGATCGCCGCGAGCGGCAAGTACCGCACCATCGACCACTATGGCCGCACGACGGTGCGCGACATCGACTTCGGTGCCGGCACGTACAAATCAGCGGACGGTTCGGTGTCGCTGGCCATCACGGCCGATCCGGCCAAGCCCTGCGAGTTCACCGCCGACGGCACGCAAGAGACACCCACCGGCGCGGAGCAGGTGCACTTCGACTTCGCGGTGGGCAGCGCCGGCCTTGCGCTCTACCGCTCGCAGAACCAGACGACCGGCCGCACCAGCGTGGGCTACATGTTCCCGGTGCAGTCGCATGTCAAGTCCGCACTGGCGGGTACCTGGTCGATGCTGCAAAGCGGCTACACCCCCTACGACGGCTTCATCCACTGGATGGAGCAGATGACCTTCAAGTCGGACGACAAGATCGACATCTGCGACATCGACTACCGCAATGCCCCCGGCACCTGCGTCGCGGACCCCGAGGCCAACATCAGCGTGGCGGCCCGCAGCGACGGCGGCTTCGACGTGATCGGCGTCGAGGACGGCGTCAGCGGCCCGGTGGCCAACATGTATGCCTATCGCGCACCCAGCGGTGCGGTCAACGTGTTCGGCACCACCAATCCGGCAGGGCTGCGCAACGCCAGCGGCGTGGAAGTGGAGGAGACGCACTTCATCCTGACCAAGCACCAGACGCTGGCGGTGCCGGCCGTCGATACGGTGTCGAAGTACTTCGATGCGCAGCTTTGGCGCGAGCTCGGGCCGAACACCCAGAACGTCACGTCGGCACCTGTTGCCGACTCGAACAAGGTGACCGGCGTGAATGGCAATACCGTCACCCGCGAGCGCGCCAGCGACGGGCGCATCGACACGGTGCACTACAACGATCCGATGGCCGGCGTACGCCACCGCGACGCCGGAACCAACCCGGACGGCACGCCCTTCGCGGAAGTCCTGCAGGTCACCGTCCCGGGTGCCGGCCTGACCGTGTCGATCAACGCACAGCCGGCCAGCGCGGGCAGCCAGCGGTATATCTACGCGCCGAGCGTGCAGCGCAACTGATCGTTGCCTTTCGCCTTCAGCGCTCCACCGGCATCGCATCGCTGAGCACCGCCAGCTTCGTGCCGCTGCTGCCCGTATGGATGGGTGCCTGGGTGACCAGCAGCGTATCGCCCGGCTTCATGGCGGCCAGCACCGCGTCGTGGAAAGGCCTGGGCATGCGCACCCGCTCGATCACCGCGGCGTCGAGCGCGTGGCCGGCCTCGCCGGCATGGCCCGGCACCGCGGTGAAGATCCATTGCGCACGGCCCTGCGCGTCGCGCGTGAGCGTGAGGGCATGCGTGGCGAAGTCCTGGTCGGGCAGGCTCACGCGCGCGCGGCCGATCTCGACGCCGCCGCGCAGCACGATGGCGCGCTGGTCGGACTTGGACAGCACCACCGACATCGGCCCTTCAGGCGAGAGCTCGGGCGTCCAGCGCCAGTCTTCGCCTTCGGCCAGCGGCATGCGCACGCTGTCGGCACCCTTGCCGTCCATCGGTGCCAGCACGCCTGCGGCTGGCGTCATCCGTACCGTGCTGCCGGCGCGTCCCGCCACCACCACCGTGCCGTGCATCTGCGTGGTGGCAAAGAGCAGGCGCGCGAACTCGTAGGGCAGGTGGATGCAGCCGTGGCTTTCCGGATAGCCCGGCAGCCCGCCCGCGTGCAGCGCCACGCCGTCCCAGGTCAAACGCTCCTGGTAGGGCATGGGCGCGGCGTTGTACTTGCTGGAGCGGTGCCTGGCGTCTTTCTGCAGGATCTGGAATACGCCGGTGGGCGTTTCGTGCCCGGGCTTGCCGGTGGACACGGTGCTCACGCCGATGCGCACGCCATTGCGGTAGATGGTGGCCACCTGGCGGCTCAGGTCCACGTAGATGGTCACCGGCCCGCTGCGCGAAACCTCCGGCGCCCAGACCCATTCGCCCGGCTTCAGCGAGTCGGCCTTTTGCGCCAGCTCGACTTGCGAACTGGCACGGGCGCCCTGGGCGGCCGCCAGCTGCCACAGGCTGCCAGGGGCCAGGATCAGCACCGCGGCAACGGCGGGCAGAAGGATGGGGTTCATCAAGGCGCGTTGCTCCGTGAGTGGGTTCGACCGCACTTTAAGCGGTGTAGTCGCCGCTGGCCTCGGGCTGGTAGACGATCTCCAGCACCTGCGCCGCGCCTTCCTCGCCGCCCGGCGTGCGCCAGCGCGCCATGGAGCCGACACGAGTGCCGATGAGCGCCAGCCCCACCGGCGAGAGCACCGACACCTGCCCCGCGGCGGCATCGGCGTCGGCCGGATAGCAAAGGGTGATCGTCTGGCGCTGGCCGGTCTGCGCATCGGCGATCACCAGCCGGCTTCGCATCGTGACCACGTCGGCCGCGACTTCCTGCGGACTGACCACATCGGTGGCGTCCAGCAGTTCGTCGAGTGCGGCCAGCGGCTGGCGGCCCTGCAGCTTGGTCAGCCGGACGTGGTCGAGTTCGGTGAGCGTGCGCTCGCCGTGAATGGGGGTTGCTGCGGTTGCTTGCATGACGCATTCCAATCGAATTCAAGGGCGGCGTGCTGCACGACAAGGTCTTTGGGCAGGCGGCGGCCGCGAACGCGCGGGTGGTGGTGGCCCGGCGATCGATGGTTTGCGCGAAGAAGAAAGGTCAGGGTGAGGATCGCCGGGCGCAGGAGAGTGCGGCAGGCTGGCGCATGGGCGCCATGGCTCGGTTTCGAAGCGCGACGCGCGCGCGCAGGCCGGCCGCCACGGTGGTGGTGGCAGCACTTGCAGCGGTGCGGTCGATTCGGAAAACCAGGTGGATCATGAAGAAGAAAGGACAACGGGCCGCGAAGGGCGGCCCGGGGTTCGGCTGGATTGTCTCAGATTTGTTTGCCCCGAGAAGGAGCCTGAGAACGACCACCGCCGCGGCAGCGCCTCAATGCCCGGGCACGAAAAAGAACGCCAGCCCGAAGATGAGATACACCGAGAGCAGCAGCACGCCGCGCAGCCAGTCGGAGCGGCCATCGCCGGCGACCTGGCCGGTGATCAGAACCGACAGCAGCACCGCCGCGACCAGGCCGCCTGGAAACACCAGGTCCATCGGCGCCGGTCCCACCCACAGGCTGGCGAGCACCAGCACAGGAGCGACGAACAGTGCGACCTGCACGCTCGATCCGATGGCAATGGCAAGCGACAAGTCCATGTGATTCTTCATCGCCGCCGTGATGGCGCTGGCGTGCTCGGCGGCGTTGCCGAGAATGGCCACCACAAAAACGCCGACGAAGACACTGCTCAAGCCGAATTCATGCGCGGTGGGCTCGATCGCGCCGACGAGTATCTCGCTCACCCATGCGATGGCGGCCGTGGACGCCGCCAGGATGAGCAGCGATTTCTGCATCGGCCACGGCGGCGGGGCGTCGGCCGCTTCTGCATGCGCGGTCGAGCCGGCGAACAGCGACGCGTGCGTGATCAACGAGAACACCAGGAACAGGCCGTAGACCACGAGCAGCACCACGGCGATGGACACGCTCAGCAGCACCACGTCGTGCGTCAGGCCGGTGGACAGCCCCGGCGTCCCTTGCGCGATGCCCCTGCCCACCGCGATGCTGTACGCGGCCGGGAGCACCAGCGCGATGGCGGACAGTGTCAGCAGCGTGGCCTGCGAACGCGTGCCTGCGGCGTTGTAGGTCTGCTGCGAATGACGCAGACCGCCGGCCAACATGGACGCGCCCAGCACCAGCAGGATGTTGCCGATGATCGAGCCCGCAATCGAGGCCTTGACGACATCGTGCAGGCCCGCCCGCAGTGCGGCAAAGGCGATGATCAGTTCGGCCGCGTTGCCGAACGTGGCGTTGAGCAGGCCGCCGATGCCCTCTCCGGTTTGCTCGGCCAGATGTTCCGTTGCGCGGCTCATCCAGCCGGCCAGCGGAAGGATGGCGACGGCGGCCGTCAGGAACACGAGCAAGTGCTGATGCGGATAGAAATGCTCGATGGCAATGGTGATGGGAACGAAGACCAACAGCCAGTTGAACATGCCGCACTCCGGTTTTCGCCCCGAACAGTACCCGACATCTCGTCTGCGCAGCAATGTCTCGCACCGCGAGGGACGACGAGCAAGGCAGTGCGCCCCCGCCGCATGGAAGGGCCGTACCTGATTGGATGGGGAGGAAAAGTACTTGGAGCGGGCGAAGGGAATCGAACCCTCGTATGAAGCTTGGGAAGCTGCCGTTCTGCCATTGAACTACGCCCGCGTCGAAGCGGATTCTAGCGGCTGTCCGGGCCGGGGCTCAGCACCTGGGCAGGATGGGCCCCCAGGACCGTGCGGGCCGAGGCAAAAGTGCAGAAGATGCCACGCCTACTTCGACGCCGACTTGTGCATCGCGTCGACGCCGACTGCGTTCTCGGGAACCGGGGCGAGACGGCCCACGAAATCGATGAAATAGGGCAGAAGGATGTCGTTGCCGTAGGCGCTGAGATGGTCGGAATCGAAAAACAGCGGCCGGCCGCCGACCTTGGCACTGCATGTATCGCGCTGGCACAGCGCAGGCAATGGGTCCCAGACGACGACGGCCTCGTTCGCGGCATGCATGCGGGCCAGCGTGGCCATGACGGGCTGGCGCAGGTTCTCCAGATAGTCGCGCGGCAGCGACTCGCCGCGCTGGCATCCGCGGCTGTCGCGGTTGAACCAGTCGGAGCATCGGTACGGGCTGCTCATGTAGAGCGGCTTGGGCGCTTCGATGATCACCTGCACGCCCCGGTCGGTGATCCGGCGCAGGATGGCCGAGGCATCCTGCTCGGCGGACGCGCGTTCGGTGCGGGCCGTGGCATTCCAGACGGCGTCGTGCATGCGGGCCTTCTCGGCGTCGAGTGCAAGCTGTGTGAATCGAGGCAGGCGCAGCGAAGGCAGGAACAGCACGTCGCCGCGCGTCATCTGGGGCAGGATGTGGTCGATGACCTGGGCGTTGTAGCGCGCGCAATCGGCTTGCCGTTCATCCTCCAATCCCAGGCTCATGAAGGCGCAGCCGCCGCGCGTGAAGTGCACGATGCGCGTGTCCGTCTCGCGCGCGAACTTCCCGAGCATGGTCGCGTAGGAGCCTGAATGGGAGTCGCCGCTGACATACAGCGTCCGCTGGTTTGCCGCTGCCTTCGCGCCGCATCCGGAAGGGGTGACGCGCGTGAACTGGCCGCCCAGAAAGCCGGTACTCGATATCTCCACGTGACAGCCGGTGGCACCGCGATTGGCGTCGTTCCAGTTCACGTACCAGTCGGCGCTGTTGCGTGCGACGGTGCTCAGCGATAGCCGGGGCTGGGCCGCATTGACCAGCACCGAGGCCGCGAGGCCGGTTGCAAGAAGTGAAAGCCCTGCGCCGATGGTGACCGGGCGCGCCAGGCGCGGCCCGATGCGTCGTGTGGGCATCTCGACCCAGTAATAGGAAAGGGTGGCGAGCGCGAAGGCCATCGCCACGGCCAGCAGCTGAACCGCGGGAGATTCGAGCCCGGTCGTCCAGCGCGCGAGCACGACGACCGGCCAGTGCCAGAGATAGAGCGAATAGGAAATCCGGCCGATGAAGCGGATTGCCGGAAGCGACAGCACGCGCTGGACTGCACCGCCCTGGCGCCCATGGACGAAGCCCAGCAGGCCGAGCGTTCCGAGCACGGGCAGGATGGCCGCGGGCAGGGGCGCCGCCGCAGGATTGGCGGTCCACAGCCCGGCCAGCAGCACGGCGAGCGAAACCGCTGCCCACCTGTTCGCGGCCGTGCTGGGCGGGCTGTCGGTGTCGAAGGAATGCCCCCGGTTCGCCATCCATTGAAACAGCAGCACACCGGCGGCAAGCTCCCAGAAGCGACTCCAGATCAGGTAGAACGCGCTGAGCTGATTGACCTTGGCCAGCCACAGCGCACACACGAGCGACGCCGCGAGCCCGCCCCAGAACAGACCGGTGGACAAGCGCCGCCGCCCCAGGATCCACGCGAAGAACAGCAGCGGAAAGACCAGGTAGAACTGCTCTTCCACACCCAGCGACCAGGTGTGGGTGAAGGGGTTGTATTCGGCGTGCGGAGAAAAATAGTCGCGGCCGCGGTGCGCCAGCAGCACGTTGGACAGGCCGAAGAATGCAAGAACACCGGTGCGCTGGTTGGTGTCGCTCAGATAGGCGTTGGGAATGAACAGCGCGGACACGGCCGCCGTCGCAACCAGGCAGACCGTGAGCGCGGGGACGATCCGCGTGACCCGGCGCGAATAGAAGATCAGCATGAAGGCGCCCATGCGCATCGGCGGCAGCTTGTGCACCGAGGTGCTGACCACGAAGCCGGAGATCACGAAGAACACATCGACGCCGGTGAAGCCGCCGGGCAGCCAAGCGGGATTCAGGTGGTAGGCCATGACGCTCAAGACCGCGACGGCCCGAAGGCCGTCGATGTAGGGGGCGTAGTAGCCGTGCTTTTGCTCGCGCATCCTTGTCTTTTCCGCTGTCATGGGGGCGTCGCGCTACGTCCGTGCAGGAGAAGCGCTGGCGATTGAGTCACGACACGAATGCTGCAACAAAAGTATGCATTTGTGTAAAAATTTCGGCCTACAACAATTCGACCGACCCGCTGCCGCGATCGACGGGTTGGCAGAGATCGAGAGGTGCAATGAGCGCGCGCATACCGGAATTGACGGGGCTTCGTTGCGTGGCCGTGATGATGGTGGTCCTGACGCACGCGGCAGGCACCTTCGAGGGGGGATATACCGGCGTTCTCTATCCGCTCAGGTATTTCTCCAACGGAGGGCTGGGCGTGCAGATCTTCTTCGTGCTCAGCGGCTTCCTGATCACGAACCTGCTGCACGCGGAATGGAAGGCCTGGTCGGCCATCGACCTGCCGCAGTTCTATTTGCGCCGCACCCTGCGCATCTGGCCGGCGTTCTATGCCTACATCCTCGTGCTCGTATTGCTTTCGGCCTGTCAGGTGCTCGACATCGGCTGGCGGCAGTTCGCCTTTGCGGCGCTGCATGTCTGGAACTACTCGGAGGCCCTGGGCCTGGGGCAGTCGCATGTGCAGCATCCGGACGGCGCCTGGTACCTGGGCCATTTCTGGACCTTGGCGCTCGAGGAGCAGTTCTACTGGTTCTGGCCGCCGCTCCTGATCTTCCTGCTGCGCGGACGCGGCAAGGGATGGCTGCTCGGATTGATCCTGCTCATGCCGCTTGTGAGGGTGGCCTTCTATTTTCTGACCCCGAGCCTGCGCGGCCAGCTGGGCATGATGCTGCACACCGGCGTTGACTCGATCCTCATCGGATGCCTCACGGCGCTCGGCCTGCCTCGAATCCAGGATGTTCTCGAACGGCACCATGGCGCGGCCCTTGTCACGGCCTGCTGCATCGCGCTGGTGTTCGTGAATCCGCTGCTCGGCTCGGCGCTCGGCAATGCCTGGTCCGCCACCTACGGAACGACCTTCAACGGCGTGTGCATTGCCGTGATCCTCGCCGGCCTCGTCACGATGAAGGACCTCTGGCTCTCGCGGCTGTTGAGGCTGCGGCCGTTCATCTTCGTCGGGACCATCTCGTACAGCCTGTACCTGTGGCAGCAGCTCTTCCTCGTCAAGGACTCGCTGCTGGCATGGGCCTACCCGTTCAACATCGTGCAGGCCTTCGCTGCCGCGACGCTCAGCTATTGGCTGATCGAGACGCCGTTCCTGAAGATCAAGGATGGGCGCAAGCACAAGCGCGCGATGGCGATGGCGCCGCAGGCTGCCGGCGACACCACGGGCGGAAAGTGATCCCTGCGCCTTCTTGCGGTCAACGGCTCCCGGTGATGCTCAGCGCGCGCTGCTGCGATGGACACGCGCTGCCGCGGGCGCAGGCTGTGCGAGCTCGTCGAAACGTGCGCGCGCCTGCAGCACGCCGGCCCTGTTGGCCACACCCCAGACCGCGAGCGCGTGCGCCGATTCGATCAGCGAGCGGCCGAGCGCGCTGAGTTCATAGTCGACCTGCAAGGGCACGGTGGATGCGACGGTGCGGACCACCAGCCCGTCGCGCTCCAGGCCGCGCAACGTGAGGGTGAGGATGCGCTGGGAGATGCCTTCGATGCGGCGCTTGAGCGCATTGAAGCGCAACGGCCCCGGCTTGAGCGCACAGACGATGCTCAAGGTCCATTTGTTGCCTACGCGCTCGAAGGTCTCGTGGATGATGGGGAAGTATGGACACGGGTCCGACCCTTCGGCCGGCGCGGCAGCGGGGGCGCATTCGGTGCCTCCCTTGCTGTCGAATGACATGGATCTCTCCTCTCAGTCGAATGGCGATGGCGCAAGTTTTTTTGATGTCCCTTCATTGCATTGTGTGACGTCGATCTCCGAAGTGCCTAGCGAAAGCTTGTAAGGACTTTGTTGCGAACGAGGGCGCATCGCGCCTCTTTTGGTACTTCGGTTTTCCTTTGGCGAGATGCACTCATCGCACGAAGGCAGGTGACATCCGTGTGCCTTCTTGTGCCTGCGAAAACCGGCTCCTATTCTTCGCGCGGCAAGACGGTCCGGGCCCGGTCCACGAACCCGCCGCTTGCTTGAACGAAGCGTGCAAACCTCACCTCACGGAGCAAAGAACAATCCATGAAACGACGTCTGTTCTCCCTGGGCCTCACACCTCTTCTGGCCGCCTCGCTCGTGCTCGGTGGCTGCGCTGCCGGTACCGGCAAGCAGGTCTTGTCCACCGACAAGGTCTATCCGGCGATCGGTCCGTATTCGCAGATGGTGGGCTACGGCAACCTGTTGTTCATCTCGGGCGTGATTCCGCTCAACGCCAAAGGTGACGCGGTGATGGGCACCACCACGGAAGAGCAGACGCGCATCGTGCTCGACTACATCGGCACCAAGCTGCGCTCGCAAGGGCTGGGCTATGCCGACGTCCTGTCGAGCACGGTGTACATGAAGGACCTCAACGAGTTTCCGTTGATGAACCGGGTCTACGGCGAGTACTTCAAGACCGATGCGCCCGTGCGCGCGACCGTCGAAGTCGCCCGATTGCCGCGCGATGTTCGCATCGAGATCGCGGTGATCGCCGGCCGCCGGTAAGTCCGCCTCCCTTTTTCCGTCGCCTCCGTTTTTTCGAACGCGCCACAGCGGCGCGGCGGGGGTTCTTGCGCCCTTGAAGACCAACCAGGAGATCAACCGATGACTCACAGCGCATCCGATTCGCCGGCCCACACGAGCCTTGAGCCTGTTCATGCCGATCCGGCGGCCGTTTCGCGATGGCCGTCCAAGCGGCGCGAATTCCTGCGCATGCTCGGCGCGGGCGCAGGCCTGGCCGCGCTCGGCCCGCTGGCGGCCTGCGGCGGCGA
>NZ_BCUU01000093.1 GCF_001591385.1 Variovorax soli NBRC 106424
GCCAGCCGCGCCACCGGCCAGCCGCACGCCGCCGGCGGAAGCACCGCGCCCGACGCAGTGAGCGCGGCGCCTGCGCTTACTGGTTCTTGAAGTCGGGCTGCCGCTTGGTCAGGAAGGCATCCATGCCTTCCTTCTGGTCGGCGGTGGCGAACAGCGCGTGGAAGATGCGCCGCTCGAACATCACGCCGTCCGACAGGCCCGACTCGAAGGCGCGGTTGACCGACTCCTTGGCGGCCATGACCGACATCTGTGAGAAGCCCGCGATGATGAGTGCCGCGCCCAATGCCTCGTCGGCCAGCTTCTCATAAGGCACCACGCGGCTGACCAGGCCGGCGCGCTCGGCTTCCTGCGCATCCATCATGCGGCCGGTGAGCACCAGGTCCATGGCCTTGGCTTTACCCACCGCGCGCGGCAGGCGCTGCGTGCCGCCGGCGCCGGGAATCACGCCGATCTTGATCTCGGGCTGGCCGAACTTGGCCGTGTCCGCCGCGATGATGAAGTCGCACATCATCGCCAGCTCACAGCCGCCGCCCAGCGCAAAGCCGGCCACCGCGGCGATCACCGGCTTGCGCACGGAGCGGATGGTTTCCCAGTTGCGGCTGATGAAGTCGCCCTTGTAGACATCCTGGAAGCTGTACTTGGCCATGGCCGAGATGTCGGCGCCGGCGGCAAAGGCGCGCTCGCTGCCCGTGACGATGATGCAGCCGATGGCCTCGTCGGCGTCGAAGGCCTTGAGCGCCTGGCCCAGCTCGGTCATGAGCTGGTCGTTGAGCGCGTTCAGCGCCTTCGGGCGGTTGAGGGTGATGATGCCGACCTTGCCGGCCTCGACGCGGGTTTCGATGGTTTCGTAGCTCATGGAGAGTCTCCTCGCGGAAAAGAATTCAGGGCTTGCCCGGCGCGTCCAGCCAGCGGCCCAGCTTACCGGCATCGTGCGACACCAGCCGCCAGGTGCCGATGCCGCTGGGTAGCTGCAGCGGCAGGCGGATCAGCCGGCGGTCGCGCGCCACCAGCGCGGTCATCTTCTTCTGCGGACCGAGATAGAGCGCCAGGTCGTCCAGCTTGCCAATGCGCCAGGCCTGCGCCGGCTGCGAGCGGGTGGCGGCCAGCTCGATGCCCAGCCATTCGTCGTTGGCGGCAAAGCCGGCCTTCTCGGCCGCGCCGCCGCGCAGCACCACCTTGACCTGCACGCTGCCGCTGGTCTCGGCCACGCGCAGGCCCAGTTCCTGCGCGCGCTGCGCCGGATCGTCGAGCACCGCCACGCCGTGGGCGCGCAGCAGGTCCGCCAGCGGCAGTTCGCCCGTGCCGTGCACCCACTTCGAAAGCTCGGCTGCGAAGCTGCGCCCGCCCACCGCCTGCAGCGCATCCGCAATGTCCTGCTCGCTCACCGGGCCGCCGTCGCCGCTGGTCTTCCAGAGGTGGCGCATCACGTCGTCGAGCGTGCCCCGGCCTTCGGCGCGCAGCGTCAGGTCCAGGCACAGGGCGACCAGCGCGCCCTTGGTGTAGTAGCTCACCGTGCTGTTGGGCGTCTGCTCGTCCTGGCGGTAGTACTTGACCCAGGCGTCGAAGCTGGCCTGCGCCACCGACTGCACCTGGCGCCCCGGCGTCTGCTGCACCTGGTTGATGGTCTTGTTGACCAGGCGCAGATAGGCGGCGTCGTCGATGCAGCCGGCGCGGCGCAGCAGCAGGTCGTCGTAGTAGCTGGTGAAGCCTTCGAAGAACCACAGCAGCTCGGTGTAGTTCTCTCGGGTGTAGTCGTAGCTGGCGAACTCGGCCGGCCGAAGGCGCTTCACGTTCCAGGTGTGGAAGTACTCGTGGCTGATGAGCCCCAGCAGGGTGGTGTAGCCCTCGGCCTGGCGCACGGTGCCGTGGCGCGGCAGGTCGCGCCGTGCGCAGATGAGGGCCGTGCTGTGCCGATGCTCCAGCCCGCCGTAGCCGTCGTCCACCGCGTTGAGCATGAACACGTAGCGGTCGTGCGGCGGCTTGGGGCCGCCGCGCTTGCCCACCTTGGCGCCGTGCCAGAAGCGCATTTCCGCTTCGCACACGGCGCGCGTGTCGGCGATGAGCCGGTCGCCGTCGAAGGAGGCGGGCGCGCCCGCCACCACGAAGCGGTGCGGCACGCCGCACACGTCGAACTCGGCACTCCAGAAGGCGCCCATCTCGACCGGGCTGTCGGCCAGCTCGTCGTAGCCGGCGGCCCGGTAGCGGCCGAAGCCGTGCCGGTCGACCGACACCGGCGCGAGCGAGGTGGCGCATTGCCAGCGCGCCTCGCCCTTGGCCGCGGGCGGCGCGAGCACTTCCAGCGCATGCGGCTCGCCGGTCTGGCCTTCGACGCGCAGGCACAGGCTGGTGCCGTTGAAGAAGCCCCTGTCGGCATCGAGCCAGGCGGTGCGCACCGAGTTGTCGTAGGCGCAGACCTCGTAGCTCAGTTCCAGCGGCTTGCCGGCCACGCAGTCGATGTGCCAGGTGGCCTTGTCCACCTGCCGGATCGGCACGGCGCGGCGGCCCTGGCGTGCCTGCAGGCCCTGCAGGTTCTTGGCGAATTCGCGCACCAGGTAGCTGCCCGGAATCCAGGCCGGCAGCGACACCGCCTGGCCGGCGGCGGGCGCGTCGATCTGCAGCGTGACGGCGAACAGGTGGGCGTGCCGGTCGGCGCACGCGATCCGGTAGCGGATGCGGGAGCTACGGGCCAGGGCAGTGCCGGCGGCCATCACTTGGTGGCTGCGGCGAGTTGCTTTTCGACCTGCGCGGCGGGAATGGCGCCCGGCGTGCGGCTGCCGTCGGCAAAGATCAGCGTGGGCGTGCCGGTGATGTTGTACTTGCGGCCGAAGGCGACGTTGCGATCCAGCGCGGCGGCGTCGCAGTTGGCGGGTGCGTCAGCCGGCTTGACCTCGCCGACCATCCAGTCGCTCCAGGTCTTGGCCTTGTCCTTGCTGCACCAGATGTTGCGCGACTTCACCTTCGAGTCGGGCCCCAGCACCGGGTAGAGGAACAGGTACACCGTCACGTTGTCGACGTTGCGCAGGTCCTTCTCGAAGTGCTTGCAATAGCCGCAGTTGGGGTCTTCGAACACCGCGAGCTTGCGCTTGCCGTTGCCGCGCACGATCTTGAAGGCGTCCTGCACGGGCAGCTTGTCGAAGGCCACCTCGTTGAGCTTGTCCACGCGCTCCTGCGTGAGGTTGCGGCGGCCCTTGATGTCGATCATCTCGCCTTGCACCAGGTAGTCGCCCTGCTCGTCGACATAGAAGAGCTCGTTGCCCACGCGCACTTCGTACAGGCCGCCGATGGGCGTCTTGCGCACCTCGTCGATCTGGGCGAACTGCGGAAAGCGGGCGCCGAGGTTCTTGCGGATCTCGGCTTCCCCGGCATGGGCCGTGGCGGACAAAGCGGCGGCGCAGGCGAGGGCGGCGGCCATCAGGCGAAAGGATTTCATGTCGGTTCGGATCGGGCGGAAGGTGATTGGTTCAGTGCGAGCCCGGCGAGGCTGCACGCTGCAGCCCCATGGCGCGGCGCGCCACCCAGCTCTTGATGGGGCCGGTGCGGTCGAAACCGCTCATGCCCCAGTTGCGCAGGCGCGGCAGCGGATCGAGGCTGTGCGCAAAAAGCTGCTGCAGGCCGTCGGTGGCCAGGCTCATGGCCAGCACGTCGGCGCGGCGCGCACGCTCGTAGCGGCGCAGCAGGCGCATGTCGCCCACGCTGCGCCAGTGTTCGCGCGCGCCCAGCACCTCGGCCAGCGCCTGCGCATCGGCCAGGCCCAGGTTCAGGCCCTGGCCCGCCAGCGGATGCACGGTGTGGGCAGCGTCGCCGGCCAGCGCCCAGCTGCCGCTGCCGCCGTTCATCTGGCCGGTCCAGCGGTCGGCAATGGCGCGCTGCAGGGGCCAGGCGGCGCGTTCGCCCACGGGGGTGAGCTCGCCCAGCGCATCGCCGCAGGCTTCGCGCACTGCGGCTGCGAATTCGTTCGGGTCCATGGCCAAGAGGCGCGGCGCATGCGCCTGGTCCACCGACCACACCAGCGCCAGCGAATGGCCGCCGGGGCCGCCCAGCGGCAGCAGGGCCAGCACCTCGCCGCAGTCGTTGAACCACTGGCGGGCGATCTCGTCATGCGGCCGCTGCGCGTCGAAGCGCGCCGCAATGGCGTGCTGCGGATAGCGGGTGAGGTCGTAATGCACGCCCAGGGCCTGGCGCGTGGCGCTGGCCTTGCCTTCGCACACCACCGTGAGCGGCGCGGCCACAGGCTCGTTCACCACCTCGATCATGGGCGAGAAGCGCACCGCGTCCGCCAGGCGCTGCTCGAGCGCGGGCACGTCGACGATCCAGGCCAGCGCATCCACCTTCTGGTGCGGCGCGCTGAAGTGCACGCTGCCGCCCTCGTCGCCGTGCACCATCATCTCGCGCACGGCGGTGGCGTGATGCGCATCGGGCCAGGCGCGCAGCGATTCGAGCAACTGGCGCGAGGCGGCGTTGAGCGCATAGGCGCGGATGTCCTCGCGGGCCTTGGCCTGCGCATCGACCTGCGGCGCCACCAGCGCCACGCGAATGCGTGCGCCTGCCAGCAGCAGCGCCAGGGTGCGGCCGACGATGCCGGCGCCACGGATGCAAACCTCGGGGGGAAGAGCCATCGGGCCATTGTAGGAGTTGGGCCGGCGCCGCCGGCCGTTGCGAGACAATCGCCTTTCCCTGCCCGAGGACAGCTTTCGTGAACCCTGCCGATTTCGACCTGCAAGCCAGCGTTTCGCGGCTTTTCGTCTACCCCATCAAGTCCTGCGCGGGCGTCGAGCTGCAGGAAAGCCTGCTGATCGAGACGGGCCTGGAGTTCGACCGCGCCTGGATGGTGGTGGACGAGGAGGGCGAATTCCTCAGCCAGCGCGAGCTGCCGCGCATGGCGCTCATCCGGCCCACCCTGAAGTACAGCGAAATGGTGCTGCGCGCGCCCGGCATGCTGGCGCTGCACATCGCCTTCGACCGGGTGGAGGAGCCGGTCAGGGTGCGCGTGTGGGACGACGAGGTGGCCGCCTACGACATGGGCGACATCGCGGCCCAGTGGTTCAGCGACTTTCTTTCGGAGGGCGGCGCCAGGCGCAAGCTGCGCCTGGTGCGCTTCGACCCCGAGCACAGGCGCCTGTCCAGCCGCAAGTGGACGGGCGAGGTGGAGGCGCTCAACCAGTTCGCCGACGGCTTTCCACTGCTGGTGATCAGCGAGGCGTCGCTGGCCGAATTCAATGCGCGCATGCAGGCCGCCGGTCACGATGCGGTGGGCATGGAACGCTTCCGGCCCAACCTGGTACTGGCGGGCATCGAAGCGCATGACGAAGACCGCGTCGATGAGGTGCGCATCGACACCGGCGACGGCGGCCTGGTGCTGCTGCGCCCGGTCAAGCCCTGCGCCCGCTGCACCATTCCCGATGTCGACCCGGCCACGGCCGAGACCGGCACCGCGGTGAACGAGACCCTGCGCGCCTACCGCGCCGACCCGCGGCTGGACGGCGCCCTGACCTTCGGCATGAACGTCATCGTGCTCGAGGGCGTGGAGCAGGCGCTGCGCGTGGGCCAGCCGGCCGGGGCCAATTTGCGCTTCGAGTGAAGCCCGGGGGTGGGCGCCGTAAAATCACGGGTTCTCCCCAATCTCCCAGAAGAAAGCTAGCGCCATGAGCCTCCAGTGCGGCATCGTCGGCCTGCCCAACGTCGGCAAGTCCACTCTTTTCAACGCCCTGACCAAGGCCGGCATCGCGGCGGAAAACTATCCCTTCTGCACCATCGAGCCCAATGTGGGCGTGGTCGAAGTGCCCGATCCGCGCCTGGCCCAGCTGTCTGAAATCGTCAAGCCCGAGCGCGTGGTGCCGGCCATCGTCGAGTTCGTGGACATTGCCGGCCTGGTGGCCGGCGCCAGCACCGGTGAAGGCCTGGGCAACAAGTTTTTGGCGCACATCCGCGAGACCGACGCCATCGTGAACGTGGTGCGCTGCTTCGACGACGTGAACGTGGTGCACGTGGCCGGCAAGGTCGACCCGATTTCCGACATCGAGGTGATCCAGACCGAGCTGTGCCTGGCGGACATGTCCACCGTCGAGAAGGCGCTCGCGCGCAACGTGAAAGTGGCGCGCGCCGGCGACAAGGACGCGCAGAAGCTGGTCGCCCTGCTCGAGCGCTGCCAGAAGGCGCTGGACCAGAACCTGCCGGTGCGCTCGGTCGAGTTCAGCAAGGAAGAGCTGCCGCTCATCAAGCCGCTGGGCCTGATCACCGCCAAGCCCGCCATGTTCGTGGGCAACGTGGCCGAGGACGGCTTCGAGAACAACCCCTACCTGGACCGCCTGCGCGAATACGCGGCCAAGCAGAACGCGCCGGTAGTGGCCATCTGCGCCAAGATCGAGGCCGAACTCGCCGACATGGACGAGGACGACAAGAAGATGTTCCTGGCGGAAATCGGCCAGGAGGAGCCGGGCCTGAACCGCCTGATCCGCGCCGCCTTCAAGCTGCTGGGCCTGCAGACCTACTTCACCGCCGGTGTGAAGGAAGTGCGCGCCTGGACCATCCACATCGGCGACACCGGCCCGCAGGCGGCCGGCGTGATCCACACCGATTTCGAGAAGGGCTACATCCGCGCGCAGACCATCGCCTTCGACGACTTCATCGCCCACAAGGGCGAGCAGGGCGCCAAGGACGCGGGCAAGATGCGCTCGGAAGGCAAGGACTACGTCGTCAAGGATGGCGACGTGATGAACTTCCTGTTCAGTTCCTAAAAGAAGAGGACCGCCGGCTGCCGCTGCAGCCCGTCGCGCGCCGGTGCATCCTGCGATGCATGCGGCGCGTTTTGTCGCATGGGGCTGCCCATGGGGGCGGACATCCTGTAGAAATCGGGCGCCGCGGCCAACTTCGGCCGACGGCAGACCCAACCAACAGGTACACGCACCACATGATCACCGTCCACCACCTGAACAACTCCCGCTCGCAGCGCGTGCTGTGGCTGCTGGAGGAACTGGGCCAGCCCTACGAGATCGTGCGCTACGAGCGCGACCCGGCCACGATGCTGGCGCCGGCCGCGCTCAGGGCGGTGCATCCGCTGGGCAAGTCGCCGGTGGTGGTGACTGACGAGGGGCTGGTGCTGGCCGAGTCGGGCGCCATCCTCGAGACGCTGACCGAGCTCTACGGCCACGGCCGCCTGGCGCCGCCGGCCGGCACGCCCGGGGCCGTGCGCTATCGCTACTGGCTGCACTACGCCGAAGGCTCGGCCATGCCGCCGCTGCTGCTCAAGCTGGTGTTCGACCGCATGGAGAAAAGCCCCGTGCCCTTCTTCGTCAAGCCCATCGTGAAGAGCATCGCCGCCAAGGCCAAGGCCTCGTTCATCGGCCCGCAACTCAAGACGCACCTGGACTTCATGGAAGGCGAACTGGGCAAGAGCCTGTGGTTTGCGGGCGAGGAGTTCAGTGCGGCGGACATCCAGATGAGCTTTGCGGTGGAGGCTGCGCGCGCACGTGCCGGGCTGGACGACAGCCGGCCGAAGCTCATGGCATTTCTTGAGCGCATCCATGCGCGGCCGGCCTACCGGCGGGCGCTGGAGAGGGGCGGTCCATTCGCGCTCGGCTGAGGCATCGGCCGAAGCAGCGACAATCGGGGGGTGGCTCCGTTGTGGAGCCTCCTCGTTTACTTATCACCCATCACACCGAATCAGGAGCATCCAAATGGGCAACAAGATCGTTACCGAAGCAGACCGCAAAGCCAGCCCCCGTCCGACCCCCATGCCGGGCATGACGCTGGCACGCCAGGGCACCGGCCAGCGCCGCAGCCTGGAGCGCGGCCCCGCCACGCGCAGCAAGAAGAACGCCGGCAAGCGCGCTCATCAAGGCTAACCCCCAGCCTTGCCCACTTCGTGTGGCTTCTGCACCCCCTTTCAGGGGGCAACACCTGAGGCCCGGCAAAGCCGGTTCCTCGGTGTTCCTGGCTTCAGGGAGCCTTGCATTTAGGAACCGAGCCCCAGCTTGGGCCACATGTAGATCAGGCCGACCGTCATCGTGACGTAGCGCGCGAACTTGCCGATGGCCATGTAGAACACACAGGGCCAGAAGGACATGCGCAGCCAGCCGGCCACCGCGCACAGCGGGTCGCCGAAGATGGGCAGCCAGGCCAGCAGGCAGGCCTTGGGCCCCAGCCGCTCGAGCCAGCCCAGCACTCGAACGTGGTGTTTCGAATGAGAGTACTTGTCCGCCACCTGGTGCGCGGCGTAGCCCATCCACCAGTCCACCGCACCGCCCAGCGTGTTGCCGGCGGTTGCCACGAATACAGCTGGCCAGAACATGTCGGGGTTCAGTTGCAGCAGGCCGAACAGCGCCGGCTCGGAGCCCATCGGCAACAACGTGGCGGAAACAAAAGCAACGATGAACAGCGACGACAACCCGTATTCGGGCAGCGCGAGCAGCGCCAGCAGTGAGTCGAACCAATGTTCCATGTAGCGCGGCAGTATAAGAAGCGCGCCGTGCATCGGGTGCGCCCGGCAGTGCAAATCGTTTCATCCACCGGGATGCGGCATCGCTACAATCGTGCCTCATTTTTCAGCAGTCGACGTTGCACCGCACCATTTCATGACCCTGCAGATCGGCAACATCGCGCTGGAAAATCGGCTGTTCGTCGCGCCCATGGCGGGCGTGACCGACCGGCCCTTCCGCACCCTGTGCCGCCAGTTGGGCGCTGGTTATGCGGTGAGCGAAATGGTCACGTCGCGCAAGGAGCTGTGGCAGTCGCTCAAGACCTCGCGCCGCGCCGACCACACCGGTGAGCCGGGCCCCATCGCCGTGCAGATCGCCGGCACCGATGCGGCCATGATGGCCGAGGCCGCGGCCTACAACATCGACCGCGGCGCGCAGATCATCGACATCAACATGGGCTGCCCAGCCAAGAAGGTCTGCAACAAGTGGGCCGGCTCGGCGCTCATGCGCGACGAGCCGCTGGCGCTCGAAATCGCCGAGGCGGTGGTGCAGGCGGCGCAGCCGCACGGCGTGCCGGTCACGCTCAAGATGCGCACCGGCTGGAGCATGGACCATCGCAACGCGGTCGCGCTGGCGCGGCGCTTCGAGGCCGCGGGCATCCAGATGCTCACGGTGCACGGCCGCACGCGCGAGCAAGGCTACAAGGGCCAGGCCGAGTACGACACCATTGCCGCCGTCAAGGCCGCGGTGGCCGTGCCGGTGGTGGCCAACGGCGACATCGACAGCCCGGAAAAGGCGCAGGCCGTGCTGGCCGCCACCGGTGCCGACGCCATCATGATCGGCCGCGCCGCGCAGGGCCGGCCCTGGATCTTCCGGGAGATCGCGCACTTCCTGGCCACCGGAGAGCACCGCGCCCCGCCCCTGGTGGCGGAGGTCCGGCGGCTGCTTCTCGAACACCTGAAAGAGCACTACGCTCTCTACGGCGACTACAGCGGCGTGCGCACGGCCCGCAAGCACATCGGCTGGTACGTGCGCGGCCTGCCGGGGGGCGAGGCCTTTCGCGGCGAGATGAACCGTATCGAGGATTGCGACGCCCAGCTGTCGGCCGTCGCACAGTTCTTCGACGGGCTGGCTGCCGGGCAGGACCGCATGCCGGCTGCGCCCCTGCAGGCGACGAACGACTACGACGACGAAGAAGAAGCAAGGGCGGCCTGCTAGTCGCTGCGGCGCGGGCAGGGCATCCCAAGAACAATCAAGGCAAGAAGAGAAGAGCATGAGCAAGAAGCAAATCGAGGACTGCGTCCGCAGCAGTCTGGAAGGCTATTTCCGCGATTTACGTGGCACCGAGCCCGACGGCATGTACGACATGCTGGTCAGCGTGGTGGAAAAGCCGCTGCTCGACGTGGTGATGACCCGCGCCGAGGGCAATCAATCCAAGGCGGCCCAGTGGCTGGGCCTCAATCGCAACACCCTGCGCAAAAAGCTGGTCGAACACAAGCTCCTGAAATAAGCAACAACATGGCACTCACCGCACTGATCTCCGTCTCCGACAAGACCGGCATCCTCGAATTCGCGCAAAGCCTGCACGGCCTGGGCGTGAAGCTTCTTTCCACCGGCGGCACCGCCAAGCTGCTGGCCGATGCCGGCCTGCCGGTGACCGAAGTGGCGGACCACACCGGCTTTCCCGAAATGCTCGACGGCCGCGTGAAGACGCTGCACCCCAAGATCCACGGCGGCCTGCTCGCGCGGCGCGACGTGCCGGCGCACGTGGCGGCGCTGAAGGAGCACGGCATCGACACCATCGACCTGCTGGTGGTCAACCTGTATCCGTTCGAGGCCACGGTGGCCAAGGCCGGCTGCACGCTGGAAGACGCGATCGAGAACATCGACATCGGCGGCCCCGCCATGGTGCGCAGCGCCGCCAAGAACTGGAAGGACGTGGGCGTGCTGACCGATGCGGCGCAGTACCCGGTGGCACTGGCCGAACTCAAGGCCAGCGGCAAGCTCAGCGACAAGACGAAGTTCGCCTTCTCGGTGGCTGCGTTCAACCGCATTGCCGATTACGACGGCGCCATCAGCGACTTCCTGTCGGCGGTGGACTTCGATGCCAGCCAGGGCCAGCCGGCACCCGTGCGCACGCTGTTCCCCGGCCAGAGCAACGGCCGCTTCGTCAAGCTGCAGGACCTGCGCTACGGCGAGAACCCGCACCAGCAGGCCGCCTTCTACCGCGACCTGTATCCGGCGCCCGGCTCGCTGGTCACGGCCAGGCAGCTGCAGGGCAAGGAGCTGAGCTACAACAACATCGCCGATGCCGATGCGGCGTGGGAATGCGTCAAGAGCTTCGACCTGCCCGCCTGCGTGATCGTCAAGCACGCCAACCCCTGCGGCGTGGCCGTGGGCGCCGATGCGCACGAGGCCTACAGCAAGGCCTTCAAGACCGACCCCACCTCCGCCTTCGGCGGCATCATCGCCTTCAACCGCACGGTGGACCTGGCCGCTGCGCAGGCGGTGAGCAAGCAGTTCGTCGAGGTGCTGATGGCGCCGGGCTACACGTCCGAGGCGCTGGAAGTGTTCAAGAGCAAGGTCAACGTGCGCATTCTGGAGATCGCACTGCCGCCGGGCGGCGACACCGACTGGAAGAACGGCCGCAACGCCATGGACGTCAAGCGCGTGGGTTCGGGCCTGCTGATCCAGACGGCGGACAACCACCAGCTGGCGCTGGCCGACCTGAAGGTCGTCACCAGGAAGCAGCCCACGCCGCAGCAGCTGGACGACCTGCTCTTTGCATGGAAGGTGGCGCAGTACGTCAAGAGCAACGCGATCGTGTTCTGCGCCGGCGGCATGACGCTGGGCGTCGGCGCGGGCCAGATGAGCCGCCTCGACTCGGCGCGCATCGCCAGCATCAAGGCCGAGCACGCCGGCCTGTCACTGGCCGGCTCGGCGGTGGCGAGCGACGCCTTCTTCCCGTTCCGCGACGGCCTGGACGTGGTGATCGACCACGGTGCCACCTGCGTCATCCAGCCCGGCGGCTCGATGCGCGACCAGGAAGTGATCGACGCCGCCAACGAGCGCGGCGTGGCGATGGTCTTCAGCGGCGTGCGCCACTTCCGTCACTGAGCGCCTGAAGACGCCGGCCCTGCGAAGCGCACCTTGAACTGGAAGGTGATGGCCCCGTAGAGCCGGTCCTTGTACGAAGGAATGACGCCGACGTTGAGCCCCCAGTGGCGGCTCTCGTAGGCCACCGTGGGAATCAGCGCCGGGAACCAGCCGCCGTCCCGGTAGTGCGGATAGCCGTCGAAGGCGCCCACGGCCGCACCGAACTTCAGCCCCTGCCATTCGAAGGGCATGAAGTAGGCGCCGACGTAGTGCGAGCGCTCGCGGTCGCTGTTGCGAAATGCGCCGGCCGTGAGCGACCACTGGTCGTTCAGCACGTACTCCACGCCCAGGCCCCAGTTCTGGTCTTCCAGATCCTTGTCGCGGTCGAAGTGGAGCGAATAGAAGCCGGGATTGATCCACAGGCGCGAGAGGAATTCGGAGGAGGCCTCCTGCGCCTGGCTCATGGCCGGCCATGCCACCGTGGCCAGCACCAGGGCCGGCACCAGCCTGCGCAGCGCTTGCGGGCGGCGCCGGCGCATCACGCCGCGCGGCCCAGCTGCTTGAAGATGGCGCGTGCGGCCTCTACCGTTTGCGCAATGTCGTCCTGGGTGTGCGCGGCGCTGACGAAGCCCGCCTCGTAGAGCGCCGGCGCGATGTACACGCCGCGGTCCAGCAGGCCATGGAACAGCGTGTTGAAGCGCGTGCCGTCGCTCTTCATCACGCTGGTGTAGTCCTGCGGCAGCGCATCGAGCAGGAAGAAGCCGAACATGCCGCCTTCGCAGTCGGCGCTGAAGGCGACGCCCTCGGCCTGCGCCGCGGACTTCAGGCCGTCGACCAGGCTGCGCGTCTTGGCGGCCAGCGCTTCATAGAAGCCCGGCTTGGCGATCTCGCGCAGCGTGGCCAGGCCGCAGGCGGTGGCCACCGGGTTGCCGGACAGCGTGCCGGCCTGGTACACCGGACCCTGTGGCGCCAACTGCTCCATGATCGCGCGCGGCCCGCCGAAGGCCGCCAGCGGCATGCCGCCGCCGATGACCTTGCCCAGCACCGTGAGGTCGGGGCGCACGGCGGCAAGGCCGCCTTCGACCTGGTTCGCCAGCACGCCCTGCGCGCCCTGCAGCCCGACGCGAAAGCCCGTCATCACCTCGTCGAACACCAGCAGCGCGCCGTGCTGCGTACACAGCTCGCGGCAGCGCCTGGCAAATTCGGGCGTGGCGCGCACGAAGTTCATGTTGCCGGCAATGGCCTCGATCATCAGGCAGGCGATGTCCCGGCCGTGCTCGGCAAAGGCGGCTTCGAGCTGGGGCAGGTCGTTGTAGCGCAGCACCAGCGTGTGCTGCACCACCTCGGGCGGCACGCCGGCCGAGGTGGGGTTGCCGAAGGTCGCCAGGCCCGAGCCGGCCTTGACCAGCAGCGCGTCGGCATGGCCGTGGTAGCAGCCCTCGAACTTGATGATGGTCTTGCGGCCGGTGGCGCCGCGCGCCAGGCGCAGCGCGCTCATGGCTGCCTCGGTGCCGGAGCTGACCAGGCGCACCATTTCCATGGACGGCATCAGCGCCAGGATCGCTTCGGCCAGTTCGATCTCGCGCTCGGTCGGCGCGCCGAAAGAGAGGCCCTCGGTCACCGCCTGCTGCACCGCCTCGATGACGGCCGGATGCCCATGGCCCAGGATCATCGGCCCCCAGGAGCCGATGTAGTCGATGTAGCGCGCACCGACCGCGTCCCACATGTAGGCGCCCTGCGCCTTCTGGATGAAGCGCGGCGTGCCGCCCACCGCCTTGAAGGCGCGCACGGGCGAGTTCACGCCGCCGGGAATGACCGCGCGGGCGCGGTCGAAGAGTTGCTGGTTGCGTTCGGTCTGGTTCATTTGATCAATGTCGCGTCTCATGCGGCGGCAAGGCGAAGTCGCTCGCTTCTTCTGCATCGGGTTCGCTGTCTTCGTCTTCTGGCTGCGCCCAGAACAGGCGGTCGGGCACCACGTGGCCCATGCCGGGGCGGAAGCCCGCGTCCAGGCAGCGGTCCATGTAGCTCAGGGACTCGGTGGTGGCCGCCACCAGGTCGGTGCCGGCGGCCAGCAGGGCCGACAGGGTGGCCGACAGGGTATCGCCGGCGCCGGAGAACACCGCCTCCAGCCGCTCGTACTTCTCGCTGGCCAGCACGGTCTGCGGCGAGGCCAGCACGTTGTCGAAGAACTGGTCGGGCAGCACCAGCCCGGTGACCAGCGTGTAGGGCACGCCCTGTTCGCCAGCGGCGCGCGCGACGTCGCGCGCCGTGGGCGGCCGGTCCCCGCTCCAGTCGGGCAGGAGCCAGCGCCACAGGGTGCTGTGGTTGCCCACCAGCACCGTCGTCTGGGGCAGCACGAGTTCGCGGAAGGCGTCGAGGTAGGCCTCGATCTTGTCCTCTTCCCACCACGAGAGGTTGGGCATGTAGGCCACCACCGGCACCTCGGGGTAGTCGCTCGCGATCTCCGCGATTTCCGACAGGTTCTCGGGCGTGCCGGCAAAGCCGACCTTGATGAGCTGGACCTCGACATCTTCGAGAACGGTGCGCGCCTGCTCGGAAACCGCCTCTTCGTCGAAAGGAAAGTGGTCGAAAATCTCGGCCGTGTCGCGCGCATAGGCGCCGGTGACCACCGGCAGCATGTGCGCCCCGACCGACGCGATGGCCAGCGCGTCGGCGGCCAGGCCGCCCGCGCCGCTGGGGTCGCTCGAATTGAAGACGAGCACGCACGGAAGCGCGGCCTGATCGTCGTCCTCGGGCTTTTCGACCTCGATCTCGGCGCCGCTAAGATCGTCCGTTGGTCCGGATTCTTTGGTGGGTAGAAGGAAAGTTTTCATGCGCCTTGAGAACTCACCGGGATGGTGGCAGATGTGAGACGCAAATCACGGGTTCGTGAGTGACGTCTCGATACAATCGTTGCATTCTATGAACAGGGAACGTAAGCTGCGATGAACAAGAAAACCTGGATGTGCCTGATTTGCGGGTGGATCTACGACGAAGCGGTCGGGGTGCCAGAAGATGGTATTGCGGCCGGAACAGCGTGGGCCGACGTGCCAATGAACTGGACTTGCCCCGAGTGTGGTGCTCGCAAAGAAGACTTCGAAATGGTTGAAATCTGAAGCATGGCATAGGGCCACGCTTCCGGCGACTTTTCTAGTAAAGGTTGCCGCCGTCGTCGGAAGTGTTGTTTGAGGAGCGTGTGCCCATGAGCACCAACGGATCTGGCTACAAGGTGCTCGTCATCGACGACAGCAACACCATTCGGCGCAGCGCCGAGATCTTCCTCAAGCAAGGTGGGCACGAGGTGCTGCTGGCCGAGGACGGGTTCGACGCCCTGTCCAAGGTCAACGACCACAAGCCCCACCTTATCTTCTGCGACATCCTGATGCCGCGCCTGGACGGCTATCAGACCTGCGCGATCATCAAGCGCAACGCCCACTTCTCCAATGTCCCGGTCGTCATGCTGTCTTCGAAAGACGGCGTGTTCGACAAGGCGCGCGGCCGCATGGTCGGCTCGCAGGACTACCTCACCAAGCCTTTCACAAAAGACCAACTGCTCCAGGCTGTGGAGCAGTTTGGCGTTGCACAACCGGAAGCTCTCTAAATGGCTATTCAAAAAGTCCTCGTGGTGGATGACTCCAAGACGGAGTTGATGTTTCTGACCGATCTGCTCGAGAAGAACGGCTACAAGGTCAAGACCGCCGAAAACGCCGACGACGCGATGCGCCGCCTGCAGGAAGACCGCCCCGACCTGATCCTGATGGACGTGGTCATGCCCGGGCAGAACGGCTTCCAGCTCACGCGCGCCATCGCCCGCGATCCGCAGTACGCCGCCGTGCCGATCATCCTGTGCACCAGCAAGAACCAGGAAACCGATCGTGTGTGGGGCATGCGCCAGGGTGCGCGCGACTACATCGTCAAGCCCGTCAATCCGGCCGAACTGATGGCCAAGATCAGCGCGCTCAACTAACGGCCGGCACCCGACCCGCGCCCTTCCAGTCATGGCCAATCGCGACGCGCTCCGCGCATTCCAGTCCAGGCTTGCCAGCCGGCTGCAGGCGGCACGCAGTTCCGGCGTGTCGGCCTCGTGGCTGGCGGTCGAGGCCGGCGAGTCGAAGTTTCTTTTCCCGCTCGGCCATGCCGGCGAGATCTTTCCCTGGACGCCGCCGCAGATGGTGCCCTACACGCAGGACTGGTTCCTGGGCGTGTCCAACCTGCGCGGCGGTCTCTACGGCGTGATCGAGTTCGCCACTTTCGCCGTCGGCCGCCGTGCGGCGCCTGCCACCGAGACGGCACGCGCACAGTCGCGCCTGGTGGCGCTCAACGAGCTGCTCGAGGTCAACTGCGCGCTGCTGATCGACCGGCTGGTCGGCCTGCGCGGTGTCGAGGCTTTCGTGTCGTCGCAGCCGCCGGCGGACGATGCGCCCGCATGGATGGGCGCCACGTACACCGACGAGAACGGCGAGCAGTGGCAGGAAGTCAACCTGCAGGCTCTTTCCCAGCAACCTCAATTCCTGAACATCGGCGCCTGATCGGGCAGCCGCACAACGCCAACAACCTTCAAGGACCGACCGTGAGCTCGATCGCCGACAAGTTCAAACGCCTCCTGCCCGCGCGCGACAACGCCGTCGCGATCGGTTCCGACCTCAACACCATCGCCATGGACCAGGTCGAGACCGAACAGGGTTTCGACGAAAAGACCGTGCTGATGCGCCGCGATGCGCAGGCCGCGGCTGCCAACGAACCGGTGCAGGGCGCGGCCGTTGCCGCACCGCTGGCCGATGGCGAAGCGGCCGCTGCCGAGGAAGCGGCGGCGGCGCCGCGCAGCGACCTGCAGCGCCAGCAGCGCTACCTGTTCATCGCGCTGGCCTTGGTCGTGCTGGTGCTGCTCATCCTGGCCGGCGCCGCCATCGTGCGCGCCGACCGCGTCGCGCAGCAGGTGGCCGCCACCGGCCAGTCGCTGATGCAGTCGCAGCGCCTGGCCAAGTCGGTGTCGCAGGCGCTGGTGGGCGACGTGAAGGCGTTTGCCGAGGTGAAGGATTCGTCGTCCGACCTGCACCTGCGCGCGCACGGCCTGGCCGGCGGCGACGAGTCGCTCGACCTCGAGCGCGTGACCAGCGACCTCGAGCCCGAAATGGCCAAGATCATCCCGTTGGTGGACCGCGCATCGGCCAGTGCCAATGCCGTGCTGGGCCAGCAGAAGATCCTGACCCAGGTGGGCGCGGCGCTGCGCAACATCAACCGCCAGTCGTCCGACCTGCTCGAAATGGCCGAGACGGTGGCTTCGCTGAAGATGCAGCAAAGCGCCACGGTGCCCGAGATCTCGGCCGCCGGCCAGCTGGTGATGCTGACGCAGCGCATCGGCAAGTCGGCCAACGAATTCCTGACGGTGGAAGGCGTGAGCCCCGACGCCGTGTTCCTGCTGGGCAAGGACCTGAACACCTTCCAGGAAGTGGCCAAGGGCCTGCTGGACGGCAGCGCGCAGCAGCGCCTGCCCGGCACGCGCGATCCGCAGACGCGCCAGCAGCTCGAAGCCATTCTCAAGACCTACGAGCAGACCCGTACGCAGGCCGGCGCCATCCTGGGCAACCTGCAGGGCCTGGTCACCGCGCGTGAAGCGCAGGCCACCATCCTGGCCGACAGCGAGCCGCTGCGCGTGGCGCTGGGCGGGCTGCAGGAAAAGCTGTCCGAGCGCACGGGCCTCACGGCCGGCACCGTGATCCTGCTGTTCGTGCTGTCGGTGGCCGCGCTCGGCCTGGCCGCTGCCATCGCCTACGGTCAGGTGCGCGAAGGGCGCGAGCGTGCCGCCGCCGCCGAACGCGAACGCGTCGAGGCCGACCGTGCCCACGAAGAAGCCACCCGCGTGAACGTGGCCAACCAGGCCGCCATTCTCCGGCTGATGAACGAGCTGCAGACGGTGGCCGAGGGCGACCTGACGCAGGAAGCCACCGTGACGGAAGACATCACCGGCGCCATTGCCGACTCGGTGAACTACACGGTGGAAGAACTGCGGCTGCTGGTGGGCAACGTGCAGAACACGGTGGCCCGGGTGGCTCAGACCACGGCGCAGGTGGAAAGCACCTCGACCGAGCTGCTGGCCGCGTCGACCGAGCAGCTGCGCGAAATTCGCGAAACCGGCCAGTCGGTGCTGACCATGGCCGAACGAATCAACGGCGTGTCCGCACAGGCGCAGGAGTCCGCCACGGTGGCGCGCCAGTCGCTGCAGGCTGCAACGTCCGGCCTGAACGCGGTGCAGAACGCCATCGGCGGCATGAACGCCATCCGCGACCAGATCCAGGAAACCTCCAAGCGGATCAAGCGCCTGGGCGAATCGTCGCAGGAGATCGGTGAAATCACCGAACTGATCTCGGACATTACCGAACAGACCAACGTGCTGGCCCTGAACGCCGCCATCCAGGCCGCGTCCGCCGGTGAAGCCGGCCGCGGCTTCTCGGTGGTGGCGGAAGAAGTGCAGCGCCTGGCTGAACGCTCTGCCGACGCCACGCGCCAGATCGCGGCGCTGGTGAAGGCGATTCAGACCGACACGCAGGACGCGGTGGGCGCCATGGAGCGTTCCACGCAGGGTGTGGTGGAAGGGGCCAAGCTCTCCGACAATGCCGGTACCGCCCTGTCGGAGATCGACCGCGTGTCCCGCCGCCTTGCCGAGCTGATCGAACAGATTTCGCAGTCCGCCTCCCGCGAGGCCAATTCGGCCAACGTGGTGGCCGCCAACATCCAGCACATCTTCGCCGTGACCGAGCAGACCGGAGAAGGTACGCGGGCCACCGCGCAGCAGGTGCGCGAGCTCTCGCACATGGCTGACGAACTTCGCCAGTCGGTCGCCCGATTCAAGATCGCCTGAAATACGACGAGCACCCCAACGTGTCGACCCTCGCCCCCGCAACCGCCCCTGTCGCCGGCAACGCGCAGGGGGCTGAAGACCTCGGGCCGTTGGCCTGGGTGCTCGGCGAAATACAGAAATCCCTCGAGACGGCCGCCAAGTCGCTGCGCCGTTTCGCGCGTGAAAGCAACGGCGTTCCCGATGTGGACGCCGGGCCGCTGCGCCTGGTGCGCCAGCAGCTGCACCAGGCCGTGGGCGCCCTGCAGATGGTGGGCCATCCCTCGCCGGCCCTGGTGCTGGGCGCCATGGAATTCGCGGTGCAGAGCTTCGTGCAGGAGCCCCAGCGCTGCACCGAAGCGGCCGTGCAAAAGCTCGACCGCGCCGGCTTTGCCGTCACCGATTTCCTGCAGGCCCTGCTGGCCGGCAAGTCGGTGTCGTCGGTGGCGCTGTTCCCCCAATACCGCGACGTGCTCGAACTGGTGGGCAACGAGCGGGTGCATCCGGCCGACCTGTGGTCGCCGGCCTGGCACTGGGTCGACATCCACCTGGAAAGCAGCAAGCCGGCACTGGTCTACGACCCGGCGGTGCGCTCCAAGTTCGACCGCGAACTGCTCAAGGTGGTCAAGAGCGGCGACGACGTGGCCGCCAGGCGCCTGCAGGAAATCTGCGTGGGCCTGTCGCGCGGCGCGCCCGGCAGCCGTTCGCGCAGCTTCTGGGCACTGGCCGGCGCCTTCTTCGAGGCGCTGGGCCTGTCGCTGGTCACGCCCGACGTCTATGTGAAGCGCGCCGCCTCGCGCGTGCTGATGCAGTACGCCACGCTGGCGCGCGGCGACGAGACCGTGTCCGACCGGCTCGGGCAGGACCTGCTCTTCTTCTGCGCCCAGGCCGTGCCGAGCATGCGCGACGAAGCGCCCACGCTGCGCGCGGTGCGCGCGGCCTGGAACATCGAGGGCGAGAAGGCCGTCGACTACACCAGCGAGCAGTTCGGCCGCTTCGACCCGACGGTGCTGGCGCAGGCGCGCAAGCGCATCGAGGGCGCCAAGGAAATGTGGTCGGCGCTCTCGGGCGGCGACATGGGCCGCGTACGCCAGGCGGTGGACAGCTTCGGCCTGCTCACCGAGTCGCTGCAGAAGCTCCATCCGCCGAGCCTGCCGATGGTGCAGGCCCTCAACAATGCCGTGCAGGCCTCGCTCAATTCGGGCAAGCCGCCTGCCACCGAGCTGGCCATGGAAGTGGCGACCTCGGTGCTGTACCTCGAAGCCGCCTTCGAGGACCTGGACCCCAACGACCGCCAGCTCACCGCACGCACCGTGCAGCTGGCCGGCCGCATCGAGCGCGCCCGCGAGGGCGGCCGCTCCGAGCCGCTCGAGCCGTGGATGGAGGAGCTCTACCGCCGCGTGAGCGACCGCCAGACCATGGGCACCGTGGTCGACGAGCTGCGCACGCACCTGTCCGAGCTCGAGAAGGCGATGGACCAGTTCTTCCGCCACCCCACGGAGAAGAACCACCTGAGCACCGTGCCGGGCCAGCTGACGCAGATGCGCGGCGTGTTCTCGGTGCTGGGCCTGGACCAGGCCGCGCAGACCGTGGCTCGCATGCGCGACAACGTCGACGAACTGGTGGCGCGCACCACCCCGGCGGACGAGCCGGGCGCCTTCGACGCGCTGGGCAACAACCTGGGCGCGCTGGGCTTCCTGATCGACATGCTGGGCTACCAGCCGGCCCTGGCCAAGCGCCTGTTCGTGTTCGACGCGAAGGCGGGCGAGCTCAAGCCGCTGATGGGCCGCCAGGCCGAGGAGCAGGCCGCTGCCGCGCTGGCACCCGCCGCCGCACCGGCTGCCGCTGCCGCACCCGCCGCGCCGGTCGAAACCGCCGCCCTGACCTCGGACCAGATCGACGCGCAGATCGCCGCCCGCCTCGCCGAGCTGGCCAACCCCAAGCGCAAGAAGAAGGACGGCCCGCCGGCGCCTTCCTCGCCCATCGACGAATTCAGCAAGGCCGCCGACAGCTGGACGGCCAAGATCACCGGCCCCGCGCCGCTGGAAGCCCTGCCCGAGACCTTCGTGACCGAACTGGCCGAAGACGACCTGCAGAACATTTTCCTGGACGAGGCGCGCGAAGTCGTCGAGAACGGCCTGGTGGCCGTGGGCGAACTGGACCACGACCCCACCGACGTGGGCGAACTCACCATCCTGCGCCGCGCCTTCCACACGCTCAAAGGCAGTTCGCGCATGGTCGGCCTTACCGACTTCGGCGACGCCGCCTGGTCGATGGAACAGGTGCTCAACACCTGGCTGGCCGACCAGCGTCCGGCCACCAAGGAGCTGATTGCCGGCGCGGGCACCGCGCTGCGCGATTTCGGCGCCTGGGTCGAGGCCATCGCCTCGGGCGAGCCGCACTCCTGGCAGTCCGCGCCCTTCAGCGACCTGGCGCGCTCGCTGGGCAGCGGCGAACCGCTGGCTGCGCCCGCCG
>NZ_BCUU01000094.1 GCF_001591385.1 Variovorax soli NBRC 106424
CAGGCACCGGCGCAGGGGGAGTGGGCGGCGCGACGGCGCGCGGCGCGGCCTGCTGC
This sequence comes from Variovorax soli NBRC 106424, assembly GCF_001591385.1. Classification (GTDB taxonomy): domain Bacteria; phylum Pseudomonadota; class Gammaproteobacteria; order Burkholderiales; family Burkholderiaceae_C; genus Variovorax; species Variovorax soli. The sequence continues at coordinate 57 of NZ_BCUU01000094.1, forward strand.
ACGGTGGTCGACCACAGCTCGGCCTCCACGGCATCGTTCTCGCTGTCGCGCTTCCAGCGCACGCCCCAGGTCAGCGCGGCGATCAGCAGCGCATGCGCGATCAGCGCCAGGATCAGCGCGCGCACCGTGCCGCGCTGGGGCGGCGGCGCAAATTCGGGGCGGTCGGCGGCCAGGGACATGCTTGGCTTGTTCGGCTTACTTCGTGCCGGTGGTCTGCACCGACAGTCCGACGCGTTCGATGCCGCTTCGCTTGAGTTGGTTCATGGCCTTGACCACGGTCTCGTACTTCACCGCCTTGTCGGCGCTGATGACCACCGGGCGGTTCTCGTCGCCGCCCTGCGCCTCGCGGGCGACCTTGCCGATCTGGGCAAACGGCACCGAGGCGCCACCGGTGCCTTGCGACGGGTCTTTCTTGACCTGCACCTCGTCCTCGCTCTTGATGACGATCTCGATGGGCTTGTCCGGCTGCTTGTTGGCGCGGTCCACGCTGGGCAGGTTGATCACGCTGGGTGTGATGAGCGGGGCGGTGACCATGAAGATGATCAACAGCACCAGCATCACGTCGATGAACGGGACCATGTTGATCTCGTTGATCGTGCGGCGTCCGCGGCCGCGATGGGAAACGGCGGGCATTTTTTTAGGCCTCCTTTTCCGGTTGAGTGCGGCGCATCAGCGGCCGCTGGCCGTCGCCTGGGCCGACAGGTTGCGCTGCAGGATGTTGGAGAACTCTTCGATGAAGGTCTCCAGCGCGATGGCGGTCTTGTCGATCTCGCGGGCGAAGCGGTTGTAGGCCACCACCGCCGGAATGGCGGCGAACAGGCCGATGGCCGTGGCCACCAGTGCTTCGGCAATGCCGGGCGCCACGGTGGACAGCGTCACCTGCTGCAGGCTGGCCAGGCCGGTGAAGGCGTGCATGATGCCCCACACCGTGCCGAACAGGCCCACGTAGGGCGACACCGAGCCGACCGTGGCCAGGAAGGACAGGTTGGACTCGATCGCGTCCATCTCGCGCTGGAAGCTCGCGCGCATGGCGCGGCGCGCGCCGTCGAGCAAGGTGGTGGCATCGCCGATCTGGCGCTCGCGCAGCTTGTGGTACTCGCGCATGCCGCTGGCGAAGATGCGTTCCATGGGGCCGGCGAACTTGGCGTTTTGTGCGGCGGAGGAAAACAGCTCGTTCAAGCTGGTGCCCGACCAGAACTCGCGCTCGAAGTCGTCGTTGAGCGAGCGCGTGCGCTTGAGCGAGAAGAACTTGCGGAAGATCGACGCCCAGCTGCCCACCGACACCGTGACCAGCAGCAGCATGACCAGCTGCACCACGAAGCTGGCGTGGAGGATGAGAGTGATGATCGAGAAGTCTTGACTGTTGTTCATGGCTTCATTGTTGAGAGGCAGCGCCCGGCGGAGTTCCGCGCGAAGCGATGCGCTCGAAGACTGTCGAAACAGAGGCGGGCAGGCGACTCGGCCGCATGGAAGCGGCGTTGACCCAGCCGATGCGAATGGTGCCCTCGCAGAGCAAGGCCTGTGCCGGGAGTTCTTCCGGCGCGCTCTTGCGCTCTGGATTTGATAGCACGCGTTGCTCGATTATCAACGACGCGGAGCCGGCCTGACGCAACTGCGCTGTAACCAGGAGTTGGTCGTCCAGGCGCGCCGGACGGTGGTACTTGAGCGAGGTCTCGCTCACCACGAAGATGCCGCCCGACGTGTCGCGCAGCTTCTGCTGCTCGATGCCGAGCGAGCGCAGCCATTCGGTGCGCGCGCGCTCCATGAACTTCAGGTAGTTGGCATAGAAGACGATGCCGCCGGCATCGGTGTCTTCCCAATAGACGCGAATCGGAAAAGCAAAGCTCATAGGCTGCGCAGGCGCGCAATCGCTTCCTCGAGGTGCGCCATGGAGCTGGCTGTCGAGAAGCGCACGAAGCGGCTGGTTTCTGCGCTGCCGAAGTCGCGGCCCGGCGTGATGGCCAGGTGGGCGCGCTTCATCAGCTCGAAGCTGAAGTCCCAGCTTCCCGAAACGCCCAGTTGCTGCGCCATCCGGGTGCAGTCGGCCCAGGCGTAGAAGGCGCCGTCGGGCACCACAGGCACAGGGAGCCCCGCGGCCTGCAACTGCGGAATGAACCAGTCGCGCCGCGCCTTGAATTCGCCGCGCCGGCGCTCGTATTCGGCGATGCTCTCGGGCTCGAAGCAGGCCAGCGCCGCGTACTGCGAAATCGTGCTGGCGCAGATGAACAGGTTCTGCGCGAGCCGCTCCACCACCGGCACCAGCGCTTCGGGCACCACCAGCCAGCCCAGGCGCCAGCCGGTCATGTTGAAGTACTTGCTGAAGCTGTTGATGCTGATCACCTGTTCGTCGATGGCCAGCGCCGAATGGCCGAAGGCGTCGTCGTAGGACAGGCCCAGGTAGATCTCGTCGATGAGGGTGATGCCGCCTTGGCGCTTCACGAATTCGTGGATGCGGCGCAGCTCGTCGGGCGCAATGGAGGTGCCGGTGGGATTGGAAGGCGAGGCCAGCAGCACGCCGCGGGTCTTGTCCGTCCAGGCTGCTTCGACCTTGGCGGCGCTCAGCTGGAAGCGCTCCTCGGCCGTCGTCGGAATCAGCACCGCATTCCCTTCGGCCGCGCTCACGAAGTGGCGGTTGCAGGGGTAGTTCGGGTCCGGCATGAGGATCTCGTCGCCGCGCTCGATCAGGGCTAGGCAGGCCAGCTGCAGCGCGGCCGACGCGCCGGCGGTGACCACGATGCGCCGGGCCGGCACCTGCAGGCCGAAGCGCTGCGCATACCAATCGCTGATGCGCTCGCGCAGGGCGTCCAGGCCGACGGCATGCGTGTATTGGGTGGCGCCCCTGCTCACCGCGCGGGCGGCAGCTTCCTGCACCAGCGGGGGCGCGGTGAAGTCGGGTTCGCCGATGTTCAGGAAGATCATCGGCCGGTCGCTGTGCGCGACTTCGCGCGCCAGCTGCGAGGCGGCCTTGGCCACCTCCATCACGTAGAAGGGTTCGATGCGCTCGGCGCGCGAAGAGATTCTCATGGGCGGGCCTTGCCCGCGGCGCGGTCCGCTTCGACCTCGGCCGCGCGCAGCTGGGGGGCCAGGCCGTTGAGCACGGCATTGACGTACTTGTGGCCGTCCGTGCCGCCGAATTCCTTGGCCAGCTCGATGCACTCGTTGAGCACGACGCGCCACGGCACATCGGGGCAGTGGCGGAACTCGTACACGCCGATCCACATGGCCGCATGCTCGATGGGCGAGATCTCGGCCATCTTGCGGTCCAGCAGGGGGACGATCAGCGCGTCCAGCTCGCTGGCCTCGGCGATGGAGCCGTGCAGCAGCGCGTCATAGTGCGCCGCGTCGGCCTTGTGGAAGCCGGCCAGGTCGCGCGTGAAGGCGTCGATGGCCGCCGCCTCGTTGCGGCCCACCAGGTGCTGGTAGAGCGCCTGCAGGGCGAATTCGCGCGCGCGGCTGCGGGTGGACTTGGCCGATGCCTTGCGGGCACCGGTGCTGGTCAGGCCGCCGCGCGTCTGGCGGGGCGGACGGCCGCTGGGCTTGGTGTCTTCGGTGCTCATGCCAGTCGCGCCAGGAGTTGAGCCATCTCGACCGCCACCTGCGCCGCGTCGCGGCCCTTTTCGATCCGACGGGCTTCCGCTTGCGCGTGGTTTTCGGTGGTGAGGATCGCGTTGGCGATGGGCAGGCGATAGTCCAGCGCCACGCGGCTCACGCTCGCGCCCGATTCGTTGGCCACCAGCTCGAAGTGGTAGGTTTCACCGCGAATGATGCAGCCCAGCGCGATCAGCGCCTGGAAGCCGCCGCGCTCGGCCAGCGCCTGCAGGGCGGTGGCCACTTCCAGCGCGCCGGGCACCGTCACGTGCTCGATGTCGCTCGCCGCCACGCCCAGCGACTCGAGTTCGCCCTTGCAGGCCTGCGCGAGCGCATTGGTGATGTCTTCGTTGAAGCGCGCCTGCACGATGCCGATGCGCAGCCCCTTGCCGTCGAGCGGCTGCACCGCTCCCTTGTTTGCACCTTGCATGGTGGTGTTCTTTCTCAGTCTTTTTTCGTGATGTAGCCGGCAATTTCCAGCCCGTAGCCCGCCGCCATGCTGGGCATGCGGCGCGGCGTGCCCAGCAGGTTCATGCGGCGCACGCCGCACTCGCGCAGGATCTGGGCGCCGATGCCGTAGCTGCGCAGGTCCATGCGGCCGCGCTCGGGCGCTTGCGCGGGCCGTGCCTTGCCTTCGAACTGGGTCACCAGCTCTTCGGCCGATTCGCCGCAGTTGAGGAACACGGCCACGCCCTTGCCTTCGGCGGCGATGTAGGCCAGGCTCGCGTCCAGGCTCCAGGAGTGCATGGAACGGTTGACTTCCAGCGCGTCCAGCAGGGACAGCGGCTCGTGCACGCGCACCGGCACGGTTTCGTCGGGCTCCCAGCGGCCGCGCACCAACGCCAGGTGCACGCCACGGCTGGGCGTGTCGCGGAAGGCATGGGCGGTGAACCAGCCGTTGGCGGTCTGGATCTCGCGGCAGCCGATCTTCTCGACCAGCGTCTCGTGATGGCTGCGGTGTTCGATGAGCGCGGCAATGGTGCCGATCTTCAGGCCGTGCTCGGCCGCGAAGACTTGCAGGTCGGGCAGGCGCGCCATGGTGCCGTCCTCGTTCATCACCTCGCAGATGACGGAGGCGGGCGAGCAGCCGGCCATGGCGGCGAGGTCGCAGCCGGCTTCGGTGTGGCCGGCGCGCATGAGCACGCCGCCGTCCACCGCCTGCAGCGGGAAGATGTGGCCCGGCTGCACCAGGTCCGAGGCCACGGCGTTGCGCGCCACGGCGGCCTGCACCGTGCGGGCGCGGTCGGCGGCCGAAATGCCGGTGGTCACGCCTTCGGCAGCCTCGATGGAGACGGTGAACGCGGTGGAATGCTTGGCGCCGTTGCGCGCCACCATGGGCGGCAGCTGCAGGCGTTCGCACATCTCGCGCGACAGCGTCAGGCAGATGAGGCCGCGCGCATGCCGCGCCATGAAGTTGATGGCTTCGGGCGTGATGTGGTCGGCGGCAATGACGATGTCGCCTTCGTTCTCGCGGTCTTCCTCGTCCACCAGGATGACCATGCGGCCGCCGCGAAGCTCTTCGACGATTTCCTCGACGCTCGAGATGGGGGCAACCGGCCGACCGGTGTTGGCTGAAATGGGGGTGACGGCGGCGGTCATGGTTGTGTGTCTTTCTGTGGGGGCACGGCGATGGCGCCGGCTTGCAGCATGCGTTCGACGTAGCGCGCGACGGTGTCGATCTCGAGATTGACCGGGCTGCCTTCGCGCAGCTGGCCGAGGGATGTGTTCTCGACCGTGTGGGGAATGAGGTTGATGCTGACCTCGCAGCCATCGGCCAAGTCCTGCACGCTGTTCACCGTCAGGCTCACGCCGTTGATGGTGATGGAGCCCTTGTAGGCCAGGAAGCGCGCCAGGCCGGCGGGCACGAGCACGCGCAGCTCCCAGCTCTCGCCGACCGGCGCGAAACGGCTGACCTTGCCGATGCCGTCGACATGGCCCGAGACGATATGCCCGCCCAGGCGGTCTTGCGCACGCAAGGCCTTTTCGAGGTTGACCTGGGCACCCGGGTCGGTCAGGCCGGCCGTCTTGTCCAGCGATTCGGCCGAAATATCGATGGTGAACTCCTGGCGCGGCAGGTCCAGGGTGGTCACCGTCATGCAGGCGCCGTTCAGCGCGATGCTGTCACCGAGCCCCACATCGTCCAGGTAGGCGGGCGGCGCCGCGATGTGCAGGCGCTTGCCGTGCGATGAAGAGCTTCCGAGGTCGTGGACGGCGGCGATGCGCCCCACGCCGGTGATGATTCCGGTGAACATTCCAGCATTTTATTGCCCCCCGGCTGCATGGGCCGCCCAAAGGGCTTGCGCTATTCGAACCAGCCGGACCGCCCCGCGAGGCGAGCGATCAGGCGCAGGTCGGGGCCGATGGACTCCACGGAACGGAATTCGAGCTCCAGGGCCTGGGCCAGGGTTTGCAAGGGGCCCTGGGCGTGGATGTGGCTGGCCATGTCCATGCCGGCGCCGATGAGCTTGGGGGCGAGGTAGAGCAGCAGTTCGTCGACCTGGCCTTCGCGCAGCAGCGAGCCGTTGAGCTTGTGGCCGGCCTCGACATGCAGTTCGTTGACCTCCCGGGCCGCCAGGTCCTGCAGCAGGGCGGGCAGGTCGACCTTGCCCTGCGGATTGGGCAGGTAGCGCACGTCGACGCCGCGCGCCTGCAGCGGCGCGGCCTTGTCGGCATGGGGCGCAGCGGCGTAGATCCACACCGGGCGGTCCGGCGTATCGAACAGGCGCGCGTCGGGCGGAGTCTGCAGGTGGCTGTCGACAATGACCAGCGGCGGCTGGCGCGGCGTCTCGACCTCGCGCACGTCCAGGCGCGGGTCGTCTTCCAGTACCGTGCCCACGCCGGTGAGCACGGCGCCGGCCCGGGCACGCCACGCATGGCCGTCGGTGCGTGCGGCGTGGCTGGTGATCCACTGGCTCACGCCATTTTCGAGGGCGGTCTTGCCGTCCAGCGAGGCGGCCAGCTTCATGCGCACCCAGGGTGTCTTGCGCAGCATGCGGCTGAAGAAGCCGATGTTGAGTTCGCGCGCCTCTTCTTCGCCGGGCCCGACCTCGACGACGATGCCGGCGGCGCGCAGCCGCTCGAAGCCCTGGCCGGCCACCAGCGGGTTGGGGTCCGCCAGCGATGCGACGACCTTGCCGACGCGCGCCGCGACCAATGCGTCGCAGCAAGGGCCGGTGCGGCCGTGATGCGCGCAGGGCTCCAGCGTGACGTAGACGGTGGCGCCTTCCACCGACCTGCCGCGCGCCTGGGCGTCGCGCAGGGCCATGATCTCGGCGTGCGGGCCGCCCGTTCGCTGGGTGTGGCCCACGCCGATCACGTCGCCGCCGGGTGCGACGATCACGCAGCCGACGGCCGGGTTGGGAGGTGCCACGCGCTGGGCTTCGCGCGCGGCCTGGAGGGCAAGCTGCATCATGGGCGTGCAGCATAGCGGCGCGCGGGCCGGCGCGCAGTCTCAACGGTTCCAGCAGTCGGCCACCCTGGCCTTGTTGCCCAGCAGGCCGCGCTCTGCGGTATTGGTCAGGGTGAAGGTGCCGCAGGCGTCTGTGGCCTGGCCGCCCTGCGGGGCGGCCTGCAGCGTGAAGCGGGTCGCCGCGTCGAGGGCGTCCTGCGGCGGCTGGCGCGAGATGCGGTAGCTTCCGCCGGGCGTGTTGGCCAGGGCTTCGGGCAGTTGCGCATTGGCGTAGGAGCCGGTGGCGGTGGCCTCGCGCTCGAGCCGGTGCGCGGCCTGCAGCAGGGCGCTGCGAGCCTCGGTGCGGTGGGCGCGGCGCAGGTAGCTGTCGTAGGCGGGCAGGGCCAGGCTTGCCAGGATGGCGGCGAGCACCAGCACGACCAGCATCTCGATCAGGGAGAAGGCCCGGCCGGGCCGCGGGGAACGGGTCGATCTTTTCATTGCAACTGGCGCCAGCCGGCGCGGCGGGCGACGAAGTCGAGGCGGCTGCGCGGCGCTACGGGCTCGGAGCCGTCGAAAGCGATGCTGCGCTCTTGTCTCGCGCCCTTGATCCGGAGGAAAGGCTCGGCGCCCAGTTCGATGCGCGAGGCGCTGAAAGCTGTCCCCGGTTCGCCGTAGAGCTGCGATCTGGGCCGCGCACCGTCCAGCGCGTTGAGGGTGGTGCGGAAATTTCGCGTGGCCGGCGGCGCGCAGGATTCGGGCAGCGTCGCCTGCCGGAACGCGGGTGAGGGTGCCATGCTGAGCACGTCCACCAACTTGCCGTCGAAGCGCTGAGGCGCAGCGACGACGCGTTCGCCCGCCACCGGGAGGTCGACATACCAGCCGCGACTGGTCGCATCGCCTTTGGAAGGGGCCGGGTTGTCGCTCGCCGTCCAGAGCCGTCGGCCAGAAATCGTGCCCACGGCCTCGGGTGCAATGGCTTGCCGTACCAGGGAGGACCTGCCGGCGGGCGCCAGTCCGTCGTTGTCCGCGTCGAGAATCCCGTAGATCGACTGGGTGGCATCGTCACGCCGGTCGGCGTCGCTCAGAAGGCGTCCGGTGCCCAGCACCACCATGCGTCCGCCGGCCGGGTGAGGGACGACCAGCGGCGCCGTGGTGATGGGTTGCGCCCGGCCGTTCGCGTCGCGGGCAAGAAGCAATGCCTGGCCGCCGGACGCGACCTTCCATTGGTTGGGCTCGCGGCTCGACAGGTCGAATTTCCACAGGTGCCCTTGCAGGTCGCCTGCATAGGCGATGTCAGGCGCCTGGTCGCCGTCCAGATCGACCAGCCGCGCGGCGGAAAGCCCGTTGCCGCCTGCGTCGCCCGCAGGCAGCTTGAGCAGTTCGCGCGGGCCGTCCAGAAACTGGATGAGCAAGACGGCCTGCTGGCGCTCGCTGCCCCAGCCGTTGCCGATGATGAGGGCCCAGCGGCCATTGTTGAGCCGGGCGATCTGCCGGGTGCCCGTCGTCTCGCGCACCGGCGCAGCCGTGATGCGGCCGATGTCGGGGTCTTCGCTGGCCGTGATGTCGAGCATGACCATGCGGGCTGCGGCGGCCGCGTCGCCCTGGCTGCCGATGGGGGAACTCACATCGAGCACGAAGTAGCCGCGACCGCCCATGCCCATCGACCCGGCGAGCACGGTCTTGCGGCGGCCCGATTCGTCGACCATGTCCGCCGTCCATGGCGAACCGTCGACGAGGTACTGGTGTTGATGGCCCGGCTGTGTCAGCGCCGCCAGGCCGGCGTAGGCGCCCTGCGGTACGTAGGCGAATTCCTCCGCGCCGGTGCTGGCGGAGAATGCGTGCAGCATGCCGCCATTGCTGCCCACAAAGAGCAGCGGCTCCCGGACCGGGACCGTCGATTTTTCGGTGGGGCCGGGCAGGTACCAGAGGCTGGAATGGACCGAGTCGCCCTGGCGCGAGTTGCGGTTCCGGAAGCGGCCGCCGTTGGACTGCTCATTGGCGCGCTCGCCGCGCAGGTAGTCCAGCCGTTGGGGGCCGAGCGCGTCGCCGGCATTCAAGGCCGCTTGCTGCCATGGCGCCAGTTGCTCCCAGCGGAAGGCGGTGCCGGCCAGCGCGTCCCCCGTGCCGGCGCTGGTCAGGATGATGCGCGTGGCCGGGTCGCGCTGGTCCAGCAGGCTGGCGCTGGTGTTCGGCGATGCTGCGCCGTCGCGCAGGCCCCAGGGTGACGAGCCGGTGCCAGTGCCGGCAATGGCCCCTGCAATCACTTCGCCGCTCCAGCGCGCCGCGTCGTAGCGCGATGCGAAGAGCTCGCTTGGCATGCCCTCGGCCGTCGACATGCCGGCGGCGAGCGAAGCAATGGTCTGTGTCGGCAGGCTCTGGCTGTCCGCCAGGAGCACATCGACCGCGGCGCCAAGCTCCAGATCTACATCATCAGAGCGCGTGTCGACACGTCGAATGGACGGCGCCGAACCATCGAAATCGGATGCTGGGAGATCCGCTCCGGGGCCGGGCCGCGCCGCAGCGTCGTCAAAGGGCGTTGCCAGGAGCACATGGCCCTTGCGGCACCCCAGCCGCGACGTGCCGGATCGCGAATCAGGTGCGGCGCGATGCAGATGGGCCCGGGCCTTGTCGAGCAAGGACGGCGCGGAAGAGCCCTTGCGCTGCTCGAGGCCGCTTGCAGCAAGTCCGCGGGAGAGGGCGGCGAGTTCGCTGCGCCGCGTGTTGTCCAGCGGCTGCAGCGCGTTGTCGCCGAGGCACAGTGCCCCGGTATCCGGCAGTGCCTCGCATGGCCCGGCCACCTGCCAGGCCAGGTGCATGCTGCCGTCGGCCGCATGTCGAGGCCCGAAGCTGCGCTGTATCGCCTGCGGAAATCGGGCCGAGTGCGGGCCGCCGTCGATGGCCAGGACCACATTGGGCACAGGAAGCCGACCGTCGACCAGCATCGGCGCGGTGGAAAACGCCAGCGTTTCTATGGCCTGCGCCCTGACCTGAGCGTTCACCAGGGCCAGGGCAAGCGTCATGGCAGCAGCCAGCAAGCGGCGCAGCCAGCTCGTCATGAGTCCACCCGCTTCCAGACCAGCAAGCTCTGCAGCACCGCTCGCGTGGCCGGCTTGTTGCCCTCGGCCATGGCCGTGATCCGGAAGATGTAGGGGTTGTCGGCATCAGGGGCGAGATCGGCGGCGCCTGACGGGGCGAGCGAGGAGGTGTCGAAGGCAAGCACCTCCACCCAGTACCAGCCCTTGGTGGCCAGCAGGGCGTTGCTCGGTCCGGCACCAGGTGCGCCGCTGAACTCGCCGTAGTGCGCGGCCACTGCCTTCAACCTGTCCAGATCGCTGGCTGGCAGCCGCCAGAATTCCGGCGCAAGCCCTTCGGGCAGGCAGATGCCTTGCGCGCATGGCAGCGGCCGGGCTGCAAGCCAGGCGCGTACTTGTTCGAATTCGGTGGGTCCTTCCTGCGGAAACCAGACGAGGCCTTGCGACAGGGCCGCTGCGCCGCGCCGGCGGCAGCTGTGATCGAACCCGGCGCCTTCATGGCAGGGCCCGCCGTCGGGTGCGCGGCCCTGGATGTCGAGCTCGGCGTCGCGCAGCAGCGCTTGCGCATTGCCCAGGGCGCGCTGGTAGTCGGCTTCCGTCCCGGTGATCAGCTCGTTGAACCACGCGGTCCGCAGCGCACCGGTGAGCACCAGCGCGGCCAGCAGGACCATGACGGCCACCACCAGCAGCGCCACCCCTTTCTCTTTCTGTGAACGCGAAGCGGCCAGACTCAGTCCTCCAGCAAGGCGTTCAACAGAAACAGCCTGCGCGTCACGAGCGTCATGCGGCCTGCACTGCGGGCACTGCGCTTGAAGCAGCCGATGTACTCGTGCTCGGACGCGGTCACGCGCTGCTCGCCACGCAGTTCCAGGCAGACTTCCACCGCGCGGACTGCCGGCCATTGCTGGGCCGCCTCGACCTCGCTGGCCGACATGCTTTGCAGCTGTGCACCCTTGTCGACGCGAAATCGAAGCTTGAACGCCGCCACGCCGGCGATGAGCGGCTGGCTTCGGCCCGAACTGCTCCTGCAGATGAGGTTGCCGTTGGCATCGACCTGGAACGTGGCCAGTGTCCGTGTGCCCGGCGCCGCTGTCTGCCCGAGGCAGTCGCGCTGGAGGCCGGGCAGAAGCGGCGGAGCGACGTGCGCGAGCGTCAGGCTGTCGCTGGCGCCCGGACCTCCGTCCGTACCGTGAACCCGGCTTGTGCCGGACACGGTCGGCAAGGCGAAGCGGACGGCAGACGGGCCATCGGCGATGGCCTGCAGTTCCAGGGAACCCGCAGAACGGATCTGCCGACCCATCGAACGCAAAGCGTACGACGCCTGCTGCTGGAGGAGCGTCATTTCGTGGATGGCTGCCGCCGCGTCCCGGGCCACCATCAGTGCTGCGATCGCCGCCGCGATGGCAATGCTCGCCAAGGCCAGCGCCACCATCAACTCGACCAGCATCGTGCCGGCGGCGCGCTGCCTGTTGTGCGCGGCAGAGGGGTTCGAGGCCATTCGCTCAGGGGTGTACATGCCCGAACTGACAGGCGTGCCCGGCGGGGCAGGAAGCGCCCGGCACCGCCAGCTCGAAATCGTCACCGTTGCGCGTGCGCCATGCCACCATGACGCCCAGCAGGCGGGGCGGCGCTTCGGCAGGTGTTCCAGGCGGATCGAACACGGCGGCATCACCGCCCGGCAGCGCCCGCGCGACCTCGGATTTCCATTGGGCGAGATCCCATCGAACCAACTGGGCTGCCGCGCAGGCCTGCGCCTCGCAGTCGATCTGAGCCGCGGGATTGGCGCTCCATTCGATTCGATAGCCAGCAAGCGCGTTGAAGCCTTGCGGATTGGCGCGCACGCGCTCTGCCAGGTCGTCGATCAGGTGCAGGGCCTGCATCCGCCGCAGGGCGCTTTCGCTGTCGGCCTGCGCGCGCAACTGCATGTACAGAAGCGCCAGAAGCGTGCCGGCGAGGATGGCCAATGCGACCAGCGCCTCGAACAGGGCTGCGCCTTGCAAACGGCGGCGCGGGGTCAGCACCTGATGTCTCCGGTGGCGGTTCGGATGCGGCCGCCAGCCGAAATGGAGACCGAGCTCGCGGCGGCGCGCAAGCACACCTTGAAGCTCAATGCGCCCAGCCCGGCCAATTCGCCCCAGGCATCGAACCTGAGCGCACCCAGGTTGCTGGTCTGCACCACCTCCAGGCCCGCAGGCGGCTGGCCGACGAAGAGCAGTTCATCGGTCTCGTCGCGCTTGCCGTTGCCGTTCTCGTCGACAAAAGCCGCCCAGCCGCAATCCCAATGCGACACTCCTTTGGCGCTGGTGCAGCCTTCCAAATCGGCACGCGCCAGCGTGACGCGTCCGCCGCGCTTGAACGCTTCAGCGCGTGCGGTGTAGAGGCTGCTGGTGAGCGTGTCGACCGCGTCGCGGACTTTCCAGCGATCGGAAATGGCCGCGAAGCTCGGCGCGGCGATGGCGACGAGCACTGCAAGCACGCAGCCGGCCACGAGCAGTTCGAGCAGCGTCAGGCCGCGCATGCGAATGGGCGCTCGGCTGCGCGCTTGCATCGTGCTTCTCTCCTCTCCCTTTTCTGCCGCGCATGCTAGGCAGGAAAAGTTGGCCCGGCAGACGGGCGGCGCCAGTCGGTCGGTTTCGGCCGATGAACGGAAAGCGGTTCGAGGAAAGAGACTTTTAAATGAAATTGCCACCAAAATGGTGGCAATTCATGTTCATAGATGGCATTTGTCAGATGTCGCGCAACAACTGTCGGAACTCGTCGACGTCCTCGAAGCTGCGATAAACGGAGGCAAAGCGCACGTAGGCTACCTTGTCCAGCCGCTTGAGTTCGCGCATGACGAGTTCGCCCAGCTTGTTGGATTCGATCTCGCGCAAGCCGCTGGCCAGCAGCTTCTGCTCGATGCGCAACAGGGCGTTGTCGATCTGCTCGATGCTCACGGGCCGCTTGCGCAGCGCCAGCGCCATCGATGCGCGCACCTTGGCCGCATCGAAGTCCGCCCGCCGGCCGTCTTTCTTGACGACGGCCGGGAAGGTGACTTCCGGCCGTTCGTAGGTGGTGAAGCGCTTGTCGCAGGCGCCGCACTGGCGGCGACGGCGCACGAAGTCGCCGTCTTCGGAGATGCGCGTTTCGACCACCTGCGTGTCGCCATGGCCGCAAAAAGGACACTTCATGCGGCGCGCTCCGTTCGCGTGCTGGCGGTCAGCGGTAGACCGGGAAGCGGCTGGTCAGGGCATTGACCTTGGCGCGCACCGCCTCGATGTTGGCCGCGTCGCGCGGGTTGTCCAGCACGTCGGCGATCAGGTTGGCGGTGATGCGCGCCTCTTCGTCCTTGAAGCCGCGGGTGGTCATGGCGGGGGTGCCGACGCGCACGCCGCTGGTGACCATCGGCTTTTCCGGGTCGTTCGGGATGGCGTTCTTGTTGATGGTCATGTGTGCGGCGCCCAGCACGGCTTCGGCTTCCTTGCCGGTGATGCCCTTGGCGCGCAGGTCGACCAGCATCACGTGGCTTTGGGTGCCGCCGGAGACGATGCGCAGGCCGCGGGACGTGAGCGTTTCGGCCACGATCTGGGCGTTCTTGACCACCTGTTGCTGGTAGGTCTTGAACTCGGGCGAGAGCGCCTCCTTGAAGGCCACGGCCTTGGCCGCGATGACGTGCATCAGCGGGCCGCCCTGCAGGCCGGGGAAGATGGCGCTGTTGATGGCCTTCTCGTGCTGCGACTTCATCAGGATGATGCCGCCGCGCGGACCGCGCAGGCTCTTGTGGGTGGTGGAGGTGACCACGTCGGCATGCGGCACCGGGTTGGGGTACACGCCCGCGGCGATCAGGCCGGCGTAGTGCGCCATGTCGACCATGAAGATGGCGCCCACGTCCTTGGCCACCTTGGCGAAGCGCTCGAAGTCGATGGCCAGCGAGTAAGCCGAGGCGCCGGCGATGATGAGCTTGGGCATGTGCTCATGCGCCTTGCGCTCCATCGCGTCGTAGTCGATTTCTTCCTTTTCGTTCAGGCCGTAGCTCACCACGTTGAACCACTTGCCGCTCATGTTCAGCGGCATGCCGTGCGTGAGGTGGCCGCCTTCGGCCAGGCTCATGCCCATGATGGTATCGCCGGGCTTGAGGAAGGCCAGCATCACGGCCTCGTTGGCCGAGGCGCCGCAATGCGGCTGCACGTTGGCGGCGTCGGCGCCGAAGATCTGCTTGACGCGGTCGATGGCCAACTGCTCGACCACGTCCACGTGCTCGCAGCCGCCGTAGTAGCGCTTGCCGGGGTAGCCTTCGGCGTACTTGTTGGTCAGCTGGGTGCCCTGGGCGGCCATGACGGCGGGGGAGGCGTAGTTCTCGCTGGCGATCAGCTCGATGTGTTCTTCCTGGCGCTTGTGCTCGGCCTGAATGGCGGCCCAGACTTCAGGATCGGTCTCGTTGACCAGGATGTTGCGTTGGTACATGGCAGTCCTTCGGGAAGGTTCTAAAGGCGTCGGATCCCTGTTTACGCTCAAACAAGGGCTGCCCAGGCGAACGGCTGAACACCTGCGGATGCAGGCGGCACGCTTCCCAGTGGTTTTCCCACGTCAGCGCAAGCGTTCCGGCGAAAACCTGCTGGTTTGCGGAGCGCGGCGCCTATCGCCAGTCGCGTACGCCGCCGAGTTTATCCGAGCTCGGCAACGCAGGTGCAAGTGGTTCAAGAATCGGCGGCGACCATGGCCACCTTCTGGCCGCCCTCGGGGCCCGTCTTGGCGTCGGTCGTGGTGGCCGGGGCTGCGGCGGGCGCGGCCGGCTGCTGCACTCGCAGGGCAGGCGCGGTGGTCGGCACATTGCGGCCGCCCGCCACCTGGCGCAGGCGTTCGTGTTCGGCCATGACCTTGGCGGCATAGCCGCCGTCGTCCGGCAGGTTGGCGGCGCCCACGTAGTAGCGCAGGCCGCCTTCGATGGAGCCGGCCCGCGAGATGCATTCCATCAGCACCTTGACGCCGACGCGCATGTTGGTCACCGGATCGAAGGCGGTGAGGGTGCCGCCGGCAGGTTCGTACTTGTCACCGTGCACGCGGGTCATGACCTGCATGAGGCCTTGTGCGCCGACATGGCTCTGCGCAAAGGGATTGAAGCTGGATTCGACGGCCACGATGGCCAGGATCAAGGTCGGATCGAGCTTGGTGCGCTTGCCCAGGTCGTAGGCTTCGGCCACCAGCACGCTCAGCGGCTCGGCCGCCACGCGGTACTTCTTGCTCAGCCAGTACGCGACGGCGGCCTGCTGCTTGGGCAGGTCTTGTGGCAGCGCGGCCGTGGTGCGCTCGATGGCGCTGGGCTCCAGGTCCACCAGCGGGGCTTCGGGCACCGGCCGGCGCGACTGCAGCCAGCCCATGAGTTGCTCTTCGCCGGACTGGCGCAGGTCGGGCCGTGCCACCAGCGCGATCGCGGCGAACACGGTGGCCAGGCCGAGCAGGGCAAAGCCGTTGTGGGTGATTTCGAAAAAGCCGTCAGCCACGTCGGACACCACGGTCCGCAGCCCTTGGGCTGTGGCTGCTAACGCCTGTTTCATCGCTCTTCCTTTCTTATGCAGCGTCCGATAGCGACGCCACTCGAAAGTGGCAACAGCGACAGGGCGGCGCGCGGATTGGTATCAATCAGGTCCGCGCGCAGGGAGGAGGAGGGAGCGCGGCCGCCTGATATTCAGCTTGTGATCAAAAAGTTCACAAGCGGCGGATTCAAATGAAGCCCGGTGCAAGACTGACACGTCAGGGCAGCGGGGATTCTAGGAGGGGCTAAATACCCGGTCAAGAATATAGATATTCTACTTCATTACAAAAAGTATCTTACGTGCAGTCAAGAAAAGACCTTGAATCGATCCTTGCCGGTCCATTGAAAACACGATTTGCATTGCCTCGGCGGCGCGCCTAACCTAGGGATGCCTGAACGTTTCAGGTGCTCGCCAAGGTCCGGCAGCCAAGAGATTTCCTCGTCTCGCGGCACCGTGGTCGCGGCCCCAACGGTGGCAATCTCTTGCTGCCAGCGCGTGCGGAACGAATCCACTTCCGCTCGGGCGAAAAGATGGCATGGGCCTGGGGCCCGCCATCGAGCCCGGTTGCATGGCCTTCAGTCGCGCAACCGGGCTTTCTTTTGTCTCCAGGGCATTTGCGGCACACTCGCCGCCAATGAATGCTGTCACTCTCAAACTCAAAGAAAACAAGTGGGTACGACGCGCAGTTGTCGCCCTGGCAGTTCTTCTCACGCTCTGGGCCATTGCCTGGGTGGCGGTGCCGCCCATCCTCAAGAGCCAGGTGCAGAAGATCGCGAGCGAGAAGCTCGGGCGGCAGGTCACCATCGGGGAGGTGAGCTTCAAGCCCTGGACGCTGGAACTGGCGGTGAACGACCTGCGCATTGCCAGCGCCGACGGAAGCTACTCGCAGGTGGACATCGCCCGCCTCTACGCCGACGGCGAACTGCAGTCGATCCTGCGGCTGGCCCCCGTGGTCGACGCCGTCACGGTCGAGCGTCCCAAGGTCAAGGTGGTCCGCAACAAGGACGGCAGCTACGACTTCGAGGACATCTTGAAGCGCCTGGCCAGCGGTCCGGAAAAACCCAAGTCCGAACCGGCGCGCTTTGCCATCTACAACATCCAGGTCAGCGGCGGCGAGGCCGACTTCGACGACCAGGCCATCGGACCCAAGCATGAACTGCGCGAACTGACGCTGGGCATTCCCTTTCTCAGCAGCTTTGCGTCGCAGCGCGATGTGAAGGTCCAGCCCAAGCTCGCCTTCAAGCTCAATGGCAGCGCGTTCGATTCGGATGCCGAGGCGACGCCGTTTGCCGAGGCCCGTGCGGCCGATGGCCGGTTGCGCATTGCCAATCTCGACCTGTCCGGCTTTCTCAAGTACGCCCCGCGCGACCAGCTGGCCAAGCTGGCGGGCGGCAAGCTCGATGCCGACCTGAAGGTGGACTTTCGCCAGGGCACGTCGGAAGGGCTGGTCATCACCGGCCAGGTGGAATTTCGCGATGCCAAGCTGCTGGACGCCCGCGACAAGGACCTGCTGGCCTTCGAATCGCTCAAGCTGGGCCTGGCCAACGTCCGGCCGCTGGAGGGGGTCATCCACTTGAGCGAGGTGGCACTCAAGGCGCCGAACATGGCGGTGACGCGCCTGGCCAACGGCCGGCTCAACCTGCAGCCGGTCGATCCCGCAGAAAGCGCCGGCAAGCCGGCCGAAATGTCCAAGCCGGTGGCCGAGGCTGCCAAGGGCGCGGTCGAGAAGAAGACCTGGAAGGTGCAGGTCGACAAGATCGACCTGCAGGCCGGCAAGGCTGCCTGGCGCGATGAAACCCTGGCTCCTGCGGCTGTCGCCGAGCTGGGGCAGCTGCAGCTTCATGCCGAGGGTGTCGCCTGGCCCATGGAAAAGGCGACGGTGTTCAACGGCTCCACGGTGCTGGGCGGCGGCACCGTCAAGTTCAAGGGCGAGGCCACCGACAAGCAGGCCAAGGTGGAAACCGAGATTGGCCAGTTGCCGCTGTCGGTCGTCGCGCCTTATCTGGCCCAGCAGCTGGAGCCCACGCTGGGCGGCAAGCTCGGGGGGCGCATCGAACTGGCCTGGAACAACCCGCAGCTGCAGGTCAACGTCGCGCAGTTTTCCGTTGATGACCTGGCGCTGGCCCAAGGCAAGGCCTCGCTGGCCAGCATCGGGCGGCTGGAGGTGGCCGACGCCAAGGTCGACCTGGCCAAGCGCACGGTGAGCGTCGCCAGCGTCAGCGTCGGCAAGCCGCAGGTCAAGGTGGAGCGCGGCAGCGACAAGCGCTGGATGTTCGAGAGCTGGCGCAAGACGGCGGCTGCGCCCGATGGGGGCGCGAAGACGGCGCCTGCCAAGGGCAACGGCAACGGAAATGGCAACGGAAAGGCGAACGGCGACTCGCCGCCCTGGCAGGTTTCGCTCGCCAGCCTGTCGGTGGACGGCGGCGTGGTCGGTTTCAGCGACAAGGCCAACGAGAAGACGCCGGTGAACGTCGAGATCAACAACCTGGCCGTGAAGGCGCAGCAGTTGACGCTGGACGGCGCCAAGGCATCGCCCATCGAGGTGTCGGGCCGCATTTCTTCAGGGCGCCGGGCCGATCCGGGACGCTTTTCGTACAAAGGCAAGCTGGGGCTCAAGCCCATGGCGACCGAGGGCCAGGTCGACCTGAGTTCGCTGCCGGTGCATGCGTTCAAGGCCTACTTCGACGAGCAGGCGCCCAACGTCGACCTGCGCCGCTTCTATTTGAGCTACCGCGGCAGCCTGCAGTACGCGGCCGATCCGGCAGGCCCGAAGGTCAGCCTGGCCGGCGACACGGCCCTGGAGGACGTCCGCGTCAACAGTGCGCTGCTGGCCCAGGTCGGCGGTCCGCGCGAGAGCGGTGCGAGCCGCCTTCTGTCCTGGAAGTCGCTCACGCTGCGTGGCGTCAAGTTCAACATGGTGCCCAAGAAGCCGTTCTCGCTGGACGTGCGCGACACCGCCATGGTCGACCTGTTCGCGCGCGTGGTCATCGACGAGACCGGAACGCTGCATCTGCAGGACCTGGCGAGCCGCAAGCCCATCGACATCGGCAAGCCGGAAGCGGCCAAGACTACCGAGGGCCAGCCCGCACAGCCTGCGCAAACCCGCAAGAAGGTGCTGGGCAGCGGCACGGTGACCCAATCGCCGCAACCGGTGGCGCCGGCGGGGCGTTCCGCGCCCGCCGAGCTGATGGTGGGCGGCGAGGCGCCTGCGCAGCCGGAAAAAGCGGCGGCGGCGCCAGCCGCCCCGGCCACCCTGGCCGATAGCGGCCCCAAGCCGACCATCAACTTCGGCCCGATCGCGCTGGTCAATGCGCGCATTGACTTCAACGACCACTTCATCAAGCCCAACTACTCGGCGGACCTGAGCGAACTCACCGGCAAGCTCAGCGCCTTTTCCTCGCAGCCGGTGGACGGCAAGGCGGTGCTGGCCGACCTGGAACTGCGCGGCAAGGCGCAGCAGACGGCTTCGCTGGACATCACGGGCAAGCTCAATCCGCTGGTCAAGCCGCTGGAGCTGGACATCACCGCGAAGATGCGCGACCTGGAGCTGGCGCCCTTGTCGCCGTATTCGGGCCGCTACGTGGGCTACGGCATCGAGCGCGGCAAGATGAGCGTGGACCTCAACTACAAGATCGAACCCGACGGACGCCTGACGGCCACCAACAAGCTGGTGCTCAACCAGCTCACCTTCAGCGAAGAACAGGTGCCGGGTGCCGAACGCACGCTGCCGGTGAAGTTTGCGATGGCGCTGCTGGCCGACCGCAACGGCGTGGTCGACATCGACCTGCCGCTGTCCGGCTCCATCAACGACCCGCAGTTCAGCCTGGCGCCGCTGATCTGGAAGGGCATCGTCAACCTCATCGTCAAGGCCGTGACCTCGCCGGTGGCGCTGTTCACTGGCGGCGGCGGGGGATCGGGCGGCGAATCGAACACCATCGCCTTCGAGTCGGGCAGCTCGGACCTCACGCCGCAGGCCAAGGAAAGCCTCGACAAGGTGGCCAAGGCGCTGACCGAGCGCCCGACCCTTCGCATGACGGTGGTGGGCACGGCCGACCTCGAGAAGGAGCGCAGCGCCTACCAGCGCCAGCGCCTGCGCGAGATGGCGCAGGCCGAGAAGCGCCGCGACGCGGTGCGCGCCGGCAAGCCGGCCGATCAGGTCAGCCCGGTCACCGATGCCGAGTATCCGGAGCTGATCACCTCGGTCTACAAGCGCGCCGACTTCAGCAAGCCGCGCAATATGGTGGGCCTCACGCGCAGCCTGCCGGTCAAGGAAATGGAAGACCTCCTCATTGCCAACATGACGGTGAACGAGGAGTCGATCCGCAACCTGGCGGTGCAGCGCGGCGTGGTGGTGCGCGACTACCTGCTCGAGCAGAAGCTGCCGGCCGAGCGCCTGTTCCTGGGCGCCGTGAATACCAAGGCCAGCGGCAACGACTGGAAGCCCGGCGCCGAGCTCAAACTCGACACGCGTTGAGCGCCGGCCTCCGGTCGGTCAAAATGGAGGGCTGCGCCGGAATTGCCGGCGCGTTTCCATTTGTATTCAGAGATCCACCAGAAGACTTCTCGCTGTGACTTCATCCTCTACCAAGCCCCACGATATCCAGGCCCTCGACGCACTCACGGGCGGCGCCTTCACCGCGCCCACCGCCGGCGAGCGTGCGCAACGCGTGCGCGACTGGCTGGCTGCGGGCCCTGCGGCCGAGCAACTGCAGGAAGTCTTCAAGGAACTCAGCGGCCGCGACAAGGGCGCCGCCCGCCTGGTGCGCGAAAAGCTCGACGAGCTTCGCCGCGCCCGCGACCAGGCCTCGATTGCCGCCGAGTGGGAGCAGAAGGCGCGCGCGCTGCTCGAGCAGCCCAAGCTCAACATCGCCGATGCGCTGGCCTGGCAGCGCGACGCGGCCAAGGCCGGCGCGCCGTTGTCGCGCGAGCCGCTGGCGGGCGTCAAGACCCAGCTCGCGGAGCGCG
>NZ_BCUU01000095.1 GCF_001591385.1 Variovorax soli NBRC 106424
GGCCTTCGAGCGCACGCTGGGCAGCGCCCGCGCCGCGCGCCCCGAGGCGCGACTGGAAGGCGCGCTGGTGGCGCAGATGGTGCAAGGCGGCGTCGAATGCATCGCGGGCGTGCATCGCGATCCTGTCTTCGGCCCGGTGCTGATGTTCGGCCTGGGCGGCATCCATGTGGAAACGCTGCGCGACGTCTCGCTGCGGGTGCTGCCCATCACGCGCGACGACGCGCTGTCCATGGTGCGCGAGCTGCGCGCCTTCTCGATTCTGGACGGTGCGCGCGGCCGCGCGCCGGTCGACGTCGATTCGCTGGCCGACGCGCTGTGCGCCCTGGCCGACTTCGCCCTGCGCGCAGGCGATTCGCTGGCCAGCGCCGAGATCAACCCGCTCATCGCACGCCCGCGCACCGAAGGCGGCTGCGTGGCCGTCGATGCCCTCGTCGTCGGGCGCGCCGGCGAATCCGCCAGCACGCATCACTGATCCCGAAAACAAGGAGACAAGTCCATGAAGAATTCGACCGCGCGCTCGCGCGTGCAGGCCCTGTGCCTGGCCGTGCTGTTCGCGCTCGGCGCCGGCCCGGCCGCGGCGCAGGAGAAATTCCCCAGCAAGCCGGTGCGCCTCATCGTGCAATACCAGGCCGGCGGCTCCACCGACACCCTGGCGCGCCTGCTGGCCGACAAGCTCGCGCCCCGCCTGGGCCAGCCGGTGGTGGTGGAAAACCGCAGCGGCGCGGGCGGCATCATCGGCACCGACTACGTGGCCAAGAGCCCTGCCGACGGCTACACGCTGCTGGTGACCGTGCCCGGCCCCGTCACCGCCAACCTGGTGCTCTACCGCAAGCTGCCCTACGACCCGCGCACCGACCTGCGCATGGTGTCGGACCTGGCCACCGTGCGCACGGTGCTGGCGGTGCACCCGTCGGTCCCGGCCAAGGACTTCAAGAGCCTGGTCGAGGCGGTCAAGGCCGCGCCCGACAAGTACTCGATGGGCTCCTGGGGCGCCGGCACGCAGCCGCACCAGATCCAGGTCTACATGGACAAGACCTACGGCACGCGCACGCTGCACGTGCCCTACAAGGGCGAAGGGCCGATGGCCATCGATCTCATCGCCGGCCAGATCCAGATGACCGTGGGCTCGGTCGCCACCCTGGCGCCCTACATCGCGGCCGGCAAGCTGCGCGCGCTGGCGGTGGCCGGCCCGCGCCGCGCCAAGGCACTGCCGGACGTGCCCACCTTCGCCGAGCAGGGCTACAAGGACCCCGTCTACATGATGACCGGGCCCACCTCGCTGATGGCCCCGGCCAAGACGCCAGACGCCGTTGTCGAGCGCCTGGGCCGCGAAGTGGCCGCCGCCATCCACGAACCCGACATGCAGCGGCGCATCGAGGAACTGGGCGTCGAGCCGGTGGGCAACCTGCCCGCACAGGCCACCGCGGCCTACCAGGCCTTCCTGCCGGTCGCGCTCGAGTCCGTGCGCAACACCGGCGTGACGCTCGACTGACATCGCCCTTCCCTTTCCACCTCAAGTACCGGAACCCTCCATGAGCACCACCCCCACTTCGGCCGCCGCGGCGCAGCAAGCGCTGGGCCGCGCCGTCGGCCTGAGCGCCTTCGTCTACGGCTACCCCCTCACCGAAACGTATCGCACCTGCCGGCTGCAGACGCAGCCGCAGGCGCAGCGCCGCGTCGGCGCCTCCGCCGGGTCGGACGTGCGCGCGCCGCTCAACACGCTGCACCACAGCCCGCGCCCCTCCACCGACGAGGACCGCGACGTCGTCACGCCCGCCAACGACCTGCTGTACTCGATGGCGTGGATCCACCTGGCCGACGGGCCGCGCGTGCTCACCGTGCCCTCTTCTGCCGCGCACGCCGGCCGCTACTTCGTGCTGGCGCTGTACGACGCCTACACCGAGAACTTCGAGAACCTCGGCCCGCGCAACTGCGCGCCCGGGGGCGAGCAGGTGGTGCTGGTGGGCCCTGGCGGCCAGGTGCCCGAGGCGCTGCGCGCGCTGCGCGTGGTGCAGTGCCCCACCAACCTGGTGTGGCTGATCGGCCGCATCCTGGTCGGCGACGAGCCCGACTGGCCCGCGGCGCGCGCGCTGCAGGCCGACATCGCCCTGGCCGCGGCACCCGGCACGCCGGATGGCCCGCGCCCGGCCGCGGTCGAGCAATGGGTGGGCGAGCCGGTGGATGCCATGGCCGCCGTGCTGGACAACGGGGAAGAGGCGGCACAGGTCGCGCCGCGCTTCTTCACCAACTGCTGCCATGCGCTGGCCGAAGCGCCCGGCCGCGTGGAAGACAAGGGCCTGCTGGCCTGGTTCGCCCAGGGCGGCCTGGTGCCGGGCCCGGCCTTCGCCTGGGACAACCTCGACGAGGACCTGCGCGCGGGCCTGGCCGAAGGGTTCGCGCAAGGCGTGGAACTCGTCGCCTCGATGGGCCGCAACCGCCCTGCCCGCCCCTGGGTGATGGCCTCCGCCACCGGCCGCTACGGCAGCCAGTACCTGGGCCGCGCGCGCACCGCGTACATCGGCCTGGGCGCACTGGCCACGGATGAAGCCATCTACGCGGCCGGCCACGTCGACGCCGAGAAGGCGCCGCTGGACGGGCGGCGGGGCTACACGCTGCGCTTCGACGCGGGCGACCTGCCGCCGGTCGATGCCTTCTGGTCCGTCACCCTGTATGCAGCAGACCGCTTCCTGCACCCGAACCCGCTGCGCCGCCATGCCATCGGCGACCGCACGCCGGGCCTGGCCTACGAAGCCGACGGCAGCCTGGTCATCGACATCTCGAACGCGCAGCCGGCGCGCCAATCCAACTGGCTGCCCGCACCGGCCGGCGGCTTCTACCTGATCCTGCGCATGTACCACCCGCGCGAAGGCGTGCGCAGCTGGCGCATCCCCGCACTGCAACCTGTGAAGGGCTGAGAAGCCATGCATCAGGACGAGTTGCAAGCATTGGCCGGGCAGGCGGCCACCTACGCCTACCCGCTGTACGAGATGCGCCGCATGCGTGCGGCCACCTCGCCGCAGCGCGTGGATGGGGCCGGCCCGGCGCCCGCGCCGCAGCGCTGGTGCAATGTGTTCACCCATGCGCGCCAGTTGCTCGCGCCGGGCAAGAGCCGCGTCGTCACGCCCAACAACGACACGCTCTACACCAACGCCTGGCTGGACCTGCGGCGCGGCCCGCTGGTGATCGACGTGCCCGACACCGCCGGGCGCTACTACGTGCTGGGCCTGCTGGACTTCTACACCAACCCCTTCGCCCACCTCGGGCTGCGGCGCACCGGCACGGCGGCGCGCTCCTTCCTGGTCACGCCGCCGGGCTGGCAAGGCGCCCTGCCCGCCGGCTTCGACGCGCCCGGCGCGCATGTGCAGGCGCCCACGCCGTGGGTCTGGGTGATCGGACGCATCCTGGTCGACGGCGCGTCGGACCTGGACGCCGTGCATGCACTGCAGGACGGTTTCGTGGTGCGCACGCTGGCGCAATGGCAGGCCGGCGCCGCACCCCAGCCCGCGCTGTTCGAGCCGGACTGCGACCCGCGCGCACCGCTGGACGCCGTGCACTTTGCGAAGCAGGTCAACGCCGCGCTACGCGAGAACCCGCCGCCCGCCAGCGAGCGTGAGCTGCTCGCTGGTTTTGCGCCGGCCGGCATCGGCGCCGATGCCGCGCCGCTCGACGATGCACAGCGGCAAGCCCTGCAGGCCGCGCTGGACGCCATGCTGGCAAGGCTTCGCGAAGAAAGTCCGCGCGCGAGTTCGGCCGGATGGACGCAGCCGCCGCTGGTCGAAGGCAGCTTCGGCAACGACTACACCGGCCGCGCCCGCGTCGCCTTGAAGTACATCGGCATGCTCGAAAGCGCCGAGGCCCTCTACCCCCTGGCCTGGCGCGAAGCGCAAGGCGCCGCGCTCAGCGGCGCCCATCGCTACCAACTGCGCTTCGCGCCCGGCCAGCTGCCGCCGGTCGATGCCTTCTGGTCCATCACGATGTACGACGCGCGCGACTACATGCTGGTGGACAACCCGATCGACCGCTACGCGATCGGCGACCGCACGCCCGGCCTGCGCGCCGATGCGGACGGCGGGCTCACGCTGCACATCGGCCACGCGCCGCTGCCGGATGCGGCGGCCCGGGCCAACTGGCTGCCGGCCCCCGCGGGCGCGTTCTACCTGTGCCTGCGCGCCTACGTGCCGCGCCCCGAAATGATCGACGGCCGCTACGCGCTGCCGCCGCTGGTCCGCATCGACGACAACCACGAGACACACGCATGAGCACCACCACCGCAGAACAGGAAAAGCCCTTCCTCATCGTCGGCACCGGCACCGAAACCGTGGCGCCGGGCCTGCACATCCTGCGCGGACAGGGGCAGTCCTTCGTCGCCGAGACCGACGCCGGCCTCGTGGTCATCGATGCC
This sequence comes from Variovorax soli NBRC 106424, assembly GCF_001591385.1. Lineage (GTDB taxonomy): Bacteria > Pseudomonadota > Gammaproteobacteria > Burkholderiales > Burkholderiaceae_C > Variovorax > Variovorax soli. Next base: position 4,403 of record NZ_BCUU01000095.1, read on the forward strand.
GGCCCCGGCGGCTCGGTGACGCAGGGCATGATCGAGAGCCTGCGCCGCATCAGCGACGCGCCGCTGCACGCGCTGTGCTACAGCCACGGCCATGTGGGCTACAACGCCGGCGTGCCGCAGTGGCTGGCCCATGCGAAGGAACGCGGCGACCCCGTGCCGCGCATCATTGCCCATCGCAACGTGCTGCGGCGCTACGCGCGCTATCGCGAAACGCAGGCGCTGCAGCACCGCATGGCGGAGATCCAGTTCAACCGCGCACCGGGCTTCTTCGACCACCGCCTGACCATGCACGAGCCCGCCGAAACCTTCGACGATTGCCTGGTCATCGGCAGCGGCGAGCGCCGCATCGAGCTGCGCTGGGCCCCTTCGGAGACCGACGACGCCATCGCCCTGTGGAGCCCGGCGCAGCGTGTGCTGTACGGCGGCGCCGCGCTGATCGACTCCATTCCCAACATCGGCACGCCCTTTCGCACCATGCGCGACACCGTCCGCTGGGCCGACACGCTCGAGATGCTGGCCGCACTGGGCGCGCGCAAGGCGGTGCGCGAGTTCGGCCCCACGCTGGAGGGCGAGGACACGGTTCGCAGCGTGCTCACCCACACCGCGCGGGCGCTGCGCTGGCTGCGCGCCGAGGTCGTGCGGCTCATGAACGAGGGACTCAACGAGCGCCAGATCCTCGCGCGCATCCGCTTTCCCGACGAGCTCTTCGCGGTCGACTGGATGAAGCCGACCTACGGCGACCCCGGCTACATCGTGCGCGACATCTACCGCTCGGAAAACGGCTGGTGGGACCGCAATGCGACATCGCTGCACCCCGAAGCGCCGGAGGCCGTGGCCGAAGCCGTGGCGGACGCCATCACCGACAAGGCCGGCGTCATCGAACGCGCGCAGGCCCTGGCCCAGGCAGGCCGCGTGCAGATGGCGCTGCACGTGATCGACCTGCTGGCCACGGCCACCGGCGGTGCGCCCGAGATCGCGCAGGCGCGCCGGCTCAAGGCCGAGTGGCTGCGCCAGCGCGCCGGGCAGGTGTCCAGTTACGTGTCGCGCAACCTGTATCGCGTGAGCGCCGACATGATCGAACAGGGCACGCAGGCGCGCTTCGGCATCTGCTGACCGAGCGCGCCCCACAGATTCCCCCCAAGGAGACAAGACATGACGAAAACACTTCTGCGCCCCGCACTGATCGCGCTGGCCTGCCTGGCGGCCGCAGGCGCCGGCCGCGCGCAGGGCACCGACAGCTACCCCAGCAAGCCGGTGACGCTGATCGTGCCCACCGCCGCCGCCGGCGGCACCGACACCATGGCGCGCCTGTTCGCCGATGCGCTGGGCAAGTCGATGAAGCAATCCTTCGTGGTCGACAACCGGCCTGGGGCCAACGGCATCCTCGGTGTCGAGCAGGCAGCGCGTGCGGCACCGGACGGCTACCGCCTGCTCTTTACCTACGCGGCGTCGATGGTGGTCAATCCCAGCCTCTACAAGAAGCTCTCTTACGACCCGCTGAAGGACTTCGCGCCGGTGGCGCAGATCGGCCGGGGCGGCAATCTGCTGCTGGTGCGCAAGGACCTGCCGGTGAACAGCCTCAAGGAATTCGTCGACTATGTGAAGGCGCACCCCGACAAGCTCAGCTACTGCTCCTGGGGCGCCGGCTCGGGCGGCCACCTGGCGATGGAAAGCCTGAAGAAGCAGGCGGGCCTGTCGATGACCCACGTGCCTTACAAGGGCAGCGGCCCCTGCGTGCAGGACCTGATCGGCGGCCAGGTGGATGCGGGCTTCGCCGACATCTCGTCCACGGTCGAGATCGTGCGCTCCGGGCGCCTCAAGGCCCTGGCCTACAGCGGCCCCAGCCGCATCCCCATGCTGCCCGACCTGCCGACCATGAACGAGTCGGGCTACCCGTTCAAGAACTATTCGTGGTACGGCATCTTCGCGCCGGCCAAGACACCGCCGGCCATCGTCAGGAAGCTCAACGAGTCGGTCAACCAGGCCTTGAAGGACCCGGCCATGGTGCAGCGCATGCGCGAGCTGAACTTCACCGACCTGCCCATCGAAACACCGGAACAGTTCGGCGCCACCATGCGCCAGGACCAGCAGGACTGGGCGGCGCTGGTGAAGTCCATCGGCGTTTCGCTCGACTGAGCGGCAGGTGCCGCCATGGGGCGGCTGCGATGAAACGCAAAGCAGCGGCACGAGCCGCTGCTTTTCTTCAATGAAGGCCTCGCTTGCGAGGCCTTCTGCCTCTGTCAGAACGAGTGCCGGATGCCGAAGTCGTAGCCGGTGCCGGTATCAGCCCGCAAGCCGCCCTGGCCCAGGTTGGCCAGCGTCGGGTTGGTATAGCCCACCGAGCCGTTGGGCGGCAAGGCCGGCGGCAGCGCCGCGCCGTTCTTGTTCTTGGTGTAGGCCGCCGTCGCGTACAGCGCCGTGCGCTTGGACAGGTTGTGCACATAGCCCAGCGCGAACTTGTCAGCCTTCAGCTCGGGCGCGCCCGCCACCACCTGATCGATGTCGGCCTGCAGGTGCGAATAGGCCGCACGGATCAGCCCCACGCCCACCGGCACGCTGGCGCCCAGCACATAGCCCTTGATCTTGACGTCGCCCGAGACCGCCGGCGCGTTCACGTAGTCGTTCTTCAGCTGCACGTCCGAGTACTCGCCGAACAGCTTGACCGGCCCGAAGTCGTAGGAGCCGGCCACGTTGCCGGTGTTCAGGTAGCGCGTGAGGCCCTGGTAGTAGTTGTCGCCCACGGTGCTCGATCCGTAGGCCGCGGCCACGTCCACCGCACCGTTGGCATAGCCCACGCGACCGCCCGCGTAACGCCCCGTGCGCGCGGTGTTCAGCGGCGTGGCGGGTGTGCTGGTGCCCGGGTCGTACTTGGTGTTCTCGCCGAAGGCGTACATCACCTGCCCGTAGAAGCCGCCCAGGCCAGCCGGCAGGAAGTAGCTCACCGCATTGCCCGCGCGCACGTAGTTGGGGTTGGCCAGCAGGGCATTGATGGTGCCCGCGCTGCCCGAGCCGCCCAGCAGCATGCTGATGGCGCTGGCGCCCACGCCCACCGTGCCGAAGGGGTCGAAGATGGTGTCGTTCCAGAAGGTGGGGGTGTAGTCGCGGCCCAGGCGCAGTTCGCCGAAGCGGCCCGACAGGCTCACGGTGGAGCGGCGGTTGAACATGGCCACGGGCGAGAGGGTTGCGCCGGTGTCGTTGGCGATGCCCGCCTCCAGCCAGAAGCCGGCCGCCAGGCCGCCGCCCAGGTCCTCGGTGCCGCGGAAACCGAAGCGGCTGCCCATGAGGTTGCCGGTGGACATGGCCCACTGGCTCTGGCGCACGTTGGGCTGCACGCCGCTCGGGTCCTTGCTGCTGGTCTGGTAGTAGCTCACGCCGGCGTCGATCACGCCGAACATCGTCACCGACGATTGGGCCGAGGCGGCGCTGGCAGCGGCAAGCGCCGCAAGGGTGGTGAGGGTCTTCTTCATCGAGTGGATCTCCGGGTCTTCCGTGGTTGCAAACAAGACGCAGCAGGATGCGTTCGAACGCAGCCCTGCCATCCCCGGGTGATCGCGCAAGAAGTGTCGTCCGCTGTACAGATTCGCGTGCGGGCGCCTCGGTGCCTAGCGCAGCGTCGAAAGCTGGCTGTCCTGGCTCGCGCCCAGCCTGCGCTGCAGGCAGCACTCGCGCCGCATCAGCAATGCGATGCCAGCCCCCACCAGCAGGCCCAGGCCCCACATCAGCGGCACGATGGGCACGTCCATGGCCACCAGCGCGGCGTAGGTCGCCAGCATCACCAGCACGCTGAGGTTTTCATTGAAGCCCTGCACCGCGATCGACCGGCCGGCGCTCAGCAAGGTGTAGCCCCGGTGCTGCAGCAAGGCATTGAGCGGCACCACCAGGATGCCGCCCACCGCCCCCACCAGTGCCAGCAGTGGCACGGCCAGCCAGAGCGTGTCGACCGAGGCCACTACCGGCATGCACAGCCCCAGCACGACACCCGCGGGCAGCACCCGCTTGGCCCGGCTCAGGCGCACACGCTGGCCCGCCATCGCTGCCCCCGCAATCACTCCCACGGCCACCGCCGCTTGCAAGTAGGCGGCGCGTTCCAGCGACAGGCCGAGCACTTCGGTGGCCCACTTGAGCACCGCGAACTGCAAGGTGGCGCCCACGCCCCAGAAGATGGTGGTGATGGCCAGCGACAGGCCGCCGTCGCGGTCGCACCAGAGCGTGCGGTTGGCCCGGTGGAAATCGCGCACAAGGGCCAGCGCATGAATGCGTGTGGGCGCATAGCGCGCGCCGCTGCCCGGCACGCAGGCGTTCATCGCGGCGGAGACGAGATAGGCGGCCAGCAACGCCAGCATGGAAAGCTGCAAGCTGCTCGCGGGCGCATGCGGTTGCAAAGCCAGCCATTGGCCGAGGGCCACGCTGGCCTGCGAAGTTCTCAAGCCGTCCGCCACGAGCAGACCGCCCAGCACCGTGCCGAGCAGCGCCGCGCACACCACCGACACCTCGATCCAGCCGTTGGCCGCCACCAGCTGGCGCGGCCCCACCATCTCGGTCACCAGCCCGTACTTGGCTGGCGCATAGGCGGCGGCCCCGAAGCCCACCACGGCAAAGGCCAGCAAGGGGTTCGCGCCCGCCAGCAGCATGGCCACGCCCGTGAACTTGACGATGTTCATGGCGGTCATGAGCCGCGCCTTGGGCATGGCATCGGCCAGCGGCCCGATGACCGGCGCCAGCACCACATAGGAAACCGTGAAGGCGAACTTGAGCAGCGGCGCCCACCACAGCGGCAGGCCGCGCTCCGACAGCAAGGCGATGGCGACGATGAGCAGCGCGTTGTCGGCCAGCGCGGAAATCGCCTGGCCGGCGATCAGCAGGTAAAAGCCGCGCGGCATTCTTGCTTTTCTTCAGCGGATGCCGCCAGGCGCCATGACTTCATGCATGGACGCCGATGCTCGCAAGGCGCCGTGACGCCTGCGTGAATGACCCTCTGCCCCTCTCAGGCCGGGTCGTTCACCGTCTCGTGCTCGGCCGGCATGAGGATTTCCAGCAGCTCGCAGTCATCCGACCAGCCCACCACCGTGTGCCGGATGCCCGGCGGCTGCACCCAGCACGAGCCGGCTTCCAGGCGCTGCACGCCCACGCCTTCGAACTCGGTCTGGAACCAGCCCTTGAGGCAGTAGACCATCTGGAAGCGCACGTCGTGGTGATGCCTGACCGACAGCTCGGGCCGGAAAGGCGCCGTCATGCGGATCACGTGCGCCTGCGCCAGCCCGCCAGTGGCGGCCGCGATGCCCAGGTCGCGGTAGGCGGAATAGTCGCGCAGGCCACCCGTCTTGAAGGCGGCCTCGTCGTGGTGGGAGATGACGAATCGCTGCTGCGGCTGCTTCTGCGCAGCAAGGTCCGGTGCGTTCATCGAGGGTCTCCAGTGTTGTTGTGCGGGGCCTGATCTGACTGCCAAACGCGCGCCTGCGCAAGTGGGGGCCGCTGCCTAGAATGAAGCCGCCATGCCCCTGACACCCGAAGACCTGGACCGCATCACCGCCGGCACGCTCGGCCACTACGAACAGCGTGCGCAGCAGTTCCGCGAGCACACCTGGGACCACGACGTCAGCCAGAACATCTCGGCGCTGCTGCGCCACATCGAGGCAGCCCCGCCGCTGCGCATCCTCGACTTCGGCTGCGGGCCGGGGCGCGACCTGCTCGCCTTTCAACGGCTGGGGCACCAGCCCACCGGGCTGGAAGGCTCGGCCGCGCTCGCCGCCATGGCGCGGGAGGCCTCGGGCTGCGAGGTGCTGGAGCAGAACTTCCTGGCGCTGCAGCTGCCGGCCGAGCACTTCGACGGCGTGTTCGCCAACGCATCGCTCTTCCACGTGCCGGCGCAGGAGCTTGCGCGGGTGCTGCAGGAGTTGCGCAACGCCCTCAAGCCGCGCGGCGTGCTCTTTTCATCGAACCCGCGGGGCACGGGCCAGGAAGGCTGGCAGGGCGAGCGCTACGGCGCCTGGCACGACCTGGCCGCGTGGCAGCAGCACATGAACGCGGCCGGCTTCGTCGAACTGGAGCACTACTACCGCCCCGAAGGCCTGCCGCGCGAGCAGCAGCCGTGGCTGGCGAGTGTGTGGCGCAAGGTGCCTTAGGCGGGCGTCAACGCCGAGACGTCTCGCCTGAGCTCGCCATCAAATGATGGCCTGCAGGCCCTTGTCCGCAATGATGTTGAGCAGTTTGAGCGCCGGCCCGGTGGGATGCGTGTCACCTTGCTCCCACTTGCGCACCGTCGACGCGGTGGTATGCAGATGCAAAGCAAACACCGGCTGGCTGAAATTCAGTTCTTCGCGCAGGTGCCTGATATCGGCCGCAGTGAACTCCCGCACCGGCGGCGGGCTGATCGCTTCGAACTCGCGCATCGTCACCTTGCCGATCGCGCCGACTCCCTGAAGCGCGGCCAGATCGCCGCGCAGCGATTCAATGAGCTTGCTCTTCACAACTTACCTCCAATAGGACGCCGACGTTCAGCGCCTTCGTCAAATCTTCTGCCGACAATTCCAGGAACACCTTGCCGGCGAACTGCAGCGCCTTCGTTTCATCCTGCGTGATGTTCGCCTTGTCGCTCTTGGGAAACCCGTGCAGGAACACGTAGCGATGGCCAATTCGCGCTGTCAGCAGCGTCCGGTAGCCGCCACTCTTGCCGCCGCCAGGACGCGCCACCCGCTTCTTGTAGACGAAGCCGCCCAGATCCGCATCGACCAGCCCTGACTCCATTTCTTGAACCGCCTTGCACAGTGCGGTATCCGGCAGCCTCTCGCTTGCCTGCCACCGCGCGAAGTCCTTTCGTTTGAGGACCTTCATACCCGATGCTCCCTTAAACATACCCGAAACGGGTATATTTTATCAGGTCGGTCCAGACTGTGAGAGGACAAAAAAAGAGGCCGGGTTGCCCCGGCCTCCTTCCTGTTGACTCGCCGAACCGATCAGGCTGCGAGCGTCTCCAGCGCCTTGTTGAAGGTGGCGCTCGGGCGCATCACGGCATCGGTCTTGGCGACATCGGGCTGGTAGTAGCCGCCGATGTCGGCCGGCTTGCCTTGCACGGCGGCCAGTTCGTCCACGATCTTCTTCTCGTTGGCGGCCAGCGCCTCGGCCAGGGGCTTGAACCGGGCGGCCAGTTCCTTGTCCTCGGTCTGCTCGGCCAGGGCCTGCGCCCAGTACATCGCCAGGTAGAAGTGGCTGCCGCGGTTGTCCAACTGGCCGGTCTTCGGCGACGGGCCCTTGTTGTTGTCCAGCAGCTTGCCGGTGGCGGCGTCCAGCGCCTGGGCCAGCACCTTGGCCTTGGCGTTGTTGTTCTTGATGCCCAGCTCTTCCAGGCTCACGGCCAGCGCGAGGAACTCGCCCAGCGAATCCCAGCGCAGGTGGTTTTCTTCCACCAGCTGCTGCACGTGCTTGGGGGCCGAGCCGCCTGCGCCGGTTTCGTACATGCCGCCGCCGGCCATCAGGGGCACGATGGACAGCATCTTGGCCGAGGTGCCCAGCTCCATGATGGGGAACAGGTCGGTGAGGTAGTCGCGCAGGATGTTGCCGGTGGCGCTGATGGTGTCCTGGCCGCGGATGACGCGCTCCAGCGTGTAGCGCATGGCGCGCACCTGGCTCATGATCTGGATGTCCAGGCCGGTGGTGTCGTGCTCGTGCAGGTACATCTTGACCTTGGTGATCAGCTGCGCCTCGTGCGGACGGTAGGCGTCCAGCCAGAAGACCACCGGCATGCCGGAGTTGCGCGCGCGCGTGACGGCCAGCTTGACCCAGTCGCGGATGGCGGCGTCCTTGACCTGGCACATGCGCCAGATGTCGCCCTTCTCCACGTCCTGGCTCATCAGCACCTCGCCCGTGTTCAGGTCGGTGATGTTGGCCACGCCGTCTTCGGGAATCTCGAAGGTCTTGTCGTGCGAGCCATATTCCTCGGCCTGCTGGGCCATCAGGCCGACGTTGGGCACCGTGCCCATGGTCTTGGGGTCGAAGGCGCCGTGCCACTTGCAGAAGTTGATCATCTCCTGGTAGATGCGGGCGAAGGTCGATTCGGGCATGACGGCCTTCACGTCCTTCAGGCGGCCGTCGGCGCCGTACATCTTGCCGCCGTTGCGGATCATGGCGGGCATCGACGCATCGACGATCACGTCGTTGGGCGAGTGGAAGTTGGTGATGCCCTTGGCCGAATCCACCATGGCCAGCTCGGGGCGGTGCTCGTGGCAGGCGTGCAGGTCGCGCTTGATCTCGTCCTGCGTGCTTTGCGGCAGCGTGGCGATCTTGTTGTACAGGTCGATCATGCCGTTGTTGACGTTCACGCCCAGCTCGTCGAAGAGCTTTCCGTGCTTCTCGAAGGCTTCGCGGTAGAAGATCTTCACGCAGTGGCCGAACACGATCGGGTGCGAGACCTTCATCATGGTGGCCTTCACGTGCAGCGAGAACATCACGCCGGTCTTGCGCGCGTCTTCGATCTGCTGCTCGTAGAAGTCGAGCAGCGCCTTCTTGCTCATGAACATCGAGTCGATCACCTCGCGGTCCAGCAGGGAGACCTTCTGCTTGAGCACGATGGCCTTGCCGCTCTTGGTGATGAGCTCCATCTTCACGTCGCGCGGGCGGTCCAGCGTCATGGACTTCTCGCCGTGGTAGAAGTCGCCGGCGTGCATGTGCGAGACGTGCGAGCGCGAGGCCTGGCTCCACTCGGCCATGCTGTGCGGGTGCTTGCGGGCGAACTCCTTCACCGCCTTGGGCGCGCGGCGGTCGGAGTTGCCTTCGCGCAGCACCGGGTTGACGGCCGAGCCGATGCACTTGTTGTAGCGCGCGCGGATGTCCTTTTCCTCGTCCGTCTTCGGGTTTTCCGGGAAGTCGGGGATCTTGTAGCCCTTGTCCTGCAGCTCCTTGATGGCCGCCTTGAGCTGGGCCACCGAAGCGCTGATGTTGGGCAGCTTGATGATGTTGGCCTGGGGCTTGAGCGTGAGCTTGCCCAGCTCGGCCAGGTTGTCGGGCATGCGCTGCGCTTCGGTCAGCGCCTCCGGAAACTGCCCCAGGATGCGGCCGGCCACCGAGATGTCGCTGGTGGCGACGTCGATGCCCGCCTGCGAGGCAAAGGCCTTCACGATGGGCAGCAGCGACGCGGTCGCCAGGCGGGGCGCCTCGTCGGTGAGGGTGTAGATGATCTGGGAGTTTCCGGCGGTCATAGCAGCTTCAGGAGGGGTTGAACACGGACGCAAATGCCCCGTTGGCGCTGCCAAAAAGCGGAAAAACGGCCTCGGGGGGCTTGCGAACTGGGCCCAGACTTTACCAAGTCGGCCCGCCGCCCCCCCGAAAAGCCCCGGGAAGACCTTCGCCCGACTCAGTTGCTCCAACGCCTGAGCCGGTGCGCCCCAAGGCGGGAAACACCGCGGAACTGGCTCCGCCAGGCCGCAGGTGTTGCCCCCTCGAAGGGGGTACTCGGCTACACGAGGTGAGCCGATACGGGGGTGGACTCAGCTAGTCACTCCAGGGCCCGCCCAGCATCGCATGCATGTAGCCGGCGGTCTTGACAATGTCTTCTTCCGACATCGGAATGGGCGGCGCGTCGACCAGGTGCTCGATCACCATGTGCAGCTTGGCCGACGCGTTGGGCGACTCCTGCAGCAGGATGGCCAGGGCCGTGGTGTGCGCCACGGCCCGCAGTTCCAGCGCCCGCAGGCGCTCGTTCATTTCTTCCAGATCCATGAGTCTCCCCTCTCGAAGTTGATCTGATCTTGCGAATGGATTCTGGCGGGAAAAATCTCCGCGCTACCAGCGCCAGGTGGCGCCGATCATGGGGCCGCTGAAGCGCAAGTCCTCGATCTGCGAGCCCGATTTCATGTCGTAGGAAACATAGCGCCACATGCCGGTGATCTCGCCCCAGCTGTAGGCGTAGCTCAGGCCCAGGCCGGCCTGCCAGGTCAGCTGCGACTCGCCCGTGCCCACGTCGACGTAGAAAGGCATGTTCCAGCGCCCCGAATCGCCCAGCGCATAGCGGCCCTTGGCACCCACGATGCCGTCCCACAGCACCTCGCTGGTTTCCGATTCGCCGGAGCGCGAGGCCGCCCCGATGGGGCCCAGGTCGCCCTGGATGCTCCAGCGCAGCCGCGGCTTGAGCGAAAACATGCGCGCACCGGCCAGCAGGTTCAGGTTGAGCCGGGGCTCGGACAGGACGCGGTACTCGCCGCCCAGCGTCCACAGCACGCCCTTGAGGTCCCAGTCCAGATTGGCCGAGGTGCTGCCCGAGATCGGCGCCTTGTTGATGGTGAAGTCGCGATAGCCCTGCTTGCTGCCGCCGAGGTCCAGGTAGATGACGTCCGTGAAGAAGCCGTAGCGGCCGTTGTGGGCGCCCAGGCTGCCCATGAAGGTGAACTTGAGGGCATCCACGATGTTGCCGGCGCTCACGTCGATGGTCGGGCCGCCGGGCGAGGTCGGCGTGCTGCTGTCGCCGCTCAGGCTGGGAAAGTAGCCGTAGACAGACAGGGAATAGCGCCAGTCGCTGCCGGACGCGTCGGCGGCAGACTGGGCATGGGCGGCCATCGCAAGCGGCAGCAGCGCGATCGAGGCTGCCGCGCGGCGCGCCGCGGCGGCCTGGAGATGACGGTGGCTGAATCTCATGAGCGGTTTCCTCCTTGATGAACCATTCTTGAACGGCATGTAACCCGCCGTGGCCGAGCTTAGCGTGAGCGCCGGGGTCCGGTCCACCAGCCCGCGGGGGCGGCACGCCCTTGCGCTTGGCAGGACAATAGGCCCAACATGCATTCACACAATCTCTCCTCCTGGCAGCACGAGCACGTCTTCGACGGTGGCAGCCACAGCGCCGAACGCAGCACCCGCCTGGTGATGTGGATCACCCTGGCCACGATGCTGGTCGAAATCTGCGCCGGCTGGTGGTTCAACTCCATGGCGCTGCTGGCCGACGGCTGGCACATGAGCTCGCACGCCCTGGCCCTGGGCCTGGCTGCGCTGGCCTACGGCGCGGCGCGCCGCTATGCCAAGGACCCCCGCTTTGCCTTCGGCACCTGGAAGATCGAGGTGCTGGGCGGCTTTGCCAGCGCCATCCTGCTGCTGGGCGTGGCGGCGCTGATGGTGGTCGGTTCGGTCGAACGGCTGTTCACGCCGCAGCCCATTGCGTACCGCGAGGCGATCGCGGTGGCGGTGCTGGGTCTGGCCATCAACGTGGCCTGTGCGTTCATCCTCGGCCATGCGCATCACGACCATGGCCATGGGCACGACCACGGGCATGGACATGATCACGGCCATCACCACCATGGCGGCGAAGACCTCAACCTGAAGTCGGCCTACATGCACGTGATCGCGGACGCGGCCACCTCGCTGCTGGCCATCGTCGCCCTCGTGGGCGGCTGGCTGTACGGCTGGCAGTGGCTGGACCCTGTGATGGGCGTGGTGGGCGCGCTGCTGGTGGCCGTGTGGGCCAAGGGCCTGCTGGCCCAGACCGGCAAGGTGCTGCTGGACCGCGAGATGGACCACCCGGTGGTCGACGAGATCCGCGAGGTGGTCGAGCAGGACGCCGATCCGCGCGACGAGACGCGCATCGCCGACCTGCACGTATGGCGCGTGGGCAAGGCGGCCTATTCCTGCGCCATCACGGTGGTCACGCACAGCGCAACGCTCACGGCCGAGGACCTTCGCAGGCGCCTGGCGGTGCACGAGGAGATCGTGCATTCCACCATCGAGATCCATCGCTGCCCCGACTGAGTCAGCCCTTTCCGGGCGCAGCACCGAAGTCGGCCGCGCAGCGAGCCCGGAAGTCCACAGGTGCCCGCTTATGCTCGCGTCTTCGTATGTGACCACAAGACGCTGCCCATGCCGATCTCCGTTTCAGACCATCCGCCGGCATCCGCACCCGCCCTGCAAGTGCTGTGCATCTTCGGCACCCGCCCCGAGGCCATCAAGATGGCGCCGGTGGTGCGGGCCCTGAAGGCCGACCCGCGTTTCGACTGCCGCCTGTGCGTGACCGCGCAGCACCGCCAGATGCTGGACCAGGTGCTGGACCTGTTCGGCCTGGTGCCCGACGACGACCTGGACCTGATGCGCGACAACCAGACCCTGGCCGAGCTCAGCGCCCGCGCGCTCACCGGCCTGGACGAGGTGCTGCAGCGGCGCCAGCCCGACATCGTGCTGGTGCACGGCGACACCACCACCAGCTTCATTGCCGCGCTGGCCGCCTTCTACCGGCGCATTCCGGTCGGGCATGTCGAGGCGGGGCTGCGCACCGGCGACCTGTATGCGCCCTGGCCCGAGGAGTTCAACCGGCGCATGGTGGGCATCGTCGGCCGGCTGCACTTCGCGCCGACCCAGCGCGCCGCCGACGCACTGATGCACGAAGACGTGCCGAAGGAGAACATCGCCATCACCGGCAACACGGTGATCGATGCGCTCAAGCTGGTGAGCCAGCGACTGGACGAAGACGCTGACCTGTCCGCACGCCAGGCAGCGCAGTTGCCCAGGCTCGATCCCTCGCGCCGGCTCATTCTGGTCACCGGCCACCGCCGCGAGAACTTCGGCGAGGGCTTCGACAACATCTGCCGCGCCCTGGCCGAGCTGGCCCGGCGCCCGGACGTGCAGATCGTCTACCCGGTGCACCTCAATCCCAATGTGCAGGAGCCCGTGCGCGCGATGCTGTCGAACAGCGAAAACGTGCACCTCATCGATCCGCAGGACTACCTGCCCTTTGTCTGGCTGCTCAAGCACTGCCACCTGGTGCTGACCGACAGCGGCGGCCTGCAGGAAGAGGCGCCGGTGCTGGGCAAGCCGGTGCTGGTGATGCGCGAGACCACCGAGCGGCCCGAGGCACTGGAAGCCGGCACCGCGCAGCTGGTGGGCACCGACGTGGAACGCATCGTCGGCGCGGTCGTGCGCCTGCTCGATGACGATGCCGCCTACCAGGCCATGGCGCAAGCCCACAACCCCTACGGCGACGGCACGGCGGCGCAGCAGATCGCGCAACACCTGGCGCAGTGGAACAGGTGCCTGGCATGACGGACTGGCTGGTCGACTACCTGGCGGTCTTCTGGCTGGTCGTTTCCATCCTGCTGCGCGTGGGCATCGTGGTCATCCTCGTCAGCTCGATCGACGACTTCTTCATCGACCTGCGCTACTGGTTCTGGCGCCTGGCCCATTGGCGCGACTGGCGCCGCAGCACCGCGCTGCCCGAACATGCCGACGAGCTGTACCAGGCGCCGCAGCAGCACATCGCCATCATGATCCCGGCGTGGCAAGAGGCGCCGGTGATCGCGCGCATGGCCGACTACCTGGCCAGGAGCTTCGACTACGACAACTACCACGTCTTCATCGGCACCTACCCCAACGACTTGGAAACACAGGCCGAGGTCGACAAGGTGGTGGCCCGCTACCCGCAACTGCACAAGGTGGTGACCAGCCAGCCCGGCCCCACCACCAAGGCCGACTGCCTGAACCACATCATCGCGGCCATCACCGCCTTCGAGGCCGAGCACGGCCTGCACTTCGGCTGCCTGGCCTACCACGACGCGGAAGACGTGGTGCACCCGCTGGAGCTGCGCGTCTTCAACCACCTGGTGCCCCGCTACGACCTGGTGCAGCTGCCGGTGATGCCGCTGGTGCGCCCCTGGTGGCAGCTGGTGGGCAACCACTACGTCGACGAGTTTTCCGAGTGGCACGGCAAGGACCTGCTGGTGCGCGAGCAGCTCACCGGCCAGGTGCCCAGCGCGGGCGTGGGCACGGCCTTCAGCCGCAAGGCGATCTCGCTGCTGGAGGAAATGAACCAGGGCCAGGTGTTCGACACCTCCAGCCTCACCGAGGACTACGAGATCGGCGTTCGCCTGCACGAAGTGGGCGCGCGCGAGATGCTGGTGCACTACCCCGTGCGGTTCAAGGGCCAGGCACCCGCCTGGTTCGGACGCGAGGGCGTGCACGACATGGTGTGCGTGCAGGAGTTCTTCCCGCACCGGCCCGCGCTGGCGGTGCGGCAGAAGTCGCGGTGGATCGTGGGCATCGTGTTCCAGAGCTGGCGCAAGCTGGGCTGGCGCGGGGGCCTGGCCATGCGCTACATGCTCATGCGCGACCGCAAGAGCGTGCTGGCCTTTCCGTCGCTGCTGATGGGCTACCTGATCGTGACGGCCGTGCTCATCCGCCAGGCGCACCTGGAGCTGGACCCCGACTGGTGGCGCTACCCCGACCTGATTCCCGCGCACAGCGTCTTCTGGACGCTGGCCTTCATCAACTTCATCTTCATGCTCAACCGGCTGCTGCAGCGCTTCATCTGCACGCAGCGCTACTTCGGTTTCTGGCAGGGCGTGCAGTCGGTGCCGCGCATGGTGGTGGGCAACTTCATCAACATCGGCGCCTTCTTCCGCGCCTTCACCCAGACGCGGCGCAGCGACAAGAGCGGCAAGGCGGTGAAATGGGACAAGACGCAGCACGTGTTTCCCGACCTGCATGCCGGGGAGCGCGAGTCATGAGTCGCTGGTTCGCACTGGGCCTCGCCGCCGCGCTGGCGGGCACCGCCGCCGCACCGGCGCATGCGTCATGGCTGCGCAGCGAGTTGCGAAATTTCCGCACCTTTCCGCGCCTGAACGAAGCCTATCGGCTCTACCAGAACGAGGACTACGCCAAGGCCCGCGAGTACGTGGAGCAGGCCGAGCGCATCGACCCGAGCAGCGAGCGGGCGGCCGTGCTGAAGTTCAACATCTGCGACGAGCAGAAGGACCTCGCCTGCATCCGCGAACTGGGCCTGGCGTGGCAAAAGCGCGCGCCGTCCAAGGGACTGGGCACGGCCATGCTGACCTACCTCGCCTTTCTCGACGGGCGGGACGCCGAGCTGGTGCGGCTGGCCCCGAAAGCGCTGCGGCTGTCGGGCCTGCGCGCGCCGATCCGCAACGAGATCGGCGAGGCCTGGGGCAATTCGCTGATCCGGCTGGGACGCACCGACGAGGCGGCCAAGGCCATCGCCTGGATGGACAGCCACCAGGTCGCCATCTCGGCGCACAACCGCAAGACCTGGACGGAAGCGATTGCGCAAGCGGCGCCGCAGCCCGCGGTAGAAACAAGATCGGCACCTGCCACGCCGAAATCACCACAGGCACCTGTGCAACCGGCCGCGCCGAAGGTTGCTGCCGCATCGCCAGCGCCTGCATCGCCGGCGCCCGCGTCGCCCAAGCCCGACCCGTCCGCGTCGCCTGCACCGGCCAAGCCGAAGGCCGCGGCCGCCGCA
>NZ_BCUU01000096.1 GCF_001591385.1 Variovorax soli NBRC 106424
TCGCGCCGGCCGTGGATTGCGGCGTCGCGCTGCCCCCACCCCCGCCCTCCCCCAGAGGGGGAGGGAGTGAACCGCGAATCGCCAGTTGGGCGTGTGATTTGGCGCGCGCGTAGAACTGCTCGGCCGACAGGAACAGCGCCTCCGGCGGCAAAGCGGGGCGCTCGGGGTCGCCGCGCACCAGGCGGAAGCGCTCGGCGGTGTCCTGCCAGAAGTGCTGGAAGGCCGGCTCCAGGTCGCCGTGCAGCACCACCGTGGCCTGCGCCGGGTCTGTGCCGAGGTAGTCGAACACGGTGGCCGTCTCGTCGAAGAAGAGCGGCAGGTAGTACTCGATGCCGGCCGTGGCCACCCCGTTGCCCATGTCCTTGTAGATGCGGCTCTTGGTGGGGTCGCCCTCGAGCAGTTCGCGCCAGCGGTGGCGAAAGCGCGCGCGGGCGTCGTCGTCCATCGGGAACTCGCGCCCGGGCAGCAGGCGCACCTCGGGCACGGGGTAGAGGCTGCGCTGCGTGTCGGGGTCGAAGGTGCGGATGGAGTCGATCTCGTCGTCGAACAGGTCGACCCGGTAGGGCTGCGGCGAGCCCATGGGAAAGAGGTCGATCAGTCCGCCGCGCACTGCGTACTCGCCCGGGCTCACCACCTGCGTCACATGGCTGTAGCCGGCCAGCGTGAGCTGGGCCTTGAGCTTGGCTTCGTCCAGCTTCTGCCGGGTCTTGAAGTGGAAGGTGTAGCCGGCCAGGAAGGCGGGCGGCGCCAGCCGGTACAGCGCCGTGGTGGCCGGCACCAGCACCACGTCGGCCTCGCGCTGGCTGATGCGCCACAGGGTGGCCAGCCGTTCGCTGATCAGGTCCTGGTGCGGCGAGAAGCTGTCATAGGGCAGCGTCTCCCAGTCGGGGAACAGGGCGCAGCGCAGCTCCGGCGCGAAGAAGCGCATCTCGTCGATGAGGCGCTGCGCATCGTTGGCATCGGCGGTGAAGACGGCGGTGGCGCGGCCGGCGGCCTTTTCGCGCTCCGCCAGGCGGGCCAGCAGCAGTGCGTCGGCTGACAGGGGCGGGCGTGGCAAGGTAAAGCGCTTGCCGGGGCTGAGGTTGGGCAGATCCATTGGCGGTGCAAACCGGTGCAAAAGCAAAGCAGAACACCCCGCGCCGGGTTCGGAGCGGGGTGTGCAGTGGGGCAATTCTAGAATGCCCTCAACTTGAACACCGGCCTTCGATGCATTCGTCCCACCCCCCACACCTTCACGCCCTGATTCCGTGCGCCGGCAGCGGCAGCCGCGCCGGCGCCGGCGGCCCCAAGCAGTACGAGCGGCTCGCAGGCCGGCCCATGGTGGCCCATACGGTCGAAGCCTTCCGGGCGCTGGCCGACCGGTTCGCCACCATCGCCCTGGTGGTGGCGCCCGATGACCGCGAGATCTCCGCCGCGTTGCCGGCCTTTCCCAAGAGCGATGGAGAGCGCTTGCTGCAGGTGGGCGGCGCCACGCGCGCGGCCTCGGTGCGAAACGGCCTGGCCGCGCTGCGCCAGCAAGGCGCCAAGGCCAGCGACTGGGTGCTGGTGCACGACGCGGCCCGGTGCCTGGTCACGCCCACGCAGATCGAGGCGCTGATCGCCGCCTGCGAGCACGATGCTGTCGGCGGCCTGCTGGCCCAGCGCCTGGCCGACACGCTCAAGACTGCGACGGGCGACGGCCGCGTGCACGGCACCCTGGCCCGCGCCGACAAGTGGCTGGCGCAGACGCCGCAGATGTTCCGCCTGGGCTTGCTGCTCGATGCGCTGGAGCGCGCCGGCGATGCCGTCACCGACGAAGCCAGCGCCATCGAAGCCATCGGCCTGGCCCCGCTGCTGGTGCCCGGCAGTGCGCAGAACTTCAAGGTGACGTATCCGGAAGACTTCGCGCTCGCCGAGGCGGTGCTGCGCGCGCGCGAAAGGAGCAAGTGATGAGCAGCAGCATGGACATCCGCGTGGGCGAAGGCTGGGACGTGCATCAACTGGTGGCGGGGCGCAAGCTCATCCTGGGAGGGGTGGAGATCCCGCACACGGCGGGCCTGCTGGGCCACTCCGATGCCGACGCGCTGCTGCACGCCATCACCGACGCGCTGTTCGGCGCGGCGGGCCTGGGCGACATCGGCCGGCACTTCCCCGACACCGACGAGCAGTTCCGCGGCGCCGATTCGATGGTGCTGCTGGCCGAGGCGGCACGCCGCGTGCGCGCCGAAGGCTGGGAGATCGGCAACGTCGACAGCACCGTGATCGCGCAGGCGCCCAAGCTGGCCCCCCACATTCCCGCCATGCAAGAGCGCATCGCCGCCGGCCTGGGCCTGGCGCCGGGGCGCGTCAACGTCAAGGCCAAGACGGCGGAGAAGATGGGCCCGGTGGGCGAGGGCCGCGCAATGGAGGCGCGGGCTATCGTGCTGCTGCGCTCCACCGGCGGCTGAGCCGCGAGCGTTGCCGGCGAACTACTTCGCGCCTGCGGTGCGCGAGGCGGCGCCCTTGGCGCTGCCATTGGTCGCCGACCCGGGCCGGATCGACGCCGCGCGGGGCAGCCGGATGTGCGCCGCAAGACCGCGCCCCGGCGTGCTGGTGAGCGCAAAGGTCCCGCCCATGCGCTCGATGTTCTTCGCCACGATCGACAGGCCCAGGCCGGCTCCTGCCGCCGAAGTGCGCGCCTGGTCGCCGCGGAAGAAGGGCTTGGTCAGCTGCGACAGCATGGCCGGCGGCACGCCCGCGCCGTGGTCGCGCACCTTGATCAGCACCGCGTCGTTGTGTGCCTGCGCCTGGATGTTGATGCGCGCCACGTCGGTGCCCGGCGTCTTGCCGTAGCGGCGCGCGTTTTCCACCAGGTTGGAGATCACGCGGATCAGTTCCACCTCGTCGGCCATGACGCGCAGGTCCGGCTGGATCTCGGAGGTGATGCGGACGTCTTCATGGTCCTGCACGGCGTAGGTGCAGGCGTCGACCACGTCGCGCAGCAGCACCGGCTTGAATTCCACATGGTCGGGCCGCGCGTAGTCGAGGAACTTGTCGATGATCGCGTCGAGCTGGGCGATGTCGGCCGCCATGTGCGCGCGCGCATCCTCGTCGGCCACGCTCATCTCGGTTTCCAGCCGCAGCCGGGCCAGCGGCGTGCGCAGGTCGTGCGAGATGCCGGCCAGCATCACCGCGCGGTCCTGCTCGATCTTGGCCAGCTGGTCGGCCATGCGGTTGAAGCCGATGTTGACCGCACGGATCTCGGTGGTGCGCGCGCCTTCGTCCAGCCGGTGCGCCGCGTATTCGCCTTCGCGCACCTGCCGCGCCGCGCGCGAGAGCTGCGACAGCGGGCGGTTGATGAAGCTGGTGATCAGCGCCGCCCCCGTGAGCGACAGCGCCATCGCCGTCACCAGCCACACCAGCCAGGTGCGCCCGCCCACGCGGGTGAAGCGGGCCGGGTCGAGCAGCAGCCAGTAGTTGTCGCTCTCGATGGCAAAGCCGATCCACAGGCCGGGTTCGTCGTTGACCACGCTGGCCACCGTGGTGCCGGCGCCCAGGCGGGCCATCAGCTCGTCGGTGACCCGGGCATCCAGCTCGCCGCCGGTGTAGGGGGCGTAGCGGTCTTCCGGCTCGCGCGGCACGATGCGCACGCCTTCCTGCTCGGCCAGGGTCTTGATCAGCGAGAGGCGGGTGATGGCGTCCGAATACACCAGCGCGGCACGCGTCAGGTTGACCAGCGAGGCGATCTGGTGCGCCGTCTGGATGGCGCGCGGCTCGTATTCGAGCTGCCGGAAGGTCTGCAGCCAGGCGACGGTGCTGCCGACCAGCAGGAGCGCCAGCAGGAAAAAGGTGCGCCAGAAGAGGCTCAGGCCCAGCCGGCTCTTGCGCGAGCGGTTCTGCGGCCCGCCTTCCAGTGGACTGGACACCGTGACCGACGAGCTGTCCTCCAGGAGGCCGCCCGACTGGGTCGTGCTGGGGCCGCTGGCGGCCACGTAGCTCAAGTCGTGCCGTCCGGCACGAACACGTAGCCCACGCCCCAGACCGTCTGGATGTAGCGCGGTGCGGCTGCGTCGGATTCGACCAGCTTGCGCAGGCGCGAGATCTGCACGTCCAGGCTGCGGTCAAAGGGCTCGAACTCGCGGCCGCGCGCCAGCTGGGCCAGCTTTTCGCGCGACAGCGGCTGGCGCGGGTGGCGCACCAGGGCCTTGAGCATGGCGAATTCGCCGGTGGTCAGCGACAGCTCCTCGCCGTCCTTGCGCAGCGTGCGCGAGCCCAGGTCGAAGGTGAACGGGCCGAAGGTGACCGTTTCGTTGTCGGTGGACGGCGCGCCCGGCGCCTCCAGCGGCGGGCGGCGGCGCAGCACCGCGTGCACGCGCGCCAGCAGTTCGCGGGGGTTGAAGGGCTTGCCCAGGTAGTCGTCGGCGCCGACTTCCAGGCCGACGATGCGGTCCACGTCCTCGCCCTTGGCGGTGAGCATGATGATGGGGGTGCGGTCGTTGGCCGCGCGCAGGCGCCGGCACACCGACAGGCCGTCTTCGCCGGGCATCATCAGGTCGAGCACGATCAGGTCGACCGTGTCGCGCAGCAGGATGCGATTCAGCGCCTTGCCGTCTTCGGCAACGATGACCTCGAAACCTTCCTGGGTGAGGTAGCGGCGCAGCAGATCGCGGATCCGGGCGTCGTCGTCGACGATGACGATCTTGTCTGTACGGGCAGGTGTTTGAGTCATTTCAACAACACTGAATTTGTAACAACGCCGATTCTGGATCGGTTGACGGGGCGTTGAGCCCGTTTTACCCTCAGGTTGACACAAAGTTACAAAACTTGCGACCGCTCGCGTCTTGGCTGCGAAGCGGACGCCAACGAATGGCAAAGTCGCACACTTTGCGCGTTCCCCAACCCCGTCTCATGCGTCGTGCCTTGTCCGTGTTCGTTCCCCTGGCTCTTGCGGGCTCTGCCGTCTGGGCCGCCAATGGGGCGACGGCGGGTACCCCGACGGCCGACCAGGTGCGCAAGGAGGTGCGGCGCGCGGTGGAAGCCCATCGGGCCCAGGAACGGGACGACATCCGCCGCGAAGAGGCCGAAGTCGGCCGCCGCCTGACCCCGGCCGAGCGCGCGGAACTGCGCGAGCAGATTCGCTACCAATGGCTGCTGCCCAGCAAGTCGGCAGGCAGCGGCAGAGCGGACGATGCGCTGGGAAGCGCGTCGCCGGGCCCGTCCACGGTGCCGGAGGCGCGGCGCCTGTCGCCTTGACGGCGCACCCGGCGGCCGGTGGTCGGGGTCGCCGCCAGGTTTCAAATCACCTCACTATTGAAGGGAGTCTTTCGTTTTGAAAAACGCAATCAAGCTTGTCGTTTCCTGCGGTGCGCTGGCCCTGGCCGGCCTGGCCATGGCGCAGCAGCCGGCGCCCGGTGGCTGGGCGCCGCCGCAGGACGTGCTGCAGCTGTCGGCCAACGGGACGGTCGAGGTGCCTCAGGACCTGCTCAGCATCACCCTGGTGGCGACGAAGGAGGGCTCCGACGCGGCTGCCGTCCAGGCGCAGGTCAAGCAGGTGATGGATGCGGCGCTCGCCGAAGCCCGCAAGAGTGCGCAACCGGGGCAACTGGATGTGCGCACCGGCAACTTCAACGTGCATCCGCGCTACACGCGCGACGGCAAGACCAACGGCTGGCAAGGCACGGCCGAGCTGGTGCTGGAAGGGCGCGATTTCGCCCGCGTCTCGCAGGTGGCGGGGCGCCTGGATTCGCTCACGGTGGGCAACATGTCGTACGGCCTCAGCCGCGAGGCCCGCGGCAAGGCCGAAAGCCAGGCGCAGACCCTGGCCATCGACGCCTTCAAGCAGAAGGCCAGCACGCTGGCCAAGGACTTCGGCTTCGGCGCCTACACGCTGCGCGAGGTGTCGGTGAATTCCGAGCACGCCGGCCCCATGCCCC
The DNA here is from genome assembly GCF_001591385.1 of Variovorax soli NBRC 106424. GTDB lineage: Bacteria > Pseudomonadota > Gammaproteobacteria > Burkholderiales > Burkholderiaceae_C > Variovorax > Variovorax soli. The sequence goes on from NZ_BCUU01000096.1 coordinate 5,892, forward strand.
GCGTGATGGCCATGAAGGCCGGCGGCGCAGCCGCAGACGCCGCCGTCCCGGTAGAACCCGGCAAGGCCAACGTCGTCGTCAACGTCTCCGGCTCCGTGCAACTCAAGTAGACCGCACCTTCACAAGTCAGTCCCGCACCAAGGAACCGGCTTTGCCGGGCCTTAGGTGGGGTCTCCCCCTCGGGGGGTGGAGTTACACGGAGCGAAGCGCAGTGAAAAGCCGGGGGGCCGACCTACTGCGCCGTCCAGCCCCCGTCCACCTGCCATGCGACGCCGCGCACCTGGTCGGCGGCCGGCGAGGACAGGAACACGGCCAGGCCGCCCAACTGCTCGACGGTGGTGAATTGCAGCGACGGCTGCTTTTCGCCCAGCAGCTCGTTCTGCGCCTGCGACACCGGAATGCCTTCGCGCGCCGAACGGTCGTCGATCTGCTTTTGCACCAGCGGCGTCAGCACCCAGCCCGGGCAGATCGCATTGCAGGTGACGCCCGTGGTGGCCGTCTCCAGCGCCACGGCCTTGGTCAGGCCCACGATGCCGTGCTTGGCGGCCACATACGCCGACTTCTGGGCCGAGGCCACCAGCCCGTGCGCCGAAGCGATGTTGATCACACGGCCCCAGTTGGCCGCCCGCATGGCCGGAATGGCCAGGCGCGTGGTGTGGAAGGCGCTGGTCAGGTTGATGGCAATGATCGCGTCCCAGCGCTCCGGCGGAAAGTCCTCCACCTTGGCCACGTGCTGGATGCCGGCGTTGTTGACCAGGATGTCGACGCGGCCGAAGCGTTCGGCGGCCTTCTTCATCATGTCCTCGATCTGCTCGGGCTTGCTCATGTCGGCGCCGTGGTAGTCCACCTGTACGCCCAGCGCCGCGATCTGCGCCTTTGGGCCTTCATGGTCGCCGAAGCCGTTGAGCATGATGTTGGCGCCTTGCTGTGCCAGCGCGGTTGCGATACCCAGGCCGATGCCGCTGGTGGACCCAGTGACGAGGGCGGTTTTGCCTTTGAGCATGTTGAGCAATCTCCGGATGAATTACGATGCAATGAACATTATGGGCACACGATGCAAGGCCTCAGAATGACAGAACCATCCCTTCGCTTCGTGACCTGTGCAGATGCCGACGGCGGCCATCGCATGGCCTATTGGCAGTGGGGCGAACCAGATGCTGCGCACGTGGTGCTGTGCGTGCATGGCCTCGCGCGCCAGGGGCGCGATTTCGACGTGCTGGCGCGTGCCTTGCTGGAACGCGCCAAGGGCCACATCCGGGTGGTGTGCCCTGACATCGTGGGGCGCGGCCGCAGCGACTGGCTGCGCGACCCGAAGGGCTACCAGTTGCCGACCTACGCCGCCGACGTGCTGGCGCTGGTCGCGCAGCTGCAGGCGGATGCGCCGATCGTGTCGCTCGACTACGTGGGCACGAGCATGGGCGGGCTGATCGGCATGGCCATTGCCGGCAGCCCCCAACTGCCGCTGGCCTTGCCCGTGCGGCGCCTGGTGCTCAACGACGTCGGGCCTTCGATCAGCCAGACGGCGGTCGAGCGCATCGGCGCCTATGTGGGCAAGAGCGGCGAGTACCCGAGCCTGGAAGCGGCAGCCGACGCCATGTGGCTGCTGTCGAGTTCCTTCGGCGCGCACACGCGCGAGCAGTGGCTCGACCTGTCGCGCCACATGCTGGTGCCAGCCGCGCAGCGCAGCGAAGACCGCAGCACGAAACGCGAGCCGGGCGATGCGCGGCCCGAGGGCGGTCCTTTCGTGCTGCACTACGACCCGGCCATCGGCGTGCCGATTCGCGCGCTGACCCCGCAACTCGCGGCCCAGAGCGAATCTGTCATGTGGGGCTTGTATGACGCCATCACCGCCCGCACATTGCTGCTGCGCGGTGCGCAGTCGGACCTGCTGGCGCCCGAAACCGCGCAAGCCATGACCCGGCGCGGCCCCGGTGCGCGCCTGGTCGAATTCGAGGATGTCGGCCATGCACCGACGCTGGTGGCGCCGGCACAGCACGGCGTCGTGGTCGACTTCCTCCTGGACTGAAAAAAAGAACTAGGTAAGACGGATCTTGGTAGCAGTTTCAACGCAACAGCGCCCCACAGCTGGCGCCGACGCCAATGAGAAGACCGCGTTGTCGGCCGCCACGGCAGACAGTTCTCCGGCCATGGAGAACATGCTGGCGCGCGCACGCGCGTTTGCCGAGCCGCTGATCGCCGGCGAAACGCTCAAGACCGGCGAGAACACCCTGGCCCATGCCGACGCGGTGGCCGCCATCGTCGAGCGCATGGGCGGCTCCGAGGCCATGCAGGCCGCCAGCTACCTGGTGTACTCGTGCCAGCACCTGAACCGGCCGCTGGAAGTCATCGCCAAGGTCTTCGGCCAGAACTTCGCGCTGCTGGCGGTGGAGACCACCAAGCTGGTGCAGGTGCAGGAGCAGGCCCGCTCGGCCACCGGCTCCGGCCATCTGCTCGAAGGTGCCGGCACCCAGACGGAAAACGTCCGCAAGATGCTGCTGGCCTTCTCGCGCGACCTGCGGGTGGTGATGCTGCGCCTGGCCTCGCGCCTGCAGACCCTGCGCTACGCGGCGCAGGTGAAGCAGCCGGTGTCCGAGAGCGTGGCGCGCGAGTCGCTGCAGGTGTTTGCGCCGCTGGCCAACCGGCTGGGCATCTGGCAGGTCAAGTGGGAGATCGAAGACCTGTCCTTCCGCTTCCTGGAGCCCGAGACCTACAAGCTCATCGCCCAGCTGCTGGAAGAAAAGCGTGCCGAGCGCGAAGGCTACGTGGAGCAGTTGCGCCTGCGGCTGGAAACGCAGCTGCGCGAAGAAGGCATCCAGGCCAATGTGCAGGGGCGGCCCAAGAACATCTACAGCATCGTCAAGAAGATGCGCGGCAAGTCGCTCGACTTTGCGCAGGTGTTCGACATCATGGCGCTGCGCGTGATCGTGCCCGACGTGAAGGACTGCTATGCGGCCCTGGCGTGGGTGCATTCCAACTTCCAGCCCATCGACGAGGAGTTCGACGACTACATCGCGCGGCCCAAGCCCAACGGCTACCAGTCGCTGCACACGGTGGTGCGCGAGCGCCTGAACGGCAGCGCCGCCAGCAAGCCCATCGAGATCCAGATCCGCACCGAGGAAATGCACGAGCATGCCGAGCACGGCGTGGCCGCGCACTGGGCCTACAAGGAGGCGGGTACCAAGGGCTATGCGGGCGTGTGGGCCGGCGGCGAGTACGACGCCAAGATCGCGGTGCTGCGCCAGCTGCTGGCCTGGGAGCGCGACCTGTCGGGCGGCGAGCAGGGCAAGGGCCTGTTCGACGACCGCATCTACGTGCTCACGCCCGACGCCGCCATCGTCGAGCTGCCGCAGGGCGCTACGCCGGTGGACTTTGCCTACAGCGTGCACACGAGCCTGGGCCACCGCTGCCGCGGCGCGCGTGTGGACGGCGCGATGGTGCCGCTGAACACGCCGCTGCAGAACGGCCAGACGGTGGAAGTCATCGCGGTGAAGGACGGCGGCCCCTCGCGCGACTGGCTCAATGCCGAACTGGGCTATCTCGCCAGCCACCGCGCGCGCGCCAAGGTGCGCGCCTGGTTCAACGCGCAGATCACGCACGAGACCATCGCGCGCGGACGCGAGGCGGTCGAGAAGCTGCTGCAGCGCGAAGGCAAGACGGCGCTCAAGCTCGACGACCTGGCCGGGCGCCTGGGCTTCAAGTCGGCCGACAACCTGTTCGAGGTGGTGGGCAAGGACGAGTTCTCGCTGCGCAACATCGAGAACCTGCTGCGTCCGCCCGCCGAAGCACCGTCGCCCGACGACGAGGGCGTGCTCATCAAGAAGTCCAAGGGCAGCGGCAAGGCGTCCAAGAGCGGGGTGCTGGTGGTGGGCGTGTCGTCGCTCATGACCCAGCTGGCCAAGTGCTGCCGCCCGGCGCCGCCGGACCCCATCGGCGGCTTCGTCACGCGCGGGCACGGCGTGAGCGTGCACCGCGCCGACTGCAGCAACTACCGCACCATGGCGGCCGCGCAGCCCGAGCGCGCCATCGAGGTGGAGTGGGGCACGTCCAAGGGCGGGCAGGACGCGGTCTATGCGGTGGATGTGTCGGTGGAAGCGGCCGACCGCCAGGGCCTGCTGCGCGACATCTCCGACGTGTTCGCACGCGAGAAGATGAACGTGATCGGCGTGCAGACGCAGTCCGTCAAGGGCACGGCGTGGATGACCTTCACCATCGAGATCGCCGACGCCACGCGGCTGTCGCAGGTGTTGCAGGTGGTGAAGGCAGTGACCGGCGTGCGGTCTGCGCGTCGTCGTTAGCAGCCGGCTTCGGTAGCCCCAAAAAAGTTTGCTACAATTGCGGTCTTCCGAAAACGCTTAGGCGCGTAGCTCAGTTGGTTAGAGCACCACCTTGACATGGTGGGGGTCGGTGGTTCGAATCCACTCGCGCCTACCAAGCCTTTTCAGAAAAGCCGCACAAGGACTCCGCATTTTTTGCCGAGTCCTTTTTTCTTTTTCATTGCGGCTTCAGGCGCGCTCTGCCGCGAGTTCCCACCACGCCGGCAGAAGCCGCGCAACCTCCGGCCGCGCAAAGCGCTGGTCCAGCAGCCAGAGCACGCCCTCGTCGCTTTCGCTGCGGATCACGCGCCCGCCCGCCTGCACCACCTTGCGGATGCCCGGATACAGGTAGGTGTAGGCATAGCCGTCGCCGAAGCGCTCGTCCATGCGCTGGCGCATGCGCTCGTTCAGTGCGTCGTGCTGGGGCAGGCCCAGCGTGGCGACGAAGGCGCCCACCAGGCGGTCGCCGGGCAGGTCGACACCTTCGCCGAAGACGCCGCCGAGCACCGCAAAGCCGATGCCGTGTCCGCCGGGCTGGAAGCGCTCGAGAAAGGCGGCGCGCTCACCCGGCGCACCGCCGCGCGTCTGGCGCCATGTGGCAATGCCTGGATGGCGGCGGCCCAACTCGTCGGCGGCCATCTCCATGTATTCGAAGCTGCTGAAGAAGGCCAGGTAGTTGCCCGGCCGTTGCGCGAATTGCGTGGCGATGAGGCGCACCAGCTGCGCCAGCGTTTGCGGCCTGTCCTGCAGGCGCGTGGAGAGGTTGCGGGCGAGCTTCACCTGCAGCTGCCGGGCAGAGAAGGGCGATGCGATGTCGACCATGGCGGTGTCCGGCGGCAAGCCCAGCGTGTCGCGATAAAACTCGAACGGCGACAGCGTTCCCGAGAAGCACACGGCGCTGCGCGCCGCGGCAAAGCGCGGGCGCAGGAAGGTCGCCGGGATCAGGTTGCGCAGGGCGATCTGCCGCGTGCCGTCGGGCGCCGGCGAGAAATCGAGGACCGAATGCGTGTCGAAGGATTCGGCCAGGCGCGCGCATTGCAGGATCTCGAAGAAGAGGTCCTGCAAGGGGCCCTTGGCCAGTTGGGGATGAGCGTTGAAGTGCTCGGCCAGGCATCCTGACGCGTCGCGGATGGCGCTGTCCAGTTCTTCGGGAAGCTGGTCCAGCAGGGCGTCCGGGCCGCAAGACGCTTCGGCCCGATCCCATTGCAGGCGCAGCAATTGCAGGGCGCGCACGGCTGCGGCGGGCACCATGCCGCGCGCCCTGGCAAAGCTGCTTTCCGGCAGCACCGCCGAATACATGCCCCGCGCGCGCTCGAGCAGGTTGTGCGCCTCGTCCACCAGCAGCGCTGCCTGCCATTGCTCCTCCTGCGCCAGCACGTAGAGAAAGGCGCTGGGATGGAAGTAGTAGTTGTAGTCGGCCACCACCACGTCGCACCAGTGCGCCATCTCCTGCGCGAGGAAGTAGGGGCAGAGCTGGTGCTCGCCCGCGATCCGCGCCAGGCGGGCGCGGTCGAGCAGCCGGACGGCGCTGGCGGCCTCCCGTGCCGCGGGCAGCCGGTCGTAGAAGCCGCGCGCCAGCGGGCACGATTCGCCGTGGCAGGCGGCTTCCGGGTGGCGGCATGCCGACTCCCGGGCCTCGATTTCCAGCACGCGCAGGTCGTGCGCGCCCTTGTCCTGCAGCTCCCGTAGCGCCTCCAGCGCCACGGTGCGGCCCGGTGTCTTGGCGGTGAGGAAGAAGACGCGGTCGATTCGATGGCCGGCCTTGGCCTTCAGTAGCGGATAGAGCGAGGCGAGCGTCTTGCCGATACCGGTGGGCGCCTGCGCCAGCAGGCAGCGCCGTGCGGCGCCGGCCTGGTAGATGCGGCGCGACAGCTCCCGCTGCCCGGCGCGGAAGGCGGGCCTTGGAAAGGGCAGCGTGCCCAGCGCTTGCTTCAGGTTCCGGCCGCGCTGCGCCTGCGCGCGGGCCCACTGCAGGTAGATGCGCGCCATGGCCTGGAACTGTTCGCGCAGCGTGGCGGCGTCGAATTCTTCTTCCAGCAACGTCTCGCTTTCGGTGGCCAGGTCGAAATAGACGACCGCGACCCGCAGCGAGGGCAGCTGACGCGCTTCGCACAGCATGGCGGCGTAGACCCTGGCCTGGGCCCGGTGGAGCGCCCGCTGGTTGGGCTTGATGGATTCGACCGGCCCGCGGCAGGTCTTGATTTCTTCCAGTCGCAATGCCTGCGGGTCGAAACCATCCGCGCGGCCCCGCACGCGCAGGCCCTCGAAAGAGCAGGACAGGGACAGCTCCGGCTCGTAGCCCGCACCGCGCCGGGACTGCACCTGGCGATGCCCGGCCATGCCTTCCAGCGCACTGGGGGCGGGGGTGAAGCGCAGGTCCAGGTCGCCCGCCTGGGCGGCGAATGCGCACAGCCGGCGCACCGACACCGTCAGTTCGGGGGCGTCGTCGTCGGATGCGGGCGGGGGCGGGTTGGCGGGCACCCGTGGACTGTACACATGTCCAGTGCCGGAGGATAAGCGGCCGCCATCACCCGCTTGAAGGAGTTCAGGGTCAGGCAGCTTGTGTTAACTTGGTTAAACATGTTTTTTCATCTGCCCCAGACGCGCGAATGAACACCCTGCCCAATGACCTGGATCCCTTGCCGAACGAGCTGCGGCTGGCCGCCCTGATGCGACAGGCGCCGCTGGAGTTCGCGCGGGTGGTCTACGGTCTCAACGACAGGGCGAGCGGGCGTGCCGATACCATGGCGGCCGAGGACGTGGCCCGCAGCGAGCGCCACGGCATGCCGGTCACGCGCGAGCGGGCCGAGCAGCGTGCCAGGGCCTACCTGCCGGTGGGCGGCCACGAGCATTGCCCGCGCTGCTGGGTCTTCAACGGCGTGAAGAGCCTGCTGGTCTTCAAGGAAGGCGACGAGGAGCGTCCCGAAGTCGCGGCCTGCAAGGTGTGCGGCGCCGAGTACGCCTGCACCGTCGATTGATTGAGGGAATCCCGAAGAGGGTAAACCTTGGCGCGGTGCAGCAAAACCGCTCCCTAGAATGGCCCGCGCGCTTCTGGCGCCCAACCTGACAACAAGGAGATTTCCCAAGTGCAGAGCAAGAAGGCCGCCGGCAAGCCGGCGCAGCGCGTGATCAAGAAGTATCCGAACCGCAGGCTCTACGACACGGAAACCTCCTCCTACATCACCCTGGCCGAAGTCAAGCAGCTGGTGATGTCCAAGGCCGCCTTCGTGGTGCGCGACGCCAAGACCGGCGACGACCTCACCCGCAGCATCCTGCTGCAGATCATCCTGGAAGAAGAGGCCGGCGGCGCGCCCATGTTCAGCGAGCAGGCCCTGGCCAGCATCATCCGCTTCTACGGACAGGCCATGCAGAGCTACATGGGCCCCTACCTCGAGAAGAACATCCAGGCCATGACCGAGCTGCAGGCGCGCATGGCCGAGAACGCCGAGACCCTCTCGCCCGAGATGTGGTCGCGCTTCCTGTCGATGCAGTCGCCCATGCTGCAGGGCATGATGGGCAACTACGCCGAGCAGTCGCAGAACGCCTTCAAGCAGTTGCAGGAGCAGATGCAGAAGAACGCGGAGCAGGCGCTGGCGGCTTTCGGCATCAAGCGCTCCGAGCGGACCTGAGCGGGTCCCGTCAAGCCACGAAGGCCCCGTGCGGGCCGGGCAGAGCGTTCCCTGGGACAATACGGGGATGAGCGAAGCAGCCTCCCCCGAACGTCTTGAAAACCCCGCCACGGCGCCCAAAGTGGGCTTCGTCAGCCTCGGCTGCCCCAAGGCCCTGACGGATTCCGAACTGATCCTCACGCAACTGAGCGCCGAGGGCTACCAGACCTCCAAGACCTTCGAGGGCGCCGACCTCGTCATCGTCAACACCTGCGGCTTCATCGACGACGCCGTGAAGGAAAGCCTGGACACCATCGGCGAGGCGCTGGCCGAGAACGGCCGGGTGATCGTCACCGGCTGCCTGGGCGCCAAGGGCGGGGAGGGCGGCGGCAACCTGGTGCGCCAGATGCACCCCAGCGTGCTGGCCGTTACCGGCCCGCATGCCACGCAGGAGGTGATGGATGCGGTCCATGCCAACCTGCCCAAGCCGCACGATCCTTTCGTGGACCTGGTGCCCCCCATGGGCATCAAGCTCACGCCCAAGCACTATGCGTATTTGAAGATCAGCGAAGGCTGCAATCACCGCTGCACCTTCTGCATCATCCCCTCCATGCGCGGCGACCTGGTGTCGCGGCCGGTGGGCGATGTGCTCAAGGAAGCCAAGGCGCTGTTCGAGGGCGGCGTGAAGGAACTGCTGGTGATCAGCCAGGACACCTCGGCCTACGGCGTGGACATCAAGTACCGCACCGGCTTCTGGGACGGCAAGCCGGTCAAGACGCGCATGCTCGACCTGGTGCGCACGCTGGGCGAAATCGCCGAGCCCTACGGCGCCTGGGTGCGGCTGCACTACGTGTACCCGTACCCGAGCGTGGACGAGGTGATTCCGCTGATGGCCGAAGGCCGTGTGCTGCCCTACCTGGACGTGCCGCTGCAGCACAGCCATCCGGATGTGCTCAGGCGCATGAAGCGCCCGGCCAGCGGCGAGAAGAACCTGGAGCGCATCGCCAAATGGCGCGAGATGTGCCCGGAACTGGTGATCCGCAGCACCTTCATCGCCGGCTTTCCGGGCGAGACCGAGGAAGAGTTCGAGCATCTGCTCGATTTCATCCGCGAGGCCGGGATCGACCGCGCCGGCTGCTTTGCCTACAGCCCGGTGGAAGGCGCCACCGCCAACGACATCCCGGGCATGCTGCCCGAGGCCGAGCGCGAGGCGCGCCGTTCGCGCTTCATGGAGGTTGCCGAAGAAGTGTCGATTGCGCGCCTGCGCCGTCGCATCGGCGCAACGATGCAGGTGCTGGTCGACTCCGCACCGGCCATGGGCCGCAAGGGAGGGGTGGGGCGCAGCTATGCCGATGCGCCGGAAATCGACGGTATCGTGCGGCTGCTGCCGCCCGAGAAGATCAGCAAGCAGCTGAAGGTGGGCGAATTCACCAGGGCGCGGGTCGTGGACACGCAGGGCCACGACCTGATTGCGCTGCCCATTTGAGGGCAACTCGGTTGCCACACGGCCCCATTCGCAAGAGTGGGTGCCGGAGTGTCAGCAGTGTGTGTCATGATGGCTGCGCGAAGGCCTTGAGAAGGTGCTTCGCGCCCCGAAGAGAAGAGACGACGCACCCCGTACACATGCTGGCCCACCCCCAAAACAAAAATCCCCTGCAAATCTTCATTTGCAGGGGATCTTGTTTGTTGGTGCCCAGAAGAGGACTCGAACCTCCACGATGTTACTCGCTAGTACCTGAAACTAGTGCGTCTACCAATTCCGCCATCTGGGCCCACACGCTGCTGAGTTAACCTGTTGGTCTGCCCTGCAACGTGTTTTGTTTTTCAGGAACGAGAGGAATCATATCAAAAATTTAGGCCACTCCGGCGTTCTGTCGGAAGAAGTTGAAGGAATTGTCCAAGGACACCGCGACGGACACGGTTTTGTGTTGCGTGATGACGGCGACGCGGACATCTATTTGCCCCCCAACGAGATGCGCGCCGTCCTGCACAAGGACCGTGTCAAAGCGCGCGTTGTGCGGCAGGACCGGCGCGGGCGCCCCGAGGGGCGCGTGGTGGAAATCGTCGAGCGCCCCGAGCAGCCCATCATCGGCCGCCTGCTGCATGAAGGCGGCGTGTGGCTGGTGGCGCCCGAAGACAAGCGCTACGGCCAGGACGTGCTCATTCCCAAGGGCGCCACGGGGCCGGCCAAGGTCGGGCAGGTGGTGGTGGTGCAGCTCACCGAGCCGCCGGCCCTGTTCGGCCAGCCGGTGGGCCGCGTGAAGGAAGTGCTGGGCGAGATCGACGACCCCGGCATGGAGATCGAGATCGCCGTGCGCAAGTACGGCGTGCCGCACGAGTTTTCCGAAGCCTGCCTGGCGCAGGCCAAGGCGCTGCCCGACAAGGTGCGCGCCACCGACAAGCGCGGCCGCGTCGACCTGACCGACATTCCGCTGGTCACCATCGACGGTGAGGACGCCCGCGACTTCGACGATGCTGTGTACTGCGAGCCGGCCAAGGTCGGCCGCACCAAGGGCTGGCGCCTGCTGGTGGCCATTGCCGACGTGAGCCACTACGTGCAGACCGGCAGCGACATCGACATCGATGCGTACGACCGCGCCACCAGCGTGTACTTTCCGCGCCGGGTCATCCCCATGCTGCCGGAGAAGCTCTCCAACGGCCTGTGCTCGCTCAACCCCGAGGTGGACCGGCTTTGCATGGTGTGCGACATGCTGGTCACCAGTGCCGGCGAGATCTACGCCTACCAGTTCTATCCGGCGGTGATGTTCAGCCACGCCCGCTTCACCTACACGGAGGTGGCAGCGATCCTGGCGAACACGCGCGGCCCCGAGGCCGCCAAGCGCAAGGAGCGGGTGAAGGACCTGCTGAACCTGCACGACGTGTACCGAGCGCTGCTCAAGGCGCGCTCCGTGCGCGGCGCGGTCGACTTCGAGACCACCGAGACGCAGATCATCTGCGACGATGCCGGCCGCATCGAGAAGATCGTGCCGCGCGTTCGCACCGAGGCGCACCGCCTCATCGAAGAAGCCATGCTCGCGGCCAACGTGTGCAGCGCCGACTTCATCGCCGAGGGCAAGCACCCGGGCCTGTTCCGCGTGCACGAAGGCCCGACGCCCGAGAAGAAGGAAATCCTGCGCAACTACCTCAAGGCCATGGGCGTGGGCATGTCGATCAGCGACGATCCGCGTCCGGCGGAATTCCAGGCCGTGGCCGAGGCCACCAAGGATCGGCCCGATGCGCAGCAGATCCACACCATGCTGCTGCGCTCGATGCAGCAGGCGATCTACACGCCGATCAACAGCGGCCACTTCGGCCTGGCCTACGAGGCCTACACGCACTTCACCAGCCCGATCCGGCGCTACCCCGATCTGCTGGTGCACCGGGTGATCAAGGCCATCCTGGGCAAGACCAAGTACCAGTTGCCGATGCTGCCCACGCCGGGCGAGGCGCATGCCAAGCTGGCCAAGCGGCTCGCCTCACGCGTCAAGGTGCCCAGTGCCAAGCCGCAGAAGGCCAGCGTGGCGCCCAGCAAGGAAGTGATGGCCTGGGAGGCCGCCGGCCTGCACTGCAGCGCCAACGAACGGCGGGCCGATGAGGCCAGCCGCGACGTCGAGGCCTGGCTCAAGTGCAAGTACATGCGCGAGCACCTGGGCGAGGAATACGGGGGCGTGGTCACCGCGGCCACCACCTTCGGCATCTTCGTCACGCTCGACGCGATGTATGTCGAGGGCCTGGTGCACATCACCGAGCTGGGCGGCGAGTACTTCAAGTTCGACGAAGCGCGGCAGGAACTGCGCGGCGAGCGCACGGGCATCCGCTATGCCATCGGCTCGCGCGTGCGGGTGCAGGTCAGCCGCGTCGACCTGGACGGCCGCAAGATCGATTTCCGCCTGGTGCGGGAAGGCGAAGAATTGACCAGCCGCGCGCTCAAGGACAAGGGCCTGCCCAGTCCCACCGGCGTGCCGGCCAAGGCGGCCGACAAGCGCTCGGGCCGCAAGAAGAGCGAAGCCTCGCGTTCGGCACAATCGCCCATCCAGGCCCTGCGCTCGGCGGTCAAGAAGGCCACGAGCAAGATGAAGGGCAAGGGGCGCACCGCGCGCCGATGATGACGAACAACAAGGAGATCAAGCGAGATGAGTGAATCGACGAGCCGCATTGCAATCGTGACGGGCGCCGGCAGCGGCATCGGCCGCGCCGCCGCCCTGGCCCTGCTGGGCGACGGCTGGAGCGTGGCGCTGGCCGGCCGCCGTGCCGAGCCTTTGCAGGAAGTGGCCAAGGAATCGGGCGCCGGCGATCGCGCGCTGGCGGTGCCCACCGACGTGGCGGACCCGAAGTCGGTCGAGGCCCTGTTTGCCGCCACGGTGGCCAGGTTCGGCCGGGTGGACCTGCTCTTCAACAACGCCGGCGTGAGCAATCCGCCGGGCCCGTTCGAGGACTGGACGCCCGAGCAATGGAAGGGTGTGGTGGACATCAACCTCAACGGCATGTTCTATTGCATCCAGCAGGCTTTCCGCACCATGAAGGCGCAGAGCCCGCGCGGCGGCCGCATCATCAACAACGGCTCCATCTCTGCCCACGCACCGCGGCCCAATTCGGCCGCCTACACCTCCACCAAGCACGCGGTGCAGGGCCTGACCAAGACCGCCTCGCTCGATGGCCGCAAGTACGACATCGCGGTGGGACAGGTCGACGTGGGCAATGCCATGACGGAACTGGCCGCCAAGATGGCCAAGGGCGTGCCGCAGGCCAACGGCGAGATCGCGATCGAGCCGCTGATCGACGTGAAGATCGTCGGCCAGTCGGTGCTCTACATGGCCAACCTGCCGCTGGAAGCCAATGTGCTCTTCCACACGGTGATGGCCACCAAGATGCCCTTCGTGGGCCGCGGCTGAGGCCGCTGGTTCAGCGGCAGGCGGCGGCGAGTGCGCTGGCGCTGAAGGGCTGGCCCGCGGGCCAGCCGTCGGCCAGTGCGCCGTGCTGCCAGACGCCGGACCGGGCGGCGGCCAGTGCGTCCAGGCCTGCCGCCAGCCTGGCGCCGATCATCCCCGCCAGCACATCGCCGGTGCCGCCGGTGGCCAGCCGCGCATTGCCGCTCAGGTTGACGAAAGGTGCCGCACGGGGCGCCGCGACGATCGAGCCGGACCCCTTGAGCACCACCACCGACTGAAAGCGCTGCGCCAGCGTGCGCGCGGCGGCCAGCCGGTCCGACTGGATGGCGGCCGTGTCGCTGCCCAGCAGGCGCGCGGCCTCCAGCGGGTGCGGCGTCAGCACCGTTGGCTGGCCCTTGCCGAGGCGCGCCGCGAGCAGCTTCTGAAGTGCGCCGTCGGCGGCAATGGCATTGAGCGCATCGGCATCGAACACGGCGCGCGGCGCTTCGGCCAGCATGCGCGGCAGCCAGGCTTGCACCGCGGCTCCGCCCCCGCAGCCGCAGACCGCAGTGAGCTGTGGCCAATTCAACGATGCGGGATCGCGGAACATTAGTTCCGGCTGGATGGGCGACAGGGCGGGCTGCGACCTGTCGAGCAACGCGACGAACACGCGGCCGGCGCCGCCGTGCAGGGCCGCGCTGGCCGCCAGCA
>NZ_BCUU01000097.1 GCF_001591385.1 Variovorax soli NBRC 106424
AGCGCGACGCCGCAATCCACGGCCGGCGCGAGCCCCCATCCCAACCTTCCCCCAGAGGGGGAAGGAGGAACGCCTTACGCCGAATTCGACATCCTGCCCGCGCTGGCGGTGGTGCGCGGCGCCGAGGAGCCGCTGGCGCGCCTGAAAGCCCACCTGGCCGCGAGCCCGCACCGCCTGCTGGTCCTCGCCGAAAGCGATGGCCGGCGCGAAAGCCTGCTGGACTTTTTGCGCGCCAGCGGCATCAGCCCGCCGGCCTTCGATTCGCTGGCGGAGTTCGAGGCCGATGCGGGCGAGAAGATCGGCATCGCCACCGCCGCGCTGGCAGCCGGCTTTGCCTGGCGCGAGGCGGGCATCGACTTCGTCACCGAGACCGAGCTTTTCGCCACCGCGCCCAGCACGCGCCGGCGCAACCGCAAGCAGGAACAGGTGAGCGATGTCGAGGCGCTCATCAAGGACCTGTCCGAGCTCAACGTGGGCGACCCGGTGGTGCACAGCGCGCACGGCATCGGCCGCTACCGGGGCCTGGTCAACATGGACCTGGGCTCGAAGAACCCGGACGGCACGCCTGCCCTGCAGGAGATGCTGCACCTCGAATATGCGGACAAGGCCACGCTGTACGTGCCGGTCTCGCAGCTTCACCTGGTGAGCCGCTACACCGGCGTGAGCGCGGACGAGGCGCCGCTGCACAAGCTGGGTTCGGGCCAATGGGAAAAGGCCAAGCGCAAGGCGGCCGAGCAGGTGCGCGACTCCGCGGCCGAGCTGCTCAACATCTACGCCCGCCGCGCCGCGCGCGAGGGCCATGCCTTCCGCTTCGCGGCGCAGGACTACGAGACCTTCGCCAACGACTTCGGCTTCCAGGAAACAGCCGACCAGCAGGCGGCCATCCATGCCGTCATCCAGGACATGATCTCGCCGCGCCCGATGGACCGCCTGGTGTGCGGCGACGTGGGCTTCGGCAAGACCGAGGTCGCGCTGCGCGCCGCCTTCGTCGCGGTCACGGGCGGCAAGCAGGTGGCCTTCCTGGCGCCCACCACGCTGCTGGCCGAGCAACACTACCAGACGCTGGTGGATCGCTTCAGCAAGTGGCCGGTGAAGGTGGCGGAGATGAGCCGCTTCCGCTCCGGCAAGGAGATCACGGCCGCCGCCAAGGGCCTGGCCGACGGCACGGTGGACATCGTGGTGGGCACGCACAAGCTGCTCTCCGAAAGCGTCAAGTTCAAGAACCTGGGCCTGCTCATCATCGACGAGGAGCACCGCTTCGGCGTGCGCCACAAGGAAGCGATGAAGCAGATGCGCGCCGAGGTGGACGTGCTCACCCTCACCGCCACGCCCATCCCGCGCACGCTGGGCATGGCGCTGGAGGGCCTGCGCGACCTGAGCGTGATCGCCACCGCGCCGCAGCGGCGCCTGGCCATCAAGACCTTCGTGCGCAGCGAGAACAACGGCGTCATCCGCGAGGCGGTGCTGCGCGAGCTCAAGCGCGGCGGGCAGGTCTACTTCCTGCACAACGAGGTGGAGACCATCGAGAACCGCCGCCAGAAGCTCGAAGAGATCCTGCCCGAGGCACGCATTGCCGTGGCCCATGGCCAGATGCCCGAGCGCGAGCTGGAGCGCGTGATGCGCGACTTTGTCGCCCAGCGCTACAACATCCTGCTGTGCTCGACCATCATCGAGACCGGCATCGACGTGCCCACGGCCAACACCATCGTCATGAGCCGTGCCGACAAGTTCGGCCTGGCGCAGCTGCACCAGCTGCGCGGCCGCGTGGGCCGCAGCCACCACCAGGCCTATGCCTACCTGATGGTCCCCGACATCGAGGGGCTGACCAAGCAGGCGCAGCAGCGGCTGGAGGCCATCCAGCAGATGGAAGAGCTGGGCTCGGGCTTCTACCTGGCCATGCATGACCTGGAGATCCGCGGCACCGGCGAAGTGCTGGGCGAAAACCAGAGCGGCAACATGATGGAGATCGGCTTCCAGCTCTACAACGAGATGCTGTCCGAGGCGGTGCGCTCGCTCAAGGCGGGCAAGGAGCCCGACCTGCTCTCGCCGCTGTCGGTCACCACCGAGATCAACCTGCACGCGCCCGCCCTGCTGCCCGACGACTACTGCGGCGACGTGCACCTGCGCCTGTCGTTCTACAAGAAGCTGGCCACCGCCAAGACGCCGGCGCAGATCGACGCGCTGCTCGAAGAGATCGTGGACCGCTTCGGCAAGCTGCCGCCGCAGGCGCAGACACTGATCGACGTGCATCGCCTGCGCGTGCTGGCGCGGCCCTACGGCGTGACCAAGGTGGACGCGGCGCCGGGCGTGATCAACATCGTGTTCAGGCCCAACCCGCCGGTGGACCCGATGGCCATCATCCAGCTCATCCAGAAGAACCGGCACATCAAGCTGGCCGGCAACGAGAAGCTGCGCATCGAGCGCGAGCTGAAAGAACCCAAGGACCGGGCCCAGATGGTGCGCGACGTGCTGCGCAGCCTGGGCCAACCCACCAACAAGGAAGAGAGCATCCCCGCATGAGCATCGCCTCCGTCCCGCAAGAGTTTGCCCCGGGCCTGATCGTCCAGCGCTTCACCCCGCCGCTCTACCTTGCCGACTTCAAGCTGATCGCCTTCGACATGGATTCGACGCTGATCAACATCGAATGCATCGACGAGATCGCCGACGCGGTGGGCAAGAAGGCCGAGGTGGCCGCCATCACCGAAGCCACCATGCGCGGCGAGATCAAGGACTTCAAGGAAAGCCTTCGCCGCCGTGTGGCGCTGCTCAGGGGCGTGCCGGTGGCTTCGCTGCAGCAGGTCTACGACCAGCGCCTGCGCCTGAACCCGGGCGCCGAGCAGCTGGTGGGCGCATGCAAGGCCGCCGGCATGAAAGTGCTGCTGGTCTCGGGCGGCTTCACCTTCTTCGCCAACCGCGTGAAGGATCGCCTCTGCATCGACTTCGCCCGCTCCAACCTGCTGGACGAGGCGGACGGCCACCTGACCGGGCAGGTCGTCCAGCAGAGCTGGGGCGACATCTGCGACGGCGTCGAGAAGCGCCGTACGCTGCTGGAGGTGGCCTCGCTCATGGGCATCTCGCCGGGCGAATGCATCGCCGTGGGCGACGGCGCGAACGACCTGCCGATGATGGGCGAGGCCGGCCTCTCGGTGGCCTACCACGCCAAGCCGAAGGTGCGCGAGCAGGCCATGGTCGCCATCAACGAGGGCGGGCTCGATCGCCTGCTCGAAGTCCTCAAGTAGCCCACCCTGCACGAAGGCGCGACATGAACACCCCGATGCACCCGGCCCCCCTGTACGACGCCGCCGCGCTGGTGGACTTCGCCGACGCTCTGCTCACGCGCGCCGGCATGGCGGCCCCCTTGGCGCGCAGCGTGGCCCAGACGCTGGTCGATGGCGACCTCCTCGGCCACGACACCCACGGCCTGGCGCTGCTCGCCGGCTATGTGAAGGAAGTGGAAGCCGGCACCATGCGCCGCGAAGGCGCGCCGCTGGTCGTCTCCGACAAGCCGGCCGCCGTGCTGTGGGACGGGCAGCGCCTGCCCGGGCCCTGGCTGGTGCACCAGGGCATCGACCTGCTGCTGCCGCGCGCCCGCCAGTTGGGCAGCGCCACGCTGGTCATCCGCCGCAGCCACCATATCGCCTGCCTGGCGGTCTACATGATGCGTGCGCTGGAAGAAGGCATGCTGGCGGTGCTGGCCTGCTCCGACCCCAACTCGGCCAGCGTCGCGCCCTTCGGCGGCACGCAGGCGGTGTTCACGCCCGATCCGCTGGCCCTCGGCTTTCCGCTGACACAGGGCGGCGTCATGGTGGACATCTCGGCGTCCATCACCACCAACGGCATGAGCAACCGCAAGCGGGCCGCCGGCGAAAAATTCGATGCCGACCGCCTGATCGACGCGCAGGGCCGGCCCGGGCGCGATCCGCAGTGGCTGTTCGACGACCCGCCCGGCACCCTGCTTCCCGTCGGCGGCCTGGACCATGGCCACAAGGGCTACGGCCTGGCGCTGCTCGTCGAATCGCTCACCGGCGGCCTGGCGGGGCATGGACGGGCCGACCCCAGGGAAGGCTGGGGCGCCACGGTCTACCTCACGCTGCATGATCTGGAAGCATTTGGCGGCAAGCGCGAATTCCTGCGCCAGATGGACCACGTGGCCGATGCCTGCCGAAGCAACCGGCCCATCGACGCCGCACGGCCGGTGCGCCTGCCCGGCGAGCAGGGCCGGGCGCGGCGCGCACGCCAGTTGAAGGAAGGCGTGCGCCTGCACGCCGGCATCGCACCTGCGCTGGCGCCGCTCGCCGAAAAATACGGCATCGACTTCGCCAGCACGCGCCGCTGAGAAGGCACCAGCCGCGTCTTTCGCGCTGGTTGTTAGTTCCAAAGTTCAAGCAAGTGCATCGGCGCAACGCTTGCGCTTTCACAAGTAACAGGACGTGTGCTCAAATCGCGCCCCGCTGCATTCGAAGCAAGAGGGCACTCCATGGGCAAAGACCTGGCGCTTGTGTGCGCGACAGCGCTGATCTGCGGTTGCGCCACGCAACCCGCCACCACGCCGGGCACGGGCTCCGGCGCGGCCTATGCGCCCATGGTCGACATGCAGGGCGTCGACCCCGAGGCGCTTGCCCTCGATGTGGCCGATTGCCGCACCGCGGCCTCGAACGTGCGCGTGATTCGCGTGCGCGGCGAACGAAGCGACGTCGAGGACGTCATCGTGATGGGCGTGGGCATGTTCGTGCCCTTCGGGCTCGTCGGCATCGCCGTGGTTTCAGGACTTGGCATGATCGCCTTCGGTGATGACGGGAAGCCCCGGCAGGAGCCGACGACGCGCTTCAGATGAAGACCCTGGTCAACTGCATGGCCCGCAAGGGCTATCGCAACGTCGACCCCAACGTGACCGTGACCTACACGCCTCGGCCGCAGCCACAACCCGCAGCGCGTCCGCTTGCGGGTGGACGCGACACCTACATCGCGGAGACCTACGCCAAGGAAAAGTTCTGCCAAGGCCCCGCGAGGGCGATCCTCGAAGACAAGGGGCCGGGCTTTGAACGCTACAGCGTGGCCTGCGAAAACGGGCAACACATGCGGCTGCGCTGCGAGTACGGCCACTGCGCGCCCGAGACGCTGGAAGTCGCGCTGAACAAGCAGCGCAGTTGACCGGCCGGCCCCGGCGCGGAGCGCCGGTCAGAGCGCCTGCGCCAGGCGGGCGATGCCCTCCTCGATCTTCTCCACGTTGGCGGTGGCGAAGCTCAGGCGCAGCGTCGCCAGGTCGGGCTTCTCGGCAAAGAACGGTGCGCCGGGCACGAAGGCGACCAGCTTCTCGATGGCGCGCTTGGCGAACACATTGGCATCGGCGATGCGGCCGCCCGCGCCGGTCAGGCGGGCCCAGAAGAACAGGCCGCCGCCGGGCTGCGTGAACTCGATGGCATCGCCCAGCTCTCGCTTGAGTGCCGCGCCCATGGCCTGCGCGCGCTGGCCGTAGACCTCGCGCACGGTGGCCAGCGTGGCCGGCATGCGGCCGCTCTTGAGGTACTGCGCGGCCGTGGCCTGGGCAAAGGTGCTGGTGTGCGCATCGCTGAACTGCTTGCACATGGTGGCCTTGGCCAGCAGCTCGGCCGGGCCGATCATCCAGCCGATGCGCAGGCCCGGGCTCAACACCTTCGACAGGCTGCCGCAGTGCACCACCAGATCGCGGCTGCCGGGCACCTGGTCGGTGAGCGACATCAGCGAGGGCGGCGGCGCATTGCCGCCGAAGTACAGGTCGCCGTACGGGTCGTCCTCGACCACGAGCGTGTTGTGCTTGACCGCCAGTTCCAGCACCTTCTTGCGGCGCTCCAGGGTGAGCGTGGCGCCGCTGGGGTTGCCGAAGGTGGGAATCAGGTAGACGAACTTGGGCTTGTGCTCGGTGATGAGCTGCTCCAACTCGTCGACCTTTACGCCGCTGGCGTCGATGGGCGCGCTGACGACCTGCGCGCCGTAGAGGCGAAAGCACTGGATGGTGGCCAGGAAGGTCGGGCCTTCGACGATGACCTTGTCGCCGGGCGAGACCAGCGTCTTGCCCAGCAGGTCCAGCGCCTGCTGGCTGCCGGTGGTGACGATCAGGCCGCTCGGGTCCACCGCCACGCCCTTGGCCTTCATGAAGGCAGACAGCTGCTGGCGCAGCGGGTCGTAGCCTTCGGTGGCGCCGTACTGCAGCGCACCGCCCGGCTCCTGCTCCAGCGCCAGGCGGCTGGCTTCGGCCAGGCCTTCGACGTCGAACATCGCGCTGTCGGGAAAGCCGCCGGCAAAGCTGATGATGCCGGGCTTGCCCAGCAGCTTGAACAGCTCGCGGATGGCGGAGGTTTCGACGTTGTCTAGGCGAGAGGCGAATTGCATGCGGTACTCACTGGCTGGGGTTGGCAACGCGCCTATTGTCCAACGAAGCGCGCGCCGCGCCGTGGGCCTGGCTTTTTCGGCGGCTGGCACCGGCCTGGCAAAGGCGTACAGAATGCGTGCCCGTCCCTTGAATTGCCGCATCGCCTTGACCGAATTCCACATCCGTTCCGAAGAGCCTTCGGACATCGACGCCATCACCGACGTGACCGAGAAGGCCTTTCGCCATGCGCCGCACACCAGCCACACCGAGCACTACATCGTGCTCGCGCTGCGACGGGCCGGCGCGCTTGGCGTCTCGCTGGTTGCGCAGCAAGCCGGGCGCGTGGTCGGCCATGTCGCCTTCTCGCCCGTGGCAATTTCCGACGGCTCGCCGCACTGGTGGGGGCTGGGCCCAGTGTCGGTGCTGCCCGAAGCGCAGGGCATCGGCATCGGAAGTGCGCTCGTGCGCGACGGCCTCGCGGCCCTGCGCGGCCTGGGAGCGCAAGGTTGCGTGGTGCTGGGCGAGCCGGACTATTACGGGCGCTTCGGGTTCCGCAGTGGCCAGGGCCTGGTGCTGGACGGCGTGCCGCCGGAATATTTCCAGTCCCTGTCCCTGGGCGCACGGGCAGCCAGCGGGCGGGTCAGCTACCACCCGGCGTTCGACGCCACGCAAGAAGGAGCCGCATCATGAAGCCGCGCATCACCGTGATCACCGTCGGTGTGGACGACCTGGACCGCTCGCTGCGCTTCTACCGCGACGGGCTGGGCCTGGCGACCGAGGGCATCGTCGGCCAGCAGTTCGAGCATGGCGCCGTCGTCTTCATCCAGCTGGGTGGGGGCCTGCGCCTGGCGTTGTGGCCGCGCAAAAGCATCGCCCATGACACCGGCCTGCCGGCCAGCACGCCCAGCCCGACCGAATTCACCCTCGGCCACAACGTCGCATCGAAAGAAGAAGTCGATGCGGTGATGGCGCAGGCGGTCCAGGCCGGCGCGCGCATCGTCAAGGCGGCGCACGACACCTTCTGGGGCGGCTATTCCGGCTATTTCCAGGACCCGGACGGGCACCTGTGGGAGGTGGTCTGGAATCCGCAATGGACCGAGATCGAGTGACTCGCCCTCCCCTTGCCTGAACCGTGTCCGCTGAATTCGCCGCTTCGCTTGCCACCCTCGCCGACTTGCTGAGATCGGCCAGGCGCGTGGTCGTGCTGACAGGCGCCGGCATGTCAGCGGAAAGCGGCATCCCCACCTTTCGCGACGCACAGACGGGTCTGTGGGCCCGCTTCGATCCTTACGTGCTCGCCTCGCCCGAAGGCTTTGCGCAAGACCCCGACACAGTGTGGGCCTGGTACGAAGCGCGGCGCCGCCAGGTGATGTCGGCGCAGCCGCATGCCGGCCATCTCGCGCTCGCGCGCCTGTCGGCCCTTTCTCGCTTCGACGAATTCACCGTGGTGACGCAGAACGTCGACGACCTGCACGAACGCGCCGGCTGCACGAACGTGGTCCACCTTCACGGCAGCCTGTTCGCGCCGCGCTGCATGGCTTGCGCTGCGCCACATCGCCTCGATGCAGGCGCAGTAGAGCCCGAACGGGCGCCGCGAATCGCACCGCCCGTGTGCCAGGCCTGCGGCGGCAGGGTCCGGCCGGGCGTGGTCTGGTTCGGAGAATCGCTGCCCGAGCACGCCTGGCAACTGGCCATGCAGGCCGCCGCACGCGCGGACGTGATGCTGGTGGTGGGCACGTCCAGCCAGGTCTATCCGGCAGCCGGCCTGCCAGTCGAGGTGCGGCAGGCCGATGGTCAAGTGGCGGTCATCAACCCGGACCCGAGCCTGCGCGTATCGCCCGGCGAACTGCTCTTGCGAGCCACCGCGGGCGAGGCGATACCGGCGCTGCTGACCGAACTGGCCGGCTGAAGCGCCTGCCACCGGTCCGTCAGTCGCAGTGCTGGAAGCGCTTGCACTCCTCCACGACATGGATCGACGTCAGCGTGTTCTCGCCGTCGATCCGCGCGGTGGTGAACTTGACCCACGCTCCCTCCGGGAGGCCCGCGACGAGTGAAGGATCTCGCACCCTGAAGGCCTGCGTCGTGAAGGGAATCTTGGCCCTGGGCAGCAGCCTGAGCCGCACGTAGAGCTTGCCACCCGCCTCCTCGAAGGTGGAGGTCAGTCGGGCACGCGTGTAGACGGGCTCTGGCTCCTGCGTCTGCGCGGCAGCGCAACCCATCGCCATCGCCAGGGCGCAGGCGGCGAGAAACCGTGTGGAACGTTTCGACGACATGAAGCCCCCGCCCCGCAAGCCGAGCCCTACGCAGCCACCGGCCGCCGGCCCAGCACACCCCGCATGATCGGCACCAGCCACACCAGCAGCGTCACCACCGCCAGCCCCGCCGCGATCGGCCGCATGAAGAAAGCCAGCAGGTTGCCGTCGGACTTGATCATGGAGGTGATGAAGTTCTCTTCCAGCATGCCGCCCAGCACCACGCCCAGGATGGCGGGCGCAATGGGAAAGCCGTTTTCCTCCAGCAGGTAGGCCACGATGCCGGCCACCAGCATCACGCCGATGTCGAACACGGAGTTGTTGATGGCGAAGGTGCCCACGATGCAGAAGATGAGGATCAGCGGCATCAGCACATTGCGCGGCACCTTCAGGATGCGCTTGGCCACCTTGATGCACAGGATGCCCAGCGGAATCATGATGATGTTGGCGATGATGAACAGCATGAACACCGCGTAGATGTTCTGCGGGTTGGTGGTGAACAACGTCGGCCCGGGGTTCATGTTCTTCATGTAGAGCACCCCGATCACGATGGCTGTGATCGAGTCGCCCGGAATGCCGAACACCAGCGCCGGAATCCACGCCCCTGCCAGCGCGCTGTTGTTGGCCGAACCCGATTCGACGATGCCTTCCACATGCCCGGTGCCGAACTTCTCCGGCTCCTTGGAGAACTTCTTGCTCGTCGCGTACGACATCCAGGCCGCGATGTCGGCGCCGGCGCCCGGCAGCGCGCCCACGGCGGTGCCCAGCGCGCTGCCGCGCAGGATCTGCACCGGATACTTCTTCGCCAGGCGCCATTGCCCCGCCAGCACGCTGCCCACCTTGTCGACCACCACCTCGCCCGGCGGCAGCGTGTCCACCGCAAAGCGGATGACCTCCGAGATGGCGAACATGCCGATCATCATCGGGATCATGCCGATGCCACCCGTCATGTCGGTGTTGCCGAAGGTGAAGCGCGGAAAGCCCGCCGGGTTGCCCAGCCCCACGCAAGCCACCAGCAGGCCCAGCATGAGCGTGATGAGCCCCTTGAGCGGCCGGTCGGAGGTGATGAACACCGCGCAGGTCAGCCCCAGCAGCACCAGCCAGAAATACTCGAAGGAGCTGAAGTTGAGTGCGAACTCGGCCAGTGCCGGCGACGCCACGATCAGCACCGCGGTGCCGAACAGCCCGCCCACGGCCGAGAACACCAGCCCTGCGCCCAGCGCCATCTCGGCCTGCCCCTTCCTGGTGAGCGCGAAGGCCTCGTCGGTGTAGGCCGCCGAGGCCGGCGTGCCCGGAATGCGCAGCAGGCAGCCCGGAATGTCGCCCGAGAAGATCGCCATGGCGGTGGCCGTGACCATGGCCGCGATGGCCGGAATGGGCTGCATGAAGAAGGTCACCGGCACCAGCAGCGCCACCGCCATGGTGGCCGACAGCCCCGGCACCGCCCCCACGAACAGCCCGAACAGCGAGGCGAGGATCATCACCAGGATGGTGTAGGGCTCGAACACCATCGAGAAGGCTTGCAGCAGTGCGCTGGACATGGGCGTTGCGGTTCCTTGGACTTACCAGGCGATGCCGCCCATCACGCCCCAGGGCAAGGGCACGCGAAGCAGCTTGTAGAAGGCGAAGTGGATGACCAGCGCGCTCACCACCGCGATGAGCAGCGCCCGCAGCGGCGGCACGCCCAGCGCACACATCAGGGCCCACATCAGCAGGCTGGCGCAGACCAGAAAGCCCAGCCGCTCGCCCGCGAACATGTAGAACAGCACGCCGCCCAGCACGACCGCCAGGGCCAGCACATGGCGCGGCGAACGCACCCAGGGCCCGGCAGCGAACCAGGCCATGCGCGCACGATCGCGCCAGCCACGCACCACCAGCGCCGCACCGCCGATGCACAGGCCGCACGCGATCAGCCCCGGGAACAAGCCCGGCCCCACCTGCTGGCCCGGGATCTTGGGGTAGCCCTGCACGATGAGCAGCACGGCAACCCCCAGGGCCAGCAGCAGGGCGCCGAAGACGGCGTCGTTGATCTTCATCGCGGCGCTACTACTTCGCGATGCCGACGGCCTTCATCGTGGCGCCCAGTTCCGCATCCGACTTGGCCATGAACTTGGCGAACTCCTCCGGCCCGGCATAGATCACGCCGAAGCCGCGCGATGCCATGAACTCGGTGTATTCCTTGCTCGCCGCCACCTTCTTGACGGCTGCCGAGAGCTTGTCGCCCGCCTCCTTCGGAATGCCCTTGGGCGCGACGATGCCGCGCCAGGCCGCCATGGTCCAGTCGCTGCCGATCGCGGACTTGAGCGTGGGCACGTTGGGGTACAGCCCTGCCGGCTTGTCGCTCATGATGGCCAGGCTCTTGACCTTGCCCGCATCGATGAGCGAGCGCGCCTCGGGCAAGGACACCGGCGCGATTTCCACGCCGCCGGCCACCATGTCCTGCAGGCCGGGCGCTGCACCGTTGCTGGGCACCCAGGGCACGGCCGCCGGGTCGATCTTCTGGTCGCGCAGCAGGCCCGCAATGGCCAGGTGCCAGATGCCGCCCTGCCCCGTGCCCGAGGCCTTGTACTTGCCGGGGTTGGCCTTGATGGCGGCCAGCAGGTCCTGCACGGTCTTGTAGGGCGCATCGGCCCGCACCTGCACGCCCGCGGGGTCCGCGTTGACCAGGCCGATGGGCGTGTAAGAAGCGCCGGTCAGCTCGGTCAGGCCCTGCCAGTGCATCATGCCGATCTCGACCGTGGCCATGCCGACGGTGTAGCCGTCGGGCGCGGCCGAGGCGATGGCCGCGTGCCCCACCACGCCGCTGCCACCTGTGCGGTTGACCACGGTGACCGGCTGGCCCAGCTCCTTTTCGAGCAGGCTGCCGACGATGCGCGCGGTGGCGTCGGTGCCGCCGCCGGCGCCCCAGGGCACGATGAGGGTGATGGGCCGCGACGGGTAGCCCTGCGCCTGCGCAGGTGCCGCCGCACCAAGCAGCGCCAGGCTGCCCAGGGCTGCGCCCGCGGTGCGGACCAAGAAGGAACGACGTGATCTGGCGAGCATGCGTGTCTCCTGTTCTTTCTTTGCGAGACGGTCTTTTTCGCATGCATCGCCGGTGCCGGCACTAGGCGAATCACGGGCTTGCGGCCGGCCGGGCCCTGTGCTTCTGAAATCGGTTTCCTGGCTCGGGGAATGCGCCAGGCGCTAGCATCGCGCGCACCCATGAAGAAAGAAAACATCGCCCCCTTCTTTGCCACGCTGCAGGCCGCCAACCCGGCGCCGGAGACCGAGCTGGAATACAGCACGCCCTTCGAGCTGCTGGCTGCCGTCCTGCTGTCCGCCCAGGCCACCGACGTGGGCGTGAACAAGGCCACCCGCAAGCTCTTCCCGGTGGCCAACACGCCCCAGGCCATCGTGGATTTGGGCGAAGAAGGCCTGGCCGAGTACATCAAGACCATCGGCCTTTACAAGAGCAAGGCCAGGCACCTGGTGCAGGCCAGCCGCATGCTGGTGGAGCTGCACGGCGGTGAAGTGCCCCGCAGCCGCGCCGAGTTGGAGGCGCTGCCCGGCGTGGGCCGCAAGACGGCCAACGTGGTGCTCAACGTCGCTTTTGGCGAAGCCACCATCGCGGTGGACACGCACATCTTCCGCGTGGGCAACCGCACAGGCCTCGCGCCCGGCAAGACACCGCTGGAGGTGGAGCTGAAGCTGGAAAAGCGCGTGCCGCCCGAGTACCGGCTGCATGCGCACCACTGGCTGATCCTGCACGGCCGCTATGTGTGCGTGGCACGCAAGCCCAAGTGCTACGACTGCGCGGTGGCGGCGTATTGCGATTTCAAGCCGAAGACGCCGGCGCCCAAGGGCACGTGAGGGATCTGCCGCGCGGCGAAGTCAATCCGTCTCGATCACCATCAACTCCCCCAGCGCAATGGCGCGCGCCGGCCACCGGTCGGCCCGCTCCACCTTGCGCACGCCTTCGTGCAGCAGCAGCACGGCGCGCATCACGCCGGCATGCGTCACCCAGGCGGCGTCGCGCCCGCTGGCGCGCCAGCTGTCGTAGGCATCGCCCACGCGGCCCATGAAGGTGTTGGTGCTCTCGCCGCTGCCGCCCGGCCGCGCCGCCGCGAAGTCGGCCAGCCAGCCGTCGAACTCGGCGCGCGAGATGTCGTTCCAGGCCTGGCCTTCCCAGGCGCCGAAGTCCATTTCGGCAATGCGGGTGTCGAACTGGGCCTGCAGGTCGGGCCGCAGGGCTTCCAGCGCAAAGGCCAGCTGCGCGCAGCGCGACAGCGGCGATGCATAGAGCTCCACCCCTTGGGGCAACTGGGGCGCCACGCGGTCCGCGATGTCGCGCGAGGCCTGCTCCGAGGCATGCACGTCGGACGCGCCATAGCACAGGCCCTCGGCGCATTCCACCGGACCGTGCCGCAGGAGCCAGAGCCGGATGGTCATGCGTTGGCCGTCCTCATCATCATCATTGCGAAGGCTGCACGGCCAGGGCCAGGTAGATCGCCAGCTCGCACACCTGCTGGGTGGCGCCCAGGCAATCGCCGGTGAAGCCGTCCAGCCGCTGGCGGAAGTAGTGGATGAGCCAGGCCACCGCTGCCACCAGCAGCACGCCCGCCGCCAGCACATTGGCCAGCGGCTGCGTCGCCCACAGCAAGGCCATGGCCGGCAGGGACCAGGCCGAGGCCGTCACCATCGAACCCGTGCTGATCGCATCCGCCAGCGGCTTGGCCTTGCCGCCGTTGCCGCCCACATAGGGCAGGCTGCGGATGACGAACAGGGGCGCCAGGCGTGACAGCACATGCGCCGCCAGCAGCGCCGCCACGGCAGCCACCTCGTCCTGGCCCGCCAGGGTGGCCAGCAGCGCCGCCTTGAGGCCCAGCGCCAGCACCAGCGCAATGGCACCGAAGGCGCCAATGCGCGAATCCTTCATGATCTCCAGCGCGCGCTCGCGATCGCGCGAGCCGCCCAGGCCGTCGGCCACATCGGCCAGGCCGTCTTCGTGAAAAGCGCCGGTGAGCCACACGGTGGCCACCATGCACAGCAAGGCGGCGGCCATGGCGCCGGCTTCGCCGGGCAGCAGGTACAGCGCCAGGCCGAACACCACCGCACCCAGCGCGCCGATCACCCAGCCCACGCCGGGAAAGTGCCCGGCGCTCTCGCGCAGCATGGCCGGGCTGAAGCCCACCCATGCCGCCAGCGCGCCGGTCACCGGAATGCGGGTGAAGAACTGCAGCGCCAGCAGAAAGTGGCGGACACCGTTCACTGCCTACCGCCCTGCTCGTCTCCGTCCTTGCGCGAGACACCGGCCGACTCGAAGCTGGCCATCTCGCGCAGGATGCGGGTGGCCGATTCCAGCAGCGGCCAGGCCAGCGCCGCGCCGGAGCCCTCGCCCAGGCGCAGTTCCAGTCGAAGCAGCGGCACCAGCCCCAGATGGCGCAGCATCAAGGCATGGCCCGGCTCGGCCGATTCGTGCGACGCCACGCAGCGCTGCACCACGTGAGGCTGCAGCGCATGCGCCACCAGCACGGCGGCGCCGGTGATGAATCCGTCCACCACGATCACGCGGCGCTGCAGCGCGGCCTCCAGCACCGCGCCCACCAGCGTGGCGATCTCGAATCCGCCGAAGGCCGCCAGTGCTTCCAGGGGACTGTTGGCGCCCTCATGCAGCGCCAGCACTTCGGCCAGCACCGCCTGCTTGCGCGCCAGTCCTGCTGTGTCGAGGCCGGTGCCGTTGCCCACGCAGGTTTCCAGGGGAATGGCGCACAGGCGCGACAGCAGCATCGAGGCGGCCGAGGTGTTGCCGATGCCCATTTCGCCCAGCAGCAGCACATTGCCCGGCAGCTCGCGCACGATGGCACGCCCGTTCTCGATGGCCGCTTCGCACTGCGCCATCGTCATGGCCGGCCCGGCCGATGCGTCGGCCGTGCCCGGCGCCACCTTGCGGATCAGGAGCCCCGGCTGCGGCTCGAAGTCGTGCCGCACGCCGCAGTCCACCACCGTGAGCGCCAGGCCGTGCTGGCGCGCCAGCACGCTCACCGCCGCACCGCCCTGCAGGAAGTTGTGCACCATCTGCCAGGTGACGTCGCTCGGGTAAGCCGACACGCCACGCGCCGCCAGGCCATGGTCGCCCGCGCACACCAGCATTTGCGGCGATGCGAGGCGCGGCTCGGTGCTGCCCAGCACCTGGCCGATGCGAAGCGCCAGCGCCTCCAGCCGCCCAAGGGCGCCCACTGGCTTGGTCTTGTTGTCCAGCGCGCGCAGCAGCGCCGCGGTCAGCGCCGTGTCGTGCAGGTCGGGGACCAGGGGCACCAGCTTCTTGTTGTTGTCGATGTCGTGGTTGGTCATGCAATCAGGCCAGGCAGAACGCCTGTGTCGAAGTGTTCGTCAATGTAATCGGCCAGGCCGTCGAAAACGCTGTCCAGGGTCGGTACGTCGGCGCCAAACAACGCGCGCAGCACCTGCGGGTCCTCGAACAGGCCATGCAGGTAGCAGCCCAGCACGTTGCCAACGCCGTTGCACCAGCCCAGGCCCTGCCCCGCGTCCTGCAGCACCGGCTGCGCCAGCTGGCCGCCCGCCGCCATGGCGGGGTGCTGCGCGGTCTGGCCATGGTGGATCTCATAGCCCTGCACCGTGACGCCGGACAGGGCGGACCAGGCGCCCCGCGCATCTGCAAAGGTGGCGCTGCGCCGCCGCACCGTCTTGTCGCGCTCGAACACCGTCACCAGCGGCAGCAGCCCCAGGCCCGGCGCATTGCCGTCGATGCCGTGCGGATCGATCAGCGCCTCGCCCAGCATCTGCAGCCCGCCACAGATGCCCAGCACCGCGCCGCCCGCAGCGGCATGCGCGGCCACGGCCCGGTCCAGGCCCTGGGCGCGCAGCCAGGCCAGGTCGGCGCTGGTGGCCTTGGAGCCGGGCAGCACGATGGTGTGGGCGCCTTCGAGCTGGGCCGGATGCCGCACCCAGCGCAGGCGCACGCCGGGCAAATGCGCCAGCGGCTGGAACTCGTCCAGATTGCTGATGCGCGGATAGGCGATCACCGCGATGGTGCGCGCCGCGGTTGCCGAATCGGTGCCGCCTGCACCCTCTTCGCCATACCACCCGTCTTCTTCGGGCAGGCCATGACCGCGCCACATGGGCAGCGTGGCCACCGTGGGCACGCCGGTCAGGCGCTGCAGGTCTTGCGGCGCCGGCGCCAGCAGCGATGCGTCGCCCCGGAAGCGGTTGAGCACGAAGCCCCGCAACAGCGCACGGTCGGCCTCCGGCATCAGCGCCCAGGTGCCGTACAGGTGGGCAAAGGCGCCGCCGCGGTCGATGTCGGTCACCAGCAGGCAGCGCGCACCGGCATGGCGCGCCACGCGCAGGTTGACGATGTCCGAGGCCATCAGGTTGATCTCGGCCGGCGAGCCGGCGCCTTCGATCACCACCACATCGTTGTCGGCCCGCAGCGCATCGAGCGAGCGGGCGATGTGCGGCCACACATGCTCGCTGCGGCCGCGCCAGGGCATGGCGGTGAGTTCTTCATGCACCTGGCCCAGCAGCACCAGCTGGCTGTGCGTGTCGCGCTCGGGCTTGAGCAGCACGGGGTTCATGCGCACGTCGGGCTCGGCGCGGGCCGCCAGCGCCTGGAAGTACTGGGCGCTGCCGATCTCGCCGCCCGCCACCACGCGCGCGTTGTTGCTCATGTTCTGCGCCTTGAAGGGGGCCACCTTCAGGCCCTGGCGCGCATACCAGCGGCACAGGGCGGTGCCCAGCCAGCTCTTGCCGGCACCGCTGGTGGTGCCAAGGACCATGACGCATCGGGAATTCATGGCCCGGAGTGTGCTTGATCGGCGCGTCGGACCGCGAACTCGGCGTTTCAACCGCCCGCAATCAGCAATACCAATTACCTACATCCTGTGCCACACTGAAAAGGATCTGTGATCCGCAAGGAGGCTTTGCCCCATGTCGTTCATCACCAGTGCCATCCGGTCGGGCCTGCACGCCTTCGACATCGACGTTGCCAGGCGCAGCACGCTCGAGGATCTGCGCGCCCGCGCCAGCGCGGCCGACGACCTGCAACTGCTGCGTACGCTGCCGCACGAGCATGCGTCGCGGCTGCTCGCGCTGATGGACCACTCCATGGCGCAACTGCGGCAGGACCTGTTCGTGCTGTCGCACCTGGAGTTCAAGAGCGGCGGGTTCTTCGTGGAGTTCGGCGCCACCAACGGCGTGGATCTTTCCAACACCCACCTGCTGGAAAAGGAATTCGCGTGGCACGGCATCCTGGCCGAGCCCGCTCGCTGCTGGCACCAGGCGCTGCACAGCAACCGCAGCGCCAGCATCGAAGACGCATGCGTCTGGAAAAGCTCCGGCTCGACGCTCACATTCAATGAAGTGGAATTGCCCGAGCTGTCCACCGTCGATGCCTTCAGCGGCGTCGACCAGCATGCCCAGTTCCGCGAACGGGGCAAGACCTACAACGTGAACACCATCTCGCTGGCCGACCTGCTGGCCAAGCACGGCGCGCCCCAGCAGATCGACTATCTCTCCATCGATACCGAAGGCAGCGAATTCGAGATCCTGCAGCACTTCGATTTCGACAAGTACGCCTTCCGGGTCATCACTTGCGAACACAACTTCACGCCGATGCGCGAGAAGCTGCACGAGCTGCTCACCGGCCACGGCTACGTCCGCCGCTACGAGGACCTGTCGAAGTTCGACGACTGGTACGTGCGCCCCAACTGATTCGCGCACCAGGCGTCGCCGCTAGAACCCCCGCAGGTCCGTCACCGGCAGGCCCAGCGCGGGCTGGCCTGTGATGAGCGACAAGGTCTGGCTCATCTGGTCGACGTCGTTGTCGAAGGCGCCATGGCTCGCGCTGATGCGCTGGTCGGGCACGGCCACCGTCACCTTGTCGGGCTCGACGATCCGCGTGCGCGCACCCAGGCCCGAGGCCGCCACCGCGTTGCGCCAGTTGCCCAGCGCCTCGCCGGTGGCCGAGGAACCGTCCCAGGCGTTGTAGGCCGGGTCCAGCACGTTGGCCAGGCCCAGCAGCGGGGTGCGGATGTCCGGCTCCAGCGCGTTGGAGACGAAGTACAGCAGCGACTTGCGGTAGATGGCCGCCACATTGTCGTCGCGCTCGTTCTTGTCCGAGAGGATCGACAGGTACAGCCGCTTCATCAGCTCCTTGTGCGGCGCATAGTGGCGGTTGGCGAACTGCACGGTGCAAGCCGGCGCGAAGAGATGGACCGATGCCACGCGCACATCCAAGCCGCGCGCCGCCATCACCTGCAGCAGGTGCCCCAGGATGATCGAGCCGGCCGAATGGCCCACCAGGTGGATCTCCAGCTTCTCGCCCCAGGTCTGCGCCAGGTTCATGAGCGCCGTCACCAGCAGGTCGCCGCCGCGCGTGGGGTTGCAGCAGAACTCGGCGTTCTCCTTCATCTCGCTCCACAGCGGGCGCGCCAGGGGCCGGCCGATGGTCTTTTCCACCAGCATGTCCGAAGCCTCGATCAGGCTGTCGCGCAGGCCGCCGGCCAGTTGCGGCTTGCGCTGGAAGGCGTCGGTGATGACGTCGCAGATGGACTCCATCAACCCCGTCTTCCACACCAGGAAGAGCGGATAGCAGCCGTTGCCAACGAAGTAGCGCCCCATCACCCGCGCGCGGTCGATGGCGGCCTCTTCCTTGTTGAGCCCGCCGTGCGCGTAGATCACCAGGCGCTTCCTGCCGTCCGCCGACTGGGGGGCTGACGGATCGCGGAACCACTGGTCCGGCAGGCCACAGGCCTGATACAGCAAGGCGCGGCTGAGTTCGTCCTGCGTGAGGTAGCGGCTGACCCGCCCGTCGTTGCCGAACACCACGCTGTGCTCGTAGGCCCGCGCCTCGTCCCATACGGCCGCGGGCGACGTCGCCCAGGCCCGCGCGCGTCCCGCCGCGCCGCCGCTGCTGGCCAGGCGGCCCAGCACCACGCCGCGCACACCCAGGGCGGCCACCCAGGCATCCATGCCGTTGGCGAACCAGTCCTCGTAGCGCAGCAGCGCGAAGCCGCCGGCGCCCCAGCGCTCGCCCCAGGAGTTCTGCACCACGAAGCCCCGGGTGTTGAAGCCCACCAGCGCGAAGGCATGGCCGCCGATCTGCGACGGCTGCCCGTTCCATTCAATCACCGGCAGGCTCTCGTGCGTGACCTTCCTGCCGCGCAGGTCCGGCACCGCCTGCCAGCCCTCGTGCGTGTTGGCCGACACGTAGACCGCCCCGACCTCGTGGATGGCGGCCTGCATGTCGGTAATGGACTTGGTGTCGATCCGGTAGTACACGCCCAGCGTCAGGTCGCTGGCGCGCTGCGCATAGCCGAAGCGCGGCCGTGCGATGCCGCTGGCCTCGTAGGGCCAGTCTTCCTCCAGGCACACGCCGTGGTGGAACCAGCCCTTGAGCGCGCCGCGGCAGCTGGAGCCGTCGTAATCCTCGCCGGCATATTCGTCGTAGCGGCGCGCGAAGTTGTAGAGCATGCGCGGGCTCACCGATTCGAGCGCAGCCGGGTGCCCCGCCTTGCGCCAGCGCGCGTAGTTGATGACGCAGGCCAGGCCGAAACCCGTGCAGGCGCCCTCCTGCCCCTGGTCCAGGATCAGCCTGGCCTGCGTGTAGATATTCAGGTACGTGCCCACCTCCTTGGACGACGGGCATTCGTCGGGCAGGCTCACCGGTGGCGGCTGGTAGGGCCGGTCGCGCAGGTCGACCGGATCGCGGCGCGCATCCAGGGCGCGTGCCGGCTTGACCGGCATCGCGGTGGCCGCGGCCATGG
>NZ_BCUU01000098.1 GCF_001591385.1 Variovorax soli NBRC 106424
CCCGGGCCCGCCGCCGAGCCGGTGGCGCCGCCGCCGGTCGTCGCCCAGGGCATGGTGCTGACGCCCAAGGAGCGCGAGGTGCTGGTGCTGCTGGCGCGCAACCTGTCGAACAAGGAGATCGGGCGGGCCATGCAGGTGGGCGAGACCACCATCAAGTGGCACGTGAAGAACCTGTTCGCCAAGCTGGATGCCGGCACCCGCAAGCAGGTGGTGCAGCGCGCGCGCATCCTGGGGTTGATCGGCCCGGAAAGCTGACGGGGCAGGGGAAGTCCCCTGCCTCTCCCCCTCCTGCGAGAAGGGGCCCCGAGCCCCCCGCGCTGCCTATTCTCCTAGCCCATACAGATCGATCGCGCGCCGCGTCCGGCCCGCGAGCCGGCAAGGAGACAAATCCCCATGAACACGACGACCCAGCCGCCCCGTGCGGCAGCCGCAGTTGCGGCCATCCGCCGCGGCATCGAGGTCCACCCCGTGACCTGCGCCATCGGCGCCGAGCTGCGCAACGTCAGCCTGGCCGAGGCCTCGCGCGACGCCGGCCTGGCCGCGGACATCCGCGCGCTGCTGGTGCAGCACCGCGTGCTCTTCTTCCGCGGCCAGGAACTCACGCGTGCCGAGCACGTGGCTTTCGCCCGCCACTTCGGCGAGCTGGAGGACCACCCGGTGGCCGGCAGCGACCCGGACCACCCCGGCCTGGTGCGCATCTACAAGAGCCCCGACACGCCGCAGGACCGCTACGAGAACTCGTGGCACACCGACGCCACCTGGCGCGAGAAGCCGCCCTTCGGCTGCGTGCTGCGCTGCGTGGAATGCCCGCCGGTGGGCGGCGACACCATGTGGGCCAACATGGTGCTGGCCTACGAGAAGCTGCCCGAGCACATCAAGCAGCAGATCGCCGGCCTGCGCGCGCGCCACAGCATCGAGGCCAGCTTCGGCGCCGCCATGCCCCTCGAGAAGCGCCTGGCGCTCAAGGCCCAGTTCCCCGATGCGGAGCATCCGGTGGTGCGCACGCACCCCGACACGGGCGAGAAGGTGCTGTTCGTCAACGGCTTCACCACCCACTTCACCAACTTCCACACGGCCGCCAACGTGCGCTACGGCCAGGACTACACGCAGGGCAGCTCGGCGCTGCTGCAGTACCTGATCAGCCAGGCGGCGATTCCCGAATACCAGGTGCGCTGGCGCTGGCAGCCGGGCGACATCGCCATGTGGGACAACCGTTCGACCCAGCACTACGCGGTGATGGACTACCCGCCCAGCCACCGAAAGATGGAGCGCGCCGGAATCGTCGGCGAAGCGACCTACTGACAGAGAAAAGACAAGCAAAGAGAGACACACCATGACCCACGCCATCCGCTTCCACCAGACCGGCGGTCCCGAAGTCCTGAAACTGGAGAACGTCGACGTCGGCGAGCCCGGTCCGGGCCAGGCGCGCGTGCGCCACACCTACATCGCCGTCAATTTCATCGACATCTACTTCCGCACCGGCCGCTATCCGCTGGCGCTGCCCGAAGGCGTGGGCTCGGGCCTGGGCTCGGATGCGGTGGGCGTGGTCGAGGCCGTGGGCCCGGGCGTGAGCGACATCAAGGTCGGCGACCGCGTGGGCTACCTGATCGGCCCGCAGGGCGCGTACTCGCAGGTTCGCGTGATGCCCGCCGAAGTGCTCATTCCGCTGCCGGACGGCGTGTCCGACAGCACCGCCGCCACGCTGATGATGAAGGGCATGACGGCGCAGTACCTGTTCCGCCAGGTCTATCCGCTGCTGGGTGGCGAGACCATCCTGTACCACGCGGCCGCCGGCGGCGTGGGCCTCATCGCCTGCCAGTGGGCCCGCGCCATGGGCGTGACCATGATCGGCACCGTCAGCACCGACGAGAAGGCCGAGATCGCCAAGGCCAACGGCTGCGCGCACACCATCGTCACTTCGCGCGAGAGCATCGTGGAGCGCGTCAAGGAGATCACCGGCGGCAAGGGCGTGCCGGTGGTGTACGACTCGGTCGGCAAGGACACGCTGATGGCCTCGCTCGATTGCCTGCAGCCGCGCGGCTCGCTGGTGAGCAACGGCACCTCGTCGGGGCCGGTGGTCATCGACTCGCAGCTGCTCGCCGTCAAGGGTTCGATCTGGGTCACGCGCCCGGCCATGATGCATTACATCCAGCCGCGCGCGCACATGCTGGACAT
The DNA here is from genome assembly GCF_001591385.1 of Variovorax soli NBRC 106424. Taxonomy (GTDB): domain Bacteria; phylum Pseudomonadota; class Gammaproteobacteria; order Burkholderiales; family Burkholderiaceae_C; genus Variovorax; species Variovorax soli. Next base: position 2,176 of record NZ_BCUU01000098.1, read on the forward strand.
GGCCCGCGAGCTGTTCGACCACGTGCTGGCCGGCCGCATTGCGAGCGAGCCGCGGCAGAGGTTTGCGCTGGCCGAGGCCGGCGAGGCGCACCGCGCGCTGGAGTCGCGCAAGACCGTGGGCGCCACGGTGCTGGTGCCCTGAGCAACGCCTTCGACTACAGGAGCTTGCCATGGACATGCATTCCCTGGACGCCACGCGCGACCGCGCCGACGACTACCTCTTCGGCCCGCGCCCGGCGTGGTTCGCCTTCGCCATGACCGTCGCGCTGATGATGGTCGACTACATCGACCGGCAGGTCATCGTCTCCCTGTTCCCTCACCTCAAGGAGGCCTGGTCGCTGTCGGACAAGCAGCTGGGCTCGCTCGTCTCGGTGGTGTCGGTGACGGTGGCGCTGGGGGCGCTGCCCATCGCGCTGTTCGCCGACCGCGCGAGCCGCGTCGGCAGCATCGTGGCCATGGCCACCACCTGGAGCCTGGCCACCATCGGCTGCATGTTCACGCGCAACTTCGGCCAGCTGTTCGCCGCGCGTGCGCTCGTCGGGCTGGGCGAGGCGGGCTACGGCGCCGTGGGCTCGGCGCTGATCGCCAGCCACTTTCCGGCACGCATGCGCGGCGCGCTGATGGCGGGCTTCTTCGCGGCCGGCGCGGTGGGCTCGGTGCTCGGCGTGGTGCTGGGCGGGCTGATCGCGGCGCGCTGGGGTTGGCAGGCCGCGTTCGGCGTGGTCGGCGTCCCGGGCCTGGTGCTGGCGCTGCTCTATTCGAAGGTGCGCGACTACCGCACCGTGGCCCTCACGCCCCGGCTTGACCGCGCCACGCGCTCCACCGGCAGCGCCGCGCGCGCCGTGGTCCAGGCGCTGGGCCGTGCGCCCACCATGCTGTGGGTGAGCATCGGCGGCTCGGCGCAGCTCATCGTGGTGTCGGCCATGTGGTCCTGGCTGCCGAGCTACCTGAACCGCGTGCGCGGCCTGGCGCCGGACCGGGCCGCCCTGGCCGCGGCGCTGGTGGTGTTGTGCGGCGCGCTGGGTGCCGTGCTGTGGGGCTTCGTGGTCGACCGTGCCGGCCGCGGCCGGCCGCGCGCCAAGCTGCATGCGCTGGCCGTGCTGTGCGTGGCCTCGATGGCGACGCTGGGCTTTGCCTTCGCTGCCCCGCACCTGGGGATGCCGCTGTCGGCCGGCACCGAGTTCGCGGTGATCTGCGCCGGCGCGCTGCTCATGACCTGCACGGTGGGGCCGGTGGTGGCGGTGGTGATCGACGTGATCCATCCCGGCATCCGTGCCACCGGCGCCTCGGTGCTGGCGCTGTTCCAGAACCTGTTCGGCCTGGCGGCGGGGCCCTTCATCGCCGGCGTCCTGTCGGACGCCTGGTCGCTGCCGGTGGCGCTGGCGGTCATGCCGCTGTTCGGCCTGCTGGCCGCCGGGGCCTTCCTGGTCGCGGTGCGCAGCTACGAGCCCGACATGCGGCGCGTGAACGACCGGCTGCGCGAAGAGGCCGCCGGTGCATCGGATGCGCCGCCGCAGGGCGTGCAGGGTCCGGCGCCTTCGCTCTCCTGATCTTCCTTTTCCAGAAATTCTCGAAAGCCTTTGTCATGAACGGACTGATGATGGATCGGCCGCTGCTGATCTCCGCCCTGCTCACGCATGCCGAGCGCCTGCATGGCGAGCGCGAGATCGTGTCGCGCCGCGTGGAGGGCGACGTGCACCGCACCACCTACCGCGAGCTGGGCCAGCGCGCGCGCCGGCTGGCCAACGCGGTGGCGGCCCTGGGCGTCGAACGCGGCCAGCGTGTCGGCACCCTGGCCTGGAACGGCTATCGCCACATGGAGCTGTACTACGCCGTGTCGGGCTCGGGCGCGGTGCTGCACACGCTCAACCCGCGCCTGCACCCCGACCAGCTGGTGTGGATCGCCGAGCATGCGCAGGACCAGGTGCTGTTCTTCGACCTGAGCTTCCTGCCGCTGGTGGAGGCCGTCGCCGCGCGCCTGCCGGGCGTGAAGGCCTTCGTCGCCATGACCGACCGCGCGCACATGCCCGCGTCTTCCAAGGTGCCGAACCTGCTGTGCTACGAAGAGCTGGTCGAGACCCATTCGCCTGAATTCGACTGGCCCGAGTTCGACGAGAAGCTGGCGTCGTCGCTGTGCTACACCTCGGGCACCACGGGCAACCCCAAGGGCGTGCTCTACAGCCACCGCTCCACGGTGCTGCATGCCTATGCCGCGTCGATGCCCGACGCGCTGAACTACTCCGGCAGCGACGCCATCCTGCCGGTGGTGCCCATGTTCCATGTCAACGCCTGGGGCATTCCGTACATCGCCTGCATGGTGGGCGCCAAGCTGGTGTTTCCCGGTCCGTGGCTCGACGGCAAGTCGCTGCACGACCTGTTCGAGGCCGAGGGCGTCACCGTGTCGGCCGGCGTGCCCACCGTCTGGCAGGGCCTGCTGGCGCATGTGGAGGCCAACAGCCTGTCCTTCAGCACCATGCGCCGCACCATCATCGGCGGCTCGGCCTGTCCGCCGGCCATGATGCGCGCCTTCCAGGAGCGCTACGACGTGCAGGTGGTGCATGCCTGGGGCATGACCGAGACCAGCCCGCTGGGGTCGGTGTGCCGGCTCGGGCCGGGGCAGGCGGCGCTCGATGCGGAGCAGCGCCTGGCCCTCCAGTCCAAGCAGGGCCGCGCCGTGTTCGGCGTGGAGATGAAGATCGTCGACGCCGACGGCAGCGAGCTGCCGCATGACGGCCAGGCCGCGGGCGAGCTGCTGGTGCGCGGCCCCTGGATCGCCAGCGGCTACTTCCGCGGCGAAGGCAGCGGGCCGCTGCAGGGCGGCTGGTTCCCCACCGGCGACGTGTCCACCATCGACGCCGACGGCTTCATGCAGATCACCGACCGCAGCAAGGACGTGATCAAGTCCGGCGGCGAATGGATCGGCTCCATCGACCTGGAGAACATCGCCATGGCGCACCCCGCCGTGGCCATGGCCGCCTGCATCGCGGCGCGCCACCCGAAGTGGGACGAGCGGCCGCTGCTGGTGGTGGTGCGCAAGCCCGGCCAGGCGCTGGAACGCGACGAGCTGATCCGCTTCTACGAGGGCAAGATCGCCAAGTGGTGGACGCCCGACGACGTGGTCTTCGTCGACAGCATTCCGCTGGGCGCGACCGGCAAGGTGCAGAAGAACCTGCTGCGCGACGCCTGGCGCGACCACCTGCTGGCCGCGGCCTGAGGCGCACGACATGGCAACCGCGCTGTCCATGACCGCGCTGCCGGCGCGCAGCCGCGAGCTCTTTCCGGGCGTGCTGGCCTGCGGCGTGGTGGCGGCCGCGGCCACCTTCCTGTCGCAGCACTACGGTGCGCCGGTGATGCTGTTCGCGCTCATGCTGGGCATGGCGATGAATTTCCTCTCGGCCGAGGGGCCGTGCAAGCCGGGCATCGAGTTCACCTCGCGCCAGGTGCTGCGCTGGGGCGTGGCCTTGCTGGGGCTGCGCATCACGGCGGCGCAGGTGGCGGCGCTGGGCTGGCATCCGGTGCTGATGATTCTGGTGTCGGTGGTGCTCACCATCGGCCTGTCGATGGTGGTGGCCCGGCTCATGGGCTTCAATATCCTGTTCGGGCTGCTCAGCGGCGGCGCCACGGCCATCTGCGGCGCCTCGGCCGCGCTGGCGCTGTCGGCGGCATTGCCCGCCCATCCGCTCAAGGAGCGCGCGACGCTGTTCACGGTGGTGGGCGTATCGGCGCTGTCCACCTTCACCATGATCGTCTACCCGATGCTGGCGCGCGCCCTCGGCCTGGACGAGCACATGGCCGGCATCTTCCTGGGCGCCACCATCCACGACGTGGCGCAGGTGGTGGGCGCGGGCTACGGCATGTCGCAGGGCGTCGGCGACACCGCGACCCTGGTCAAGCTGATGCGCGTGGCGACGCTGCTGCCCGTGATCATGTTCGCGGTGATGTTCACCCGTGCCGCCGGCAAGAACGCAGGCGGCCCGCGACCGCCGCTGCTGCCCTGGTTCGCCGTGGCCTTCGCGGCGCTGGTGGCGCTCAACAGCACCGGCTGGCTGCCCAAGGCCGTGACGGTGACCGGCACGCAGGTCTCGAGCTGGTTCCTGGTGGCGGCCATGGCGGGCATCGGCATGAAGACGCAACTGGGCGAGCTGGTCACCGTCGGTCTGAAGCCCGTGGTGCTGATGGTGGGCGAGACCGTGTTTCTCGCCGCGCTGGTGCTCGGCCTGCTGCGCTGGGCCTTCTGAGCCGGTTTGCCTCGAATCGAATTTTTTTATCCACCCTAGAAAGACCCCTGGAGACATCCTCGATGATGAAAAGAAGAACCCACGTTTGCGTTGCTGCGGTGGCTTGCCTGGCGGCCGGCACGGCCTCGGCCCAGTCGACCGTGCGCCTGTTCGGCGTGATGGATGCGGCCGTGAGCTACTACCAGACCAGCAGCAAGGACCCGAGCGGCGTGCAGCCCAGCGTGCGCCAGAGCCAGTGGGCCCTGTCCACCGGCAACCTCATGGGCAGCCGCTTCGGCTTCAGCGGCACCGAGGACCTGGGCGGCGGCCTGGCGGCCGGCTTCTGGCTGGAGGCGGGCATCGCCAACGACACGGGCGCGACCATCTCGCCCGTGGCGATGTTCAACCGCCGCTCCACGCTCAGCCTGTCCGGCCGCTTTGGCGAGCTGCGCCTGGGCCGCGACTACACCCCCACCTTCTGGAACGACACCATCTTCGACCCCTTCGGCACGGTGGGCGTGGGCGCCAGCGCCATCAGCATGCTGCTGGGCGGCTCGGGCAGCGCGGGCACCATCAATGCGCTGCTGGCCAACCCGAACTACGTGCGCGCGGGCAACGCGGTGAGCTACTTCCTGCCGGCTGGCCTGGGCGGCTTCTACGGGCAGGTGATGTACGCCTTCGGCGAGAACGCCAAGTACGACCCGGGCACCAGCACACCCCCCACGCCGCTGAACACCGCGCGCACGGGGCGTTACGCGGGCGGTCGCGTGGGCTATGCCAACGGTGCGGTGGACGTGGCCGCGGCCTATGGCTCCAGCACCGTGGGCGACAACTACTACCAGGGCCTCACGCGCTACCTGAACACCGGCAACGTGGCCGGCTCCTACGACTTCGGGCCGGTCAAGCTGTTCGGCGAGTACTCGGACGTGCAGTTGAAGAACGACTACGTGAGCGCGCCGGCGATGACGGGCGATGTCAAGATCAAGGGCTATGTGCTGGGCGCGAGCATGCCGGTGGGCGTGGGGCTGATCCGCGCGGCCTATTCGCACCTGCAGGCCGACATCGATCAGGTGGTGGCGGGCGCGCCCGAGCTGAAGGCTGACAAGTTCGCGCTGGGCTATGTGCACAACCTGTCCAAGCGCACGGCGCTGTACGCGACGGCGGCCTACACCAAGAACAAGAACGGCGCGGCGCTGCCGCCGGCCTTGCCGCCCAACGGCTCGGTGGGCTATACCAACCCGACGCTGGCCAACCTGGGCCAGGGCGGCTTGCGGGCTGATACCGGCACCGGCTACGACTTCGGCATCCGGCACTCGTTCTGATTCGTCCCTCTCTTGCGGCGGCACCGGTAGGCACCTATACAAAGGGAAAACACCGAGCCGCCGCACCGGCAAAAAGCCGGCGCTTGTAAAGCCCTTGACATACGACCCGCGGCTGCGTTCCTAGACTGCGCAGCAGCCCGGCACGCGCGCAGCCTCCTCACACCGACTGCGCGCGTTGCCGCAACCCGTCGATGTCCCGGACCACGCAATGCGCCTTCACCTTGCCGATCAATCCCTCCGACTGGAGCTGGATCAGCACGTTGGAGACCATCACCCGGCTCAGCCCGGTGATGTTGGCCATCTCCTGGTGCGTGAAGGCGATGCCGATCTCGGTGCCGCCGTCGGCCGGCTGCCCGTAGGTGGCGGCGAGCTGCAGCAGGTGATGCACCACGCGCTGCGTGGCGCTGGCCTGGCTCAGCAGCAGGTTCTGCACGGCCAGCACGCGCAACTTGGCATTGGCCAGCCACAGCACCTGGCGCAGGCACTGCGCGTCCTTCTCCATCCGTTCCAGCAGTGCCTGGTGCGCCACCGGCCGCGCCACGACATCGGACGAGGCGATGGCCGTCACCGAGTGGCGGCCGTCGAAGAAGGCACTGCATTCACCGACCATGCCGTGCGCGCCCACGATCGCCATGTGCTGCTCGTGGCCGGCGGCGGACAGCAGCACCAGCCGCACGCGGCCTTCCTCCACCACGAACACCTGCCGCACCGGGTCGCCCTGCGAGAACAGGGTCTGCCCCTTGCGAAAGCGCACCCGCGGCCCATCGGCACCGAACAGGCCCGACCAGTCGAACTGCGGCGGCTCGATCCAGGCCGAGGGCGGCGGAGCTGCGGAGTGGCGGGTGTTCGCGTCGTTCATCGTCTCCAGGTCTTGTCTGCGCGCAAGGCGATCTGAAATGAAGCATCCATTCTCTTCCTACCGAAAACTCTTCCCGATCCTCGAGCACACGGCGCAGCTGTCCAGCTGCTCGCAAAGCGCGCTCAGCCTGCCGGTGCGCCAGGCCGTCGACGACTATCTCGAGTCGTGGCTGCGCCGCGGCGCCGACTGGGGCTACTGGATGGAACTGGTCGGCCTGGCGCGCGCCGAATTCGCCAAGCTGATCGGTGCGGTCGCCGATGACGTGGCCGTGGTGGGCAGCGTGTCCGACGCGGCCTCCGGCATTGCTTCGGCGTTGCGCTTCGATGGCGACGCCGGCGCGCGGCGGCGCATCGTCACCACCACGCTGGACTTTCCGTCGCTGTGCCACGTCTGGCTGGCCCAGCGCCCGCGCAGCGCCGACGTGCATCTGGTGCAGGCACAGCCCGGCGCCAGCGACGGCGCAGCACGGATTGCTGCGGCCATCGACGCGCAGACGGCGCTGGTCTCGGTCTCGCAGGCCTGCTACTACGACGGGCAGACCATCGACATTGCCGCCACCGGCCGCGCGGCGCGCGCGCAGGGCGCGATCCAGTTCGTCGACGCGTACCAGTCGGCCGGCGCGGTCGGCATCGACGTGCGTGCGCAGGCGGTGGACATCCTGAGCGCCGGCGCGCAGAAGTACCTGCTGGGCATTCCGGGCATCGCTTTCCTGTACGTGCGGCGCGAGCTGGCGCAGCAGATGATTCCCACCGTCACCGGCTGGTTCGGCCGCGTCAACCCCTTCGCCTTCGACCCCGCGGGGCTGGACTTTGCCGACGGCGCTGCGCGCTTCAACACCGGCACGCCGCCCATGATGTGCGCGGCGGTGGCGCGCGCCAGCATCGCGCTGCTCAACGAGATCGGCGTGCCGGCCATCGAGGACTACCTGCAGCAGCTCTCCGCCGTGGCGCTGGAGGAGGCGGACCGCCTGGGCCTGGAGGTCGTGAGCCCGCGCGACCCGCGCGCCAAGGGGCCGAACACGGCCATCCGCGTGCCCGACGCCGCGCAGCTCGAAGGGCGGATGTTCGATGCGGGCTACGTGGTGTCGGCGCGCAACGACGTGATCCGCATCGCGCCGCACTTCTACAACACGGCCGACGAAGTGGTCGGCGCACTGCGCGCGCTGGCGCGCCTCACGCAATGAGCGAGACGCACCGCGCCACGGTGCGCTGCGGCGTGAACGCCGAGGCAGCGCTGGCCTTTCTCGCCGACGGATTGCAGCTCGGCCGCTGGGCGCTGGGCTGCTGGCAGACCGAGGCGGCGGGCAACGGCGTGGTGCGCGGCCATTCGCTGTTCGACGGCCAGCCCGGCTGGGTGCGGCCGGTGATGAATGCGGGCGACGGGACCGTCACCTATCACGTCGGCGGCGCGCCCGATGCGCTGGTGCCGCGCATCGTCGCGCGCGTGCGGCCGGAGCCTGGCACCAGCACGCATTGCAGCGTCACGCTGGAAGCCGAGCGCACGCCCGGCATGGACGACGCGCGCTGGCTGCGCCTGGTGCGCTGCCACGAGGTCGAGGTGCTGCTGATCGAGGCGCTGCTGGCACGGCCCGAGGCCCGGCGCTGACGAAGAACCACGAGCTTCACTAGGAGAGAGAGATGCAACGACGCGACTTCGCACGTGCCCTGGCCGCAGGCCTGTTCATGCCTTCGCTGGCTGCGTGGGCCAACCGGCCGCCGGGCGCGCCGATCCGGGTGCTGGTGGGCTTTCCGCCCGGCGGCGCCACCGACGTGGTGGCCCGCGCCATCATCGACAAGCTGGGCAAGGCCATGGACGGCCAGGTGTTCATCGTCGAGAACCGGCCCGGCGCCGGCGGCCAGATCGCCGCGCAGCTGCTGAAGGCCGCCCCGCCCGACGGCTCGACCATCATGCTGTCGATCGACCACACGCAGGTGATCGTGCCGCTGACCATTGCCGCGGCGGGCTACAACGCGGTGACCGACTTCACCGCGCTGGCCGGCGTGGCGAGCTACTACAACGTGCTCGCGGTGAGCGCGAGCACCGGCGTGAAGAGCATGGCCGAGCTGGGCACCTGGCTGAAGGCGCATCCCAACGAGGCCAACTACGGCGTGCCGGCGGCCGGCAGCGTGCCGCAGTTCATCGGGCAGATCGTGGGCAAGTCCTTCGGTGTGACGATGAACTCCGTGCCGTACAAGGGCGGCGCGCCGATGGTGCAGGACCTGCTGGCCGGCCAGGTGCCGATCGCCATCGCCTCGATGACCGAGCTGATCGAGCACCACCGCGCGGGCAAGGTGCGCATCCTGGGCAGCACCGGCTCGGTGCGCAGCCGCATCGCGCCGGAGATCCCGACCTTTCTGGAACTCGGCTTCAGCGGCATCGACAAGAACCCGTGGCTGGCCTTCTTCGGCCCCAAGGGGATGCCGCCGGCCTTCGTCGCGCAGTTCGATGCGGCCATGAAGAGCGTGCTCGCCCAGCCCGACCTGCAGGAGAAGCTGGCGAAGATGGGCAACGAGGTCAACGCCGCGCCGGCCAGCGAGGTGCAGAAGTGGGTGGTGGACGCGAACCAGTACTGGGGCCAGGTGATCCGCGAATCGGGATTCAAGCCGCAATGAGCGCCGCACGCCGCTTCATCCACAGCGGCTCGCCCTGGGAGGAACTGGCGGGCTATGCACGCGCGGTGGTCGATGGCGAGTGGATCTTCGTGTCGGGCACCGTCGGCGTCGACTTCTCGACCGGCCGCTTCGCGCCCACCGCGCAGGCCCAGGCCGCGCAGGCGCTGGACACCATCGCCGCCGCGCTCGCGCAGGCCGATGCCAGCCTGGCCGACGTGGTGCGGGTGCGCGTCTACGTGCCCGACCGCGCCGACGTGGCGGCGGTGAGCGGCGTGCTCAAGGCGCGCATGGGCGGCAACCGGCCTGCCAACACCACCGTCTGCAGTCCGCTGGCGGTGGAGGAGGCCAAGGTGGAGATCGAAGTCACTGCGCGCCGCCGGAGTGCGTGAGCGCGGCGCCGCGCCGAGCCGGCTCAGCGCGCGGCCAGGATCGCGGCGGCCACTTCCTCGAAGCCCGCGCCGCGCTCGCTGCGCGTGACGTAGCTCGGCAGGTCCGACAGGTGCGGCACGAAGCGGGCGATGTTGGCCACGCCGACGCTGTGTTCGAAGTAGTGGAACATGAGCGCGTCGTTGGTCGAGTCGCCCACGAAGGCCCAGCGTTGGCGCTCGGCGCCCAGGTCGCGGTTCCACAGCTGGCGCACGATCCAGTGCGCGCCTTCGAGCTTGTTGTGGTCGCCGAACCAGCCGTTCACGTGGATGCTGCTGACCGTGGCGTGCATGCCGGCCACGCGCATGGCCAGCACCACCTTGTCGATCTGCGCGTCGGACAGCTGCGTGAATTCGCTGTGGTCCACCGCGATGTCGCACTCGCGGCCGGCCGAGTCCTGCGCGCGTGTGGCGCCCGGAATGTCGCGCTCGATCTCGGCCAGTACGTCCTGCATGCGGGCGTGGTTGCGCGCGCGCGTGGCTTCGTCCTGCTGGTAGATGCGGCGCAGCGTGCGCCGGCCATCGGCGCCGGGCTCGCCGGTGGGCAAGAGCGCCATTGCGCCGTTCTCGGGCACGATCGCGTCCACCGGCCAGCGCGCTGCGAAGGGCTCGCTCCAGCCCACCGGCCGCCCGGTGATGGCCACCACGTGCAGGCCCGCGGCGCGCAATGCGCCCAGCGCGGCGACCGTGCCGGGCGGCACTTCGCCGTCGGTGGTGAGGGTGTCGTCGATGTCGGTGAAGACGCCGATGAGCTGGCGGCGTGCCTCGGCGCTCCATTGGTCCAGGGGGAGCAGGCGGTTCGGCTGGGCGGAGGATGAGATCGGTGTCTGCATGATGCGGGGATCAGGGAGCGCGAGGGAGGGCGGGCTGCTCAGGCCCGCTCGCCCTGCGTCAGCAATTGAATCAAGGGCACATTGATGAAGTAGATGTGCTTGCCCTGGCTGTGCTCCTGCACCAGCCCGGCCTGGGCCAGTTGGCGCAGGTAGCGGGTCGCCGTGGGGCGCGTCACGCCAAGGTCGTTCTGCACGAACTCGATGCGCGTGTAGGGGTGGCGAAACAGGTTGTTCAGAAGATCCTGCGAATAGAGCTTGGGTAGTTCGTCGCGCATGCGCCGCTTGGTGTCGGCCATGAGCGTGCGCATGCCCCTCACCAGTTGCACCGTTCGCTGCGCGGTGTCGGCCACCGCATTCAGCATGAACTTCACCCAGGCTTGCCAACTGCTTGCCTGCTCATCGCCACTTGCATCGCGCACCGACTGGAGCAGCCGGTAGTAGTCGGGCTTGTTGCGGTTGATGTAGCGCGATAAATAGAGAACCGGCGTGTCCAGCAGCCCGGAGCGCACCAGATAGAGCACACACAGAATCCGCCCGATGCGGCCGTTGCCATCGCTGAACGGGTGGATGCTTTCGAACTGATGGTGAATCAGGGCCATCTTGATGATCGAGTCCAGAGGGGACAGTTCGTCGTCGTTGATGAAGCGCTCCAGTGCCTGCATATGGGACTGGATCTGCGCGCTGTCCTGGGGCGGCACGAAAACGGTGGCGCCGCTTCTCTCGTTCTTCAGCACCGTTCTGCCTTGGGTCCGGAAGGACTCGCTGCTGTTCTTGAGCAACTGGAACAGTGCCACCAAGGTGCTGTTTCCAAGGATGCCTTCCTGATCGCGCATGCGTTCGAAGCATCAGCGCCTCGCGGTATCGGGCCACCTCCTTGGCGGCGGGCGACGCCCACTCGGTTGAAATGGCACATGAGCGGCCTGTCGTGTAAAAAAATCCCCGTTTTTTTAACATGACAGGAGCCTCATGTAAAAAACGGCACCGAATAGGGCGCCGTCCGAGCCCTTCAGGCCGACTGAAAGCAGGCGCGGGCCTCAACCCGCGTTCTGCAACGCCAGCCCCGCATGCTCGCGCAGCGGATGGAAGTGGATCTTCGGAAAGCGCTCCTGCGCCAGCCGCACGTCGTAGGGGCTGGTGCACAGGTACGCCAGCGTGTCGGCCGCGTCCAGCGCCATGCGCTGCGGATACGCGTTGACGAACTCGCGCAGCTCGGCCGGCGTGTCGGCCGTGATCCAGCGCGCGCCGGTGTACTGGCAGCCTTCCAGGCGCACGTCGGCGTCGTATTCGGTCTTCAGGCGGTGCTGCACCACTTCGAACTGCAGCTGGCCGACCGCGCCCAGCAGCATCGGGCCGCCGATCTCGGGGCGGAAGACCTGGATGGCGCCTTCCTCGCCCAGCTGCGCCAGGCCCTGCTGCAGCTGCTTGGTGCGCAGCGGGTTCTTCAGCACCACGGTCATGAACAGCTCGGGCGCGAAGAAGGGCAGGCCGGTGAACTGCAGGCTGGCGCCGTCGGTGATGGTGTCGCCCAGCTGCACGCCGCCATGGGTGGTGAAGCCCACGATGTCGCCGGCATAGGCCTCTTCCACCGCCTCGCGGCGCTGGCTCATGAAGGTGACCACGCTGGTGGGACGCAGCTCCTTGCCGGTGCGCTGCACCTTGAGCTTCATGCCCGGCGTGTACTTGCCCGAGGCCATGCGAACGAAAGCGATGCGGTCGCGGTGGTTGGCGTCCATGTTGGCCTGCACCTTGAACACCACGCCGGCGAAGTCCTTGTCCTCGGGCTGGATCTGCTTGACCACCGGCTGGCGGTTGACCAGCGTGGTGCTGGTGCGCGGCTGCGGCGAGGGGGCCAGGTCGACCAGTGCATCGAGCACCTCCATCACGCCGAAGTTGTTGACACCGGAGCCGAAGAACACCGGCGTCTGCTTGCCGGCCAGGAAGGCCGCGTGGTCCCACTCGGGCGATGCGCCGGCGGCCAGCTCCATGCTCTCCATTGCGGCGTCGAACTCGCTGCCGAAGCGCTGCTTGAGTTGTTCCTGCTCCGACAGCGGAATGGCCTCGAAGTCCTGCGGCCGGCGCTCGCTGCCGGCTTCGAACACCGTCATGGCCTGCGTGCGCAGGTTGACGATGCCGCCGAAGCGCTTGCCCTGGCCCACCGGCCAGGTCATGGGCACGCAGGGCATGCCCAGCTCGCGCTCGACTTCGTCCAGGATGTCCAGCGGCTCGCGGACTTCGCGGTCCATCTTGTTCACGAAAGTGATGATGGGCGTGTCGCGCTGGCGGCAGACCTCGATCAGGCGCCGGGTCTGCGCTTCCACGCCGTTGGCCGCGTCGATGACCATGAGGGCCGAGTCGACCGCGGTGAGCACGCGGTAGGTGTCTTCCGAAAAGTCCTTGTGGCCGGGCGTGTCGAGGAGGTTGATGACGTGCTCGCGGTACGCCATCTGCATCACCGACGAGGCCACCGAGATGCCACGCTGCTTCTCGATTTCCATCCAGTCCGAGGTGGCATGGCGCGACGCCTTGCGCGCCTTCACCGAGCCGGCGATCTGGATCGCGCCCGAGAACAGCAGCAGCTTTTCGGTCAGCGTGGTCTTGCCGGCGTCGGGGTGGGAAATGATCGCGAAGGTGCGGCGGCGGCGGGTTTCGGGGGCGTAAGACAAGGGGCGGTCCAGGCAAAGGGCGGACCGCGGGAATCTCCTGGCAAGGAGTGCGGGGCGGCCGGCCGGCATGAGGGGAACCCGGGATTTTATTCGGCCTGCCCCGCGCCTTTCTCGTAAAATGCCGCGTTCCGAGGAGCGTTGCAGCGCCGCCAGGCGTGAGGCTCGGATCCAAACACTCGCAACCACGCTCGCCCGCTGTCTCGCGGTGAGCCATCACTCCCCGCAGGCCAGTGGTTAACGTAGCAACCCGTCTGGAGTTCCCATGAGCGCTGTTCTCAAATCCAATTCCTCCGCCGACCAGGCGATCGCCGACATCTCCCTTGCCGCCTGGGGCCGCAAGGAAATCAAGATCGCCGAAACCGAAATGCCCGGCCTGATGGCCATCCGCGAAGAGTTCGCCAAGAGCCAGCCGCTCAAGGGTGCGCGCATCACCGGTTCGCTGCACATGACGATCCAGACCGCGGTGCTGATCGAGACGCTGCAGGCCCTGGGCGCCACGGTGCGCTGGGCCTCGTGCAACATCTTCTCCACGCAGGACCACGCGGCGGCCGCCATTGCCGAGACCGGCACGCCGGTGTTCGCCATCAAGGGCGAGAGCCTGGCCGACTACTGGGACTACACCCACCGCATCTTCGACTTCGGCCCCAAGGATTCGAAGGGCGAAGGCCCCAACATGATCCTGGACGACGGCGGTGACGCCACGCTGCTGATGCACCTGGGCCAGCGCGCCGAGAAGGACCAGAGCGTGCTGGCCAACCCGACCAGCGAGGAAGAGCGCATCCTCTACGCCGCCATCAAGGCCAAGCTCGCGCAAGACGCCACCTGGTACACGCGCAAGTCGGCCGAGATCATCGGCGTGACCGAAGAGACCACCACCGGCGTGCATCGCCTGAACGAGATGTCCGCCAAGGGCACGCTCAAGTTCCGCGCCATCAACGTGAACGACTCGGTGACCAAGAGCAAGTTCGACAACCTGTACGGCTGCCGCGAATCGCTGGTGGACGGCATCAAGCGCGCCACCGACGTGATGATCGCCGGCAAGGTCGCGGTGGTGGCCGGTTATGGCGACGTGGGCAAGGGCTCGGCCCAGGCGCTGCGCGCCCTGAGCGCCCAGGTGTGGGTGACCGAGATCGACCCGATCAACGCGCTGCAGGCCGCCATGGAAGGCTACCGCGTCGTCACCATGGAATACGCCGCCGACAAGGCCGACATCTTCGTGACCACCACGGGCAACAAGGACGTCATCCGCCACGAGCACATGGCCGCCATGAAGGACCAGGCCATCGTCTGCAACATCGGCCACTTCGACAACGAGATCGACGTCGCGTCGCTCGAGAAGTACCAGTGGGAAGAGATCAAGCCGCAGGTCGACCACGTGATCTTCCCGAACGGCAAGCGCATCATCCTGCTGGCCAAGGGCCGCCTGGTGAACCTGGGCTGCGGCACCGGGCACCCGAGCTACGTGATGAGCTCGTCCTTCGCCAACCAGACCATCGCGCAGATCGAGCTGTTCACCAAGCCCGACGCCTACCAGGCCGGCAAGGTGTACGTGCTGCCCAAGCACCTCGACGAGAAGGTGGCACGCCTGCAACTGTCCAAGCTGGGCGCTCAGCTCACGGTGCTGACCGACGAGCAGGCCGCCTACATCGGTGTCGACAAGAACGGCCCCTACAAGCCGGACACCTACAGGTATTGAACGGGCCGCCCGCCCGTTTCTTCGCCACGTGCGTGCCGATCAGTTGCTGGTGGAACGCGGCCTGGCCGCCTCCCGTTCGCAGGCCGCGCGCCTGATCGCGGGCGGCCTGCGCTGGCGCGTGCGCGGCAGCGCGGCCTGGCGCCAGGTGGCGAAGAACGGCGAGGAACTGCCCGACGCGGCCGAACTCGAACTGGCCGACACGGCCGAGGCGCGCTACGTGTCGCGCGGCGGGCTCAAGCTCGAAGGCGCGCTGCGTGCCAGCGGCGTGCGCGCAGCGGGCAAGCGATGCCTCGACGTGGGCCAGTCCACCGGCGGCTTCACCGACTGCCTTTTGCAGCACGGCGCCGCGCAGGTGGTGGGCGTGGACGTGGGCCATGGCCAGCTGCATGCCAAGCTGCGCAGCGATGCGCGGGTGCTGGCGGTGGAGAAGGTCAATGCACGTGCCTTGAGCACGCAGGACCTGGCAGCGGCCGGCGACAGCGGTGCGCCGTTCGAGCTGGTGGTGGGCGACCTGTCGTTCATCTCGCTCACGCTGGTGCTGCCGGCCCTGGTGCCGCTGCTGGCGCCATCGGGCGAGCTGCTGCTGCTGGTCAAGCCGCAGTTCGAGCTGCAGCCGGGCCAGATCGGCAAGGGCGGCATCGTGCGCGACAGCGCCCTGTACGCGCAGGTGGAGCAGCGCATTCGCGATGCGTGTGCGCAGCTGGGTTTGCGCGTGGCCGGCTGGCTGGACAGTGCCATCGTCGGCGGCGATGGCAACAGAGAGTTTTTCGTTCATGCCGTCCGGTAAGGTCGGCAGGTTTTTTATTGAGGAGGCCCCGTGGTCCTTCCATTGAGCTTTGAGTTCTTCCCGACCAAGACGCCCGAAGGCGCGGTCAAGCTGCGCGCCGTGCGCCAGCAGCTGTATGCAATGAAGCCCGAGTTCTGCTCCGTCACCTACGGTGCGGGCGGCTCCACGCACGACGGCACCTTCGGCGCGGTGCGCGAGATCCTGACCGAAGGCACGGATGCGGCCTGCCATTTCTCGTGCATCGGCGCCACGCGCGACACCGTGCGCACGCAGCTGGCCGAGCTCAAGGCCATGGGCGTCAAGCGGCTGGTGGCCTTGCGTGGCGACCTGCCCAGCGGCTACGGCGCGGGCGGCGAATTTCTCTATGCCAGCGACCTGGTCCGCTTCATCCGCGAAGAGACGGGGCGCGAGTTCCACCTCGAGGTGGCCTGCTACCCCGAGGTGCATCCGCAGGCGCGCTCGCCCGAGGCCGACCTGCAGGCCTTTGCCACCAAGGTGCGCGCCGGTGCCGACTCGGCCATCACGCAATACTTTTTCAGCCCCGAGGCCTACTTCCGCTTCGTGGACGAAGCGCGCGCGCTGAAGCTGGACGTGCCGATCGTGCCGGGCATCATGCCCATCACGAGTTCCACGCAGCTCATGCGCTTTTCGGACGCCTGCGGCGCCGAGATCCCGCGCTGGGTGCGGCTGCGGCTGCAAAGCTTTGGCGACGACGTGGATTCCATCAAGGCCTTCGGCCTGGACGTCGTGTCGCAGCTGTGCGAGCGGCTCGTCGCGGGTGGCGCGCCGGCGCTGCACTTCTACACCATGAACCAGGCGGCCGCCACCTTGGGCGTGCTGCAGCGACTCGGTTGGCACGCGCAGCCCTGAGTCTCTGGCGGCGCTGGGCCCCGCTGGCCGCGGCGTTGTCCATCGCGGCGCTGCTGAGCGCCTGCGGTGCGCCCGGCGACCATGCGCAGCAGCAGCAGGGCGACGGCCTGCGCCCGCTGTCGCGCCAGCCTTCGGTGCCGGCCGGCTCGCCGCGTTCGCGGGTGCCTTCCATCAACTACGAGCTTGGTTCGCCCACTGAGCAGGACGACGGCGTGCCCGGCGACGATGGCGTGCGCGAAGTCTTCCAGCGCGGCGGCGCCTCGTGGTACGGCATCCAGTTCCATCAGAAAAAGACGGCCAACGGCGAGCGCTTCGACATGGGCGCCATGACGGCGGCGCACAAGACGCTGCCCTTCAACACGCGCGTGTGCGTGCGAAGCCTGGTCAACGGCAAGGAAGTGATGGTGCGCATCAACGACCGGGGACCCTACGCCAGCGGCCGCATCATCGACCTGAGCCGTGCCGCGGCCGAGGAGCTCGACATGATCGGCCTGGGCATCAAGCAGGTGGCGCTGTCCATCATCGACCAGGACGGCATGCGCTGCGGCGGCGAAACCGTCGGGCCGCTGCCGCCGTCGACGGTGGACCCGGGCGGCGACGCGCCGCAGAAGAAAGCGACCGGCAAGGCCAGGCGCGCGACGCGCCGGCGCTGAGATTGGGGGACGGGGGCGGCCCGCCTCTTCAGCCG
>NZ_BCUU01000099.1 GCF_001591385.1 Variovorax soli NBRC 106424
GCCGGTGCGGGCGCAGGCGCTTCGGCCGGCGCCCCGTGGGCCTCGTCGCGCTGGATGAAGGTGCGCTTCTTGCGCACTTCCACCTGGATGGTGCGTGCGCGGCCGGTGGCATCGGCCTGCTTGATCTCGCTGGTGGACTTCTTCACCAGCGTGATCTTCTTGCGCTCGGGCTCGGCAGTGCCGTGCGCGGCCTTCAGGTGGCCGAGCAGACGCTGCTTGTCGGCCTCGGTGATGGCGTCGCTGGGCGAGGCCTTGGCCACGCCTGCGCTGCGGAACTGATCAAGCAGGATTTCGGGAGTCTTCTTGAGTTCGGTGGCGAACTCGGCAACGGTGGTGCTGGACATATGTGGTTCGGGGCTCCATCACGTCACTCTTGGCCGGCGAACCAGTGCTCGCGGGCTTTCAAGATCAGGGCTTTGGCGTCATCGGCGCTCTGGCCGGTGATCTCGGTAAGTTCGTCGACTGCGAGGTCGGCCAGATCGTCGCGCGAATGCACACCGGCATCCGCCAGCTTGGCGATCAGGTCGGCATCGAGGCCGGGCAGGTCGCGCAGGTCTTGCGAGACGCTTTCCACGCCCTCTTCCTTCGCGATTTCCATGGTCAGCAGCGCGTCCTTGGCGCGGGCGCGCAGTTCGTTGACCGTGTCTTCGTCGAAGGCCTCGATGTCCAGCATTTCGGAAATGGGCACGTACGCCACTTCCTCGAGGCTGGTGAAGCCTTCGGCGATGAGGATGTCGGCGATTTCCTCGTCCACATCCAGCTTTTCCATGAACAGCTTGCGGCTGGCGTCGGTTTCCTGCGCCTGCTTCTGGGCCGATTCGTTGGCGTCCATGATGTTGATCTTCCAGCCGGTCAGCTCGGAAGCCAGACGCACGTTCTGGCCGCCGCGGCCGATGGCGATGGCGAGGTTCTCCTCGTCGACCACCACGTCCATGGCGTGCTTTTCCTCGTCCACCACGATGGAGGTCACGTTGGCCGGGGCCAGCGCGCCGATCACGAACTGTGCCGGGTCTTCGCTCCACAGCACGATGTCCACGCGCTCGCCGGCCAGCTCGTTGGTCACGGCGTTGACGCGGGTGCCGCGCACGCCGACGCAGGTGCCGATGGGGTCGACACGCTTGTCGTGCGAGAGCACGGCGATCTTGGCGCGCGAGCCGGGGTCGCGGGCGCAGCTCTTGATCTCCAGCAGGCCCTGCTCGATCTCGGGCACTTCCTGGCGGAACAGCTCGATCATGAACTCGGGCGCCGCGCGCGACAGGATGATCGGCGCGCCGCGCAGGGTCAGGTCGACCTCCATGATCATGGCGCGCACGCGGTCGCCGTTGCGCAGGTTTTCCTTGGCGATCATCTCGCTGCGGCGCAGGCGCCCTTCGACGCGGCCGGCCTCGACGATGATGTCGCCCTTGTCCAGGCGCTTGACGGTGCCGGTGAAGATCTTCTCGCCGCGCGACATGAAGTCGTTGAGCAGCATCTCGCGCTCCGCGTCGCGGATCTTCTGCAGGATGACCTGCTTGGCGGCCATGGCGCCGATGCGGCCGATCGGCACCGACTCCACCGATTCCTCGATGTACTCGTCGACCTGGATGTCGGGCATTTCGTCGCGGGCCTCGAACAGGAGGATTTCCTGGTCGGGCATCTGCAGGCCGGCCTCGTCGGGCACGACGTGCCAGCGGCGGAAGGTTTCGTATTCGCCGCTGTCGCGGTCAACCGCCACGCGGATATCCACTTCGCCCGGGTAGAGCTTCTTGGTGGCCTGCGCCAGCGCAGACTCGACCGCGCCGAAGACCACGTCGCGTTCGACGTTCTTCTCGCGCGAGATCGCATCCACCAACATCAACATTTCGCGATTCATGCCCCACTCTCCTGAAGTCAAGCCGGCGTATCGCCGCCGGCAGCATCAAATGAACCCTCACGGGTTTTGGCCTTGCGGCCCTTGAAATCCACAATTGGCGCCAGCCGCGCCTCGCGCAGCTCGTCCAAGGCGAAGCCCAGCGCCTGCAGCGGTGCGGGCGCGCGCTTCTTGCTCACCTTTTGTCCGGGCTTCGGCTCGGGCGCATCGCTCCAGACGATCTGCCAGCCACCACCTTCGGCACGTTCCAGCGTGCCGCGAAATTTCTTGCGGTTGGCCGCCACGGGCGTTGCCGCCCCCTGGCCCACCGCGCCGATCGGCGCCTTGAGCGTGATGTCGATCACTTCGCCGACAAAACGCTCGAAATCCTTTTCGCCGCGCAGCGGACGGTCGATGCCGGGCGAGGAAACCTCCAGCCGCTTGTAGTCGACCCCGTCCACTTCCAGCGCGAACTGCAGCTGGCGCGTGACCTTCTCGCAGTCCTCGACCGTCACGAAGGGCTCCGGCGCGCCTGCCGCCTGCTCCAGATGGGGGCCGGCCCAGGGCAAATCAATCGTCACGCGCAGCAATCCCCCCGCCGAGCGTTCGATCTCGATCAGGTCGTAGCCGAGCCCGGCCACGGTTTGTTCCACTGTCTGCTGCAATGCCACGTGTCTAGATGTTTTCCTGAAGTACTTCGGATGGCGCCTGCGCGTGACACCACACGAAAAAATGAAGCACAAACGAAAAACGGGCGGTGAGTACCCGCCCGTTTTGGTCGTGAGCCTCAAATTATATGCCAAATGCGCAAAATTCGTGCTAATTGTCTATTCGCAAAAAGACGACTCGGCGCCCATCGACCTATTCAGCGCGCGGCAATGCGGCCCTGCTTGCGCCGCCAGACCATCACGAACAGCAGCGCCCCCATGGCCAGCGCGGCAGCCGCCACGAGCAGCGGCACCGCAAACGAGCCCGAACGCTGCGCCAGCGGCGCCGCGAACAGCGGCCCGACGATCTGCCCCACCCCGTAGGACGCCGTGGCCAGCCCGATCAGCCCGGCCGCGGCATTGCCGCGCAGCCGCCGGGCGTCACGCACCAGGAACAGGGTGATGGCGGTGAACGGCAGCCCCAGCAGGAGGCTGCCCAGCGCAAAGCCGGGCACCGTGGGCCAGGCCACCGACAGCAGCACGCCCACCGCCTGCATGGCATAGGCGCCGGCCAGCATCAGGCGGTTGTCCCAGTGCAGCGGCAGGCGCGCGCCGAAGATGGCGCCCGGGATCACAGCCAGGCCGAACAGCGGCCAGAACAGGTCGGGCCAGGGCGAGCCCGGCAGCGCCTGGCGCGCAATGACCGGCAGGAAGGTGGCGGTGATGATGTAACCGAAGCCGGCCAGCGCATACAGGCCCACCAGCCAGCGCGCGTCGCTGGCGGCTTCCTGGCCCTGCACGCCCTCCGCCGGCGGCGCGGTTGTCTGGCTTGGCGCATCGTGATGGTTCCCGTCGTCGAAAACTCGCCAGATCAGGGCGCTCAGCAGCACGGCCGCCGTTCCGTAGGCCAGCCATGCGCCGTCGGCACCCCAGCGGCCGCTGGCGCTGCCCAGCACGCCGGCCAGCAGGATGCCGACGCCGGGGCCGGCGTAGATCACGCCGCCCAGCTTGGGCGCGCTGGTTTCGGCCAGGCGGCGCAGCCCCCAGCCGGAGGCGAAGACAAAGGTCCAGGCACTCATCACCCCGGCCGCGGTGCGCATCACGCCCCAGGCGCCGAAGCTGTCCAGCAGCCCCATGCCCAGCAGCAGCGCCGCCGTGCTGGCCAGGCCGATGCGCACCATGGCCGAGGCCCTGGCATGGATGGCCGCGCAGGAGAGCGCACCCACGAAGTAGCCCAGGTAGTTGAGCGATGCGAGCAGGCCGCCGCCCTGGAGGTCGAGCTTGCCTTCCTGCAGCATCAGCGGCAGCGCCGGCGTGAAGGCGAAGCGGCCCAGGCCCATGGCAACGGCCAGGGTCACCATGCAGGCCAGGGCCGCGCGCCAGGCGCCGCGGCGGTCCATGCCGGCCGCTTCAGACATCCAGGGCGGCCGCAACCAGCTTGCGGGTGTAGGGGTCCTGCGGCGAATCGAGCACGGTGTCGACCTCGCCGGCTTCCAGCACATGGCCGTCCTTCATCACCATCACGCGGTGCGCCATGGCGCGGATCACCTCCACGTCGTGGGTGATGAGCAGGTAGCTCAAGCCACGCTCGCGCTGCAGGCGCTGCAAAAGCGCGAGCACCTGCTTCTGGATGGTGACGTCCAGCGCGCTGGTGGGCTCATCCAGCACCAGCAGCTGCGGGCTCACGATCAAGGCGCGGGCGACCGCGATGCGCTGGCGCTGGCCGCCGGAAAACTCGTGCGGGTAGCGCCCCAGCAGGCCCGGAAACTGCTTCTCGGCCAGGCCCACGTCGGCCAGCGCCTGCAGGACCTGCTCGCGCCGCTGGACCTCGTTCAAGGCGCCGTCGTGCACCGCCAGGCCTTCGCCGACGATCTCCTCGATGGTCATGCGCGGCGAAAGCGAGGAGAACGGGTCCTGGAAAACCACCTGGATGAAGCGCCGCAGTGAGCGGCTGGCACTGCCGCCGGTCCACGCGCGGCCATCCACCTGCAGGCTTCCGCCGTGCGGCAGCAGGCCGAGCACGGCCAGCGCCAGCGTGGACTTGCCCGAGCCGGATTCCCCCACGATACCCAGCGTCTCGCCCGGGCGCACCGCTAGGTCGGCACCGTGCACCGCGACGAATTCCCCCTTGCTGAACCAGCCTCGGATGCCAGGCCGGGCCACCGGGTACGCCACGCGCAGCCCCTGCGCCTGGACGACGGGCGGCTGCGCGGGCTGCGGCGCCAGCGCCGCCGGGTCGCGCGTGGGCCGGCTGTCGATGAGCTTGCGGGTGTAGGCATGCTGCGGCGCGCCGAACAGCTGCGCCACCCGGCCCTGCTCGACGATGCGGCCCTGCTCCATCACCGCCACGCGGTCGGCAAAGCGCTTCACCAGGTTCAGGTCGTGGGTGATCATGAGCACGGCCATGCCGTGCTTGCGGGCCAGGTCGTCCAGCAGCTCGAGGATCTGCACGCGCAAGGTCACGTCCAGCGCGGTGGTGGGCTCGTCGGCCAGCAGCAGGCGCGGCTTGCAGGCCAGGGCCATGGCGATCATCGCCCGCTGGCGCTGGCCGCCGGAGAGCTGGTGCGGGAAGGCATTGGCGCGGCGCTGCGGGTCGGGGATGCCGGTTTCCGCCAGCAGCGCGACGGCCGCCTCGCGCGCGGCGGCGGGCGAGAGCGCCTCGTGCAGCTGCAGCACTTCGGCGATCTGGTCGCCCACGGGGAACAGGGGGTTGAGCGCCGTCATCGGCTCCTGGAAGATCATCGCGACTTCCTTGCCGCGCACGCCGCGCAACTGGCGCTCGCTGAGCGCCAGCAGGTCGCGGGTCTCGCCACCCTGCCCCGCCGCAGGCGAGAAAAGTGCCCGGCCGTCCACCTGCGCCTCGGGCAGCAGGCGCAGCAGCGACAGGGCCGTCACCGTCTTGCCCGAACCCGATTCGCCCACCAGCGCGAGCTTTTCTCCGGCAGCCAGGTCGAAGTCGACGCCGTGCACCACGCGCTTGCCGCCGAAGGCGACCCGCAGGTTCTGGACCTGAAGCAGCGCGGCGCTCATCGATCCATCTTTCTCGGGTCCAGCGCATCGCGCAGCGCATCGCCCATGAAGGTCAGCAGCATCAGCGTGAGCACCAGCACGCCGAAGGTGGACAGGGATATCCACCAGGCGTCCAGGTTGGCCTTGCCCTGGTTGAGCAGTTCGCCCAGCGAGGGCGTTCCGGGCGGCACGCCCAGGCCCAGGAAGTCGAGCGAGGTGAGCGCCAGGATGGCCGCGCTCATGCGAAACGGCAGGAAGGTCACCACCGGCGTCATGCTGTTGGGCAGGATGTGGCGCCGCATGATGCGCAGGTTGCCCACGCCCAGGGCGCGGGCGGCGCGCACATAGTCCATCTGCCGGTTGCGCAGGAACTCGGCGCGCACGTAGTCCGACAGGCCCATCCAGCCGAACAGGCTCAGCAGCACCAGCAGCAGCGCGACGCTGGGCGAGAAGATGGCGCTGAAGATGATCAGCAGGTACAGCTCCGGCATCGAGCCCCAGATCTCGATGAAGCGCTGGAAGGCCAGGTCGGTCTTGCCGCCGAAGAAGCCCTGCACCGCGCCGGTGGCAATGCCCAGCACCACGCCGATGGCGGTGAGCGCCAGGGCGAAGAGCACGCTCACCCGGAAGCCGTAGATCAGCTGCGCCAGCAGGTCGCGCCCGCGGTCGTCGGTGCCCAAGAGGTTCTCGGCCGACGGCCGGGCCGGATTGGGCAGCTTGGCGAAGTAGTTGAGCGTGCGCGGACCGTACGGGTTGGGTGCGTACACGGCCCAGTTGCCGCCCTGCGTGATGCGCTCGCGGATGAAGGGGTCGAGGTAGTCGGCCGGCGTCTCGAAGTCGCCGCCGAAGGTCTTTTCCGAATAGTCGCGCAGCACCGGGAAGTAGGTCTGCCCTTCGTAGCGCACGATCAGCGGCTTGTCGGTGGACAGCACCTCGGCGAACAGGGAGAGCACCACCATGGCGGTGAACAGCACCAGGCTCCAGAAGCCCAGCCGGTTGCGCCGGAAGCGCCGCCAGGCGCGCCGGCCGGGGCTGAGCGAGGGGGACGTCGCGTGATTCATCTCAATCAAATTTCACGCGCGGGTCGACCAGCACGTAGCAAAGGTCGGAAATGAGCTTGGTGACCAGCCCGATCAGCGTGAAGAGGAACAGCGTGCCCAGCACCACCGGGTAGTCGCGGCGAATGACGCTCTCGTAGCTCAGCAGGCCCAGGCCGTCCAGCGAGAACAGCGTCTCGATCAGCAGCGAGCCGGCAAAGAAGGCGCCGATGAAGGCCGAGGGAAAGCCGGTGATGATGGGAATGAGCGCATTGCGCATCACGTGCTTCCACAGCACCTTGCGCTCGTCCAGGCCCTTGGCCCGGGCGGTCAGCACGTACTGCTTGCGGATCTCTTCCAGGAAGGAGTTCTTGGTGAGCATGGTGGTCACCGCGAAGCTGCCCAGCACCATGGCGATCAGCGGCAGGGTGATGTGCCACAGGTAGTCGACGATGCGCGCGCCCCATCCCAGCTGTTCCCAGTTGGACGAGGTCAGGCCCCGCAGCGGAAACCACTGCAGCTGCCCGCCGAAGACCACCAGCAGCGCCACGCCCAGCACGAAGCCCGGAATGGCGTAGCCGACCAGCACCACCAGCGTGGAGACGAAGTCGAAGCGCGTGCCGGCACGCACCGCCTTGGCCACGCCCAGCGGCACCGCCACCAGGTAGCTGATGAAGAAGGTCCACAGCCCCAGGCTGATGGACACCGGCAGCTTCTCCTTGATGAGCTGCCACACGTCCTTGCGCTGGTAGAAGCTGGTGCCCAGATCCAGGCGGGCGAAGGACTTGAGCATGTCCCAGAAGCGCTGCGGCGCCGGCTTGTCGAAGCCGTAGAGCTTCTTGATCTCCTCGATGCGCTGCGGGTCCAGCCCCTGGCGGCCGCGGTAGCCGGCGCCGGCGCTGGCGGCGCCCTCCCCGCCCGAATCCCGGCCCTGCAACTGCGCCACCATCTGCTCCACCGGCCCCCCGGGCACGAACTGGATCACGACGAAGGTGACGAGCAGCACGCCCAGCAGCGTGGGCAGCATGAGCAGGAGGCGCTTGAGGATGTAGCTGGCCATGGATTTTCAGCCGCCTCCTATTTGTTCGTGGGCGAGGCCCACCAGGTGCTCATCGCCCAGTTGCCCGGGTCGATGTAAGGCGGAATCGTCTTGGGCAGCACGAAGGGCGCGGGCCGGTAGCCGATCAGGAATTCGTCGCCGTAGTACTGCGGCACGCCGTAGTGGCCGTGCGAGAGGATGCGGTCGAGCACGCGCATGGCGGTGACCAGTTCCGGGCGGGTGCGGGCCGAAACCACCTTCGACAGGACCGCGTCCACCGCTGGGTTCTCGATGCCCCACACGTTCGATGAGCCCGTCGTGCGCGCCGCCTGCGAGCCGAAGCGCTCGATCAGTTCGCTCCCCGGCGCATTGCTGCCCGGCAGCCGGATGGTGGTCATCTCGAAGTCGAAGTTGTCCATGCGCTGCTGCGCCAGCGAGAAGTCCACGGTGCGAAAGCTCATCTCGATGCCCAGCTTGCGCAAGGCGCCCTGCATGGGCGCCAGCACCCGCAGCAGCGAAGGCTGGTCGATGAGCGCCTCGATGGTGAAAGCCTCGCTCTTGGCATCGCGCAATGCGCCGTCGCGGTAGGTCCATCCAGCCTCGGCCAGGAGCTTCTGCGCCTGCCGCAGGTTCTCGCGCAGGCTGTGCGGCGGCGTGGTGGTCGGCGAGACGACCGCCGCCCCGAAGACCTCGGGCTGCAGCTTGTCCCGCAGCGGCTCCATCAGGGCCAGCTCGTCGGGCCCCGGCAAACCCGCTGCATGGAATTCGCTATTGGGAAACCAGCCTTGCACGCGCTTGTACAGCCCGTAGAACATCTGCTTGTTGAGCCATTCGAAGTCGAAGGCCAGCCCGATGGCCTGGCGCACGCGCACGTCCTTGAACTTGTCCTTGCGCAGATTGAAGACCCATCCCTGGTAGTCGCTCGGGTTGCCGTTGGGAAAGCCTCGCTGCACCACGGCGCCGCTGGTGAACGCCTTGCCGGTGTACTGGCGCGCCCAGTTGCGCGAGCTGAACTCGCGCGCGAAGTCGTACTCGCCGGCCTTCAGGCCCTCGAATCTTGCTGTGTCGTCCAGGTAGATCTTGAAGCTGATGCGGTCGAAGTTGAACTGGCCCTTACGCGTCGGCAGCTCGGCGCCCCAGTAGTTCGGGTCGCGCACGTAGGTGATGTCGCGGCCCAGCCGCGGGCTGGGGAGCTTGTAGGGGCCGGAGGCCACCGGCAGCTCGGTAATCACCTGGTCGAACGGCTTGCCCGCGCCCCACGCCCGGCCGAACACCGGCATGCCGCCCACCACGAGCGGCAGTTCGGGGTTGGGCGTGGCGAAATCGAAGCGCACGGTGCGCTCGCCCAGGGCCACAGCCTTCTTCACCTCGGCGTAGATGGTGCGGAACTGGGGCGCGGCTTCCTTGCTCATCAAGGTGTTGAAGGAATGCACCACGTCGGCGGCCAGCACCGGCGTGCCGTCGTTGAAGCGCGCCTTGGGGTTGAGGCGAAAGGTGGTGGATAGCCGGTCGGGCGCCACCTCCACGTCCTCGGCCAGCAGGCCGTAGGCGGTGGTCGCCTCCTGGCTGTTGCCCACCAGCAGGCTTTCGAACATGAGGTTGCCCAGGCCCGCCGGCGCCGTGCCCTTGAGCGTGAAGGGATTGAACTTGTCGAAATTCGTCGGGCGTGTGGGCGGCACCATCCGGATCTCGCCGCCCTTGGGCGCATCCGGGTTCACGTAGTCGAAATGGGTGAAGCCGGCGGGGTACTTGATGTCCCCGAATTGCGCATAGGCATGCGCGGCCCACGAGGGGGCCGCCAGCAGTGCCAAAACCAGAAGCCACCACGCTCGCATGCGAGAATTCTCGCCCAAGATTTCACGAGACCTTTCCAAGAGGCATTCATATGGGCTTTCTCGCCGGCAAGAAACTACTCATCACGGGCGTCCTGAGCAATCGTTCGATTGCCTACGGCATCGCCAAGGCCTGCCATGAACAAGGCGCCGAACTGGCGTTCAGCTACGTGGGCGAGCGCTTCAAGGACCGCATCACCGAATTCGCGGCCGACTTCGGCTCCAAGCTGGTATTCGATTGCGACGTGGGCGACGACGCGCAGATCGACAAGCTCTTTGCCGACCTGGCGCAGACCTGGCCCAAGTTCGACGGCTTCGTGCACAGCATCGGCTTCGCCCCGCGCGAAGCCATTGCCGGCGACTTCCTCGACGGCCTGTCGCGCGAAGGCTTCAGGGTGGCGCACGACATCAGCGCCTACAGCTTCCCGGCCATGGCCAAGGCGGCCCTGCCCTACCTCAACGACAAGTCGGCCCTGCTCACGCTCACCTACCTGGGTGCCGAGCGTGCGCTGCCCAACTACAACACCATGGGCCTGGCCAAGGCCAGCCTGGAAGCCTCGGTGCGCTATCTGGCCGAGTCGCTCGGCCCCAAGGGAATGCGCGTCAACGGCATCAGCGCCGGCCCCATCAAGACGCTGGCTGCCAGCGGCATCAAGGGCTTCGGCAAGATGCTCTCGGCGGTGGCCGACGTGGCGCCCATCCGCCGCAACGTGACCATCGAGGAAGTGGGCAATGTGGCCGCCTTCCTGCTGTCCGATCTCGCCAGTGGCGTGACGGCCGAGATCACCTACGTCGACGGCGGTTTCAGCAACGTCGTGGGCGGCATGGCCGAGGCCTGAGCCAGACCCGGGCGCAAGACGCTGTCGGAATCTGCGGATTTCGCCGCGTTTGGCACCTGCTGCAGCGGGCCTCCTGCGAGGATGGCGCCCGCTGCCGATCGACAATAGGGGCTGCCCGGTACCCGGGCACCGCGAGGCCGCCGGCCCTCGCCCGTCTCCCCCTTGTTGATCCCCGTTTTTCCATGTCGATGCATCGCCGTTCGTTCCTGCTTGCTGCCTTGGGCGCCTTCGCGCCGCTGACCCAGGCAGTGGCGGCAGCGCCCGCGCTGATGCTCGCATCGGTCTACCGCCCCGGCACGCCGCTCACCGACTACTGGGTGAGCGAAAAGTACGACGGCGTGCGCGGCTACTGGGACGGCAGGCAGCTGCTGCTTCGCAGCGGCGAGAAGGTGGCGGCGCCCGCCTGGTTCACCGCCGGCTGGCCGCGCCAGCCCATGGACGGCGAGTTGTGGGCCGGCCGCGGCAAGTTCGAGCAGACCGTTTCCACCGTCCGCAGCCAGACGCCCAGCGACGCCGCATGGCGCGAGGTGCGCTTCATGGTGTTCGACCTGCCGCAGCAGGCCGGCACCTTCACGCAGCGCCTGGCCGCGCTTCGGCGCCTGCTGCCCATCACCACCGCGCCCTGGCTGGTTGCGGTGCCGCAGCAGCGGGCCACCACGCACGAAGACCTTGAGGCCCTGCTCGAGCGCACGGTGCGCGGCGGCGGCGAAGGCCTGATGCTGCACCGGGGCAGTTCCATCTACCGCGGCGAGCGCAGCAACGACCTGCTGAAGGTCAAGCGCTTCGACGACGCCGATGCGCGCGTGGTGGCCTACGTCGACGGCAAGGGCCGCAACACCGGCCGGATGGGCGCCCTGCTGGTCGAAATGCCCGACGGCCGGCGCTTCAAGCTGGGTTCCGGCTTCACCGATGCGCAGCGGCGCTCGCCGCCGGCCGTGGGCAGCTGGGTCAGCTACCGCTACAACGGCAGCACCGACGACGGCCTGCCGCGCTTCGCCCGCTTCCTGCGCGAGCGCCCCGACCTCCCGAACACCGCTGTGGGCGGCCTCTAGGCGATGGCACTTGCGGCGCGCAGCTGGCGCGGCGCCATGCCCGTCATCCGCTGCATCAGGCGCCACAGCGCCGTGGCATCGCCGTAGCCCACCTGCTCGGCCACCTGCTCCACCGGCATGCGGCTGCTTTCGAGCAGCATGCGGGCATGGTTCAGGCGCACGCTCTGCACCAGGGCCATGGTGCTCTGGCCGGTCCTGGCCCGCACATGCCGCGCGAGCGACCGCTCCGACATACCGAATTCCCGCGCCAGGGCCCCGACCGGGGGCGGGGTCGGCAGCGACGACCTTACCCGCTCGACGATGCGCGCCACCAGCTCATCGCCATGGGCCAGCAATTCGGGCACCACGAAGGGCGCCTGCGCCTCGCGCCCGTCCAGCAGGAGCACGCGCGAAACGGCCTGGGCCAGCGCCGGGCCGAAGCGCTTGCGCAGCAAATACAGCATCAGGTCGCACTGGGCGAAGGCGGCGCCGGCCGTGATGACCGGGCCATCGGCGCACACCATGCGGTTGGCATCCACCGTGCAGCCGGGCTCGAGCTGGCTCAGGCTGGGCGCCAGCCACCAGGAGGTGGTGACCCGGCGCGCGCGCAGCAGGCCGGCCGCCTGGAGCAGGAACACCCCGGAGCACGAAGCCGCCACCGTGCCGCCCTGGCTGGCATGGCGGGCCAGGGCGCGCATGGCTTGCTGCGCGTCTTCCTGCAGCAGGCGCTCGCGTGCCTGGCGGGGTGTTTCCAGACCCAGGCCCGGCACCACCCAGATCGAGCCGTCGGCGCGCAAGGTGCGCGGCAGGGCCTTGGCCTCCAGCGACATGCCGCCGCCCAGGCGCACCGGGTTGCCGCCCACAGCCAGCACGCGCCAGCGCGGCACCGGCACATCCACCTGAGGGGCGACCGAGACCGCGGCGCGCAACATGTCGAGCGTGAGCGCGACGCTGCTGGCATAGGCCCCCGGCAGGAGCAGGACGGTGAAATCGTGCATTGTCTGATTACGCAATGTTCCTGCTGATTCGGACAATGGTAATTTGCACCCCGACCAGGCGCAATGGCGGCTTCATCCACGACGGAGCACGCGTTGCCCAATCTCCAGACGCAGGCGGACGACCCGCTCGACGACTTCACACCGCGCCAGATCACACTCGACGATGCGACCAGGGTGGTGCACATGGCCGGCTCGGGGCCGGCCGTGATCGTGCTGGCCGAGATGCCGGGCATCAGCCCCCACGTCGCCCGCTTCGCGCGCTGGGTGCGCGGCGCGGGCTTCACCGTCTACATGCCGTCGCTCTTCGGCCGCGACGGCGCGCTGCCGCTGGCCGACGAAGGCGCCAAGGTGTTCAAGCGCGTGTGCATCAGCGCCGAGTTCCGCGCCTTTGGCGCCAACGTGTCGAGCCCGGTGACCGGGTGGCTGAGGGCGCTGGCGAGGCTGGCACATGAGGAATGCGGCGGCCCCGGCGTGGGCGCCATCGGCATGTGCTTCACCGGCAACTTCGCCCTCACGATGATGCTGGAGCCGGCCGTTCTCGCGCCGGTGCTGTCGCAACCTTCACTGCCCCTGGACGATCCTGCGGGGTTGGAGATCTCGCCGCAGGACCTGGACTCGGTCAGGCAGCGCCTGGAGCGCGAAGACCTCAGCGTGCTGGCCTACCGCTTTGCCGGCGACCGCGTCTGCACTGCGCAGCGGTTCGCCGCCTACGAACAGGCCCTGGGCAGTCGCTTCATGGCGCGCGTGCTGCCCGACGGCGCCGCCAACCCGGACCCGCCGCCGTTCTTTGCAACCCATGTGCCCTTTCCGCACAGCGTCGTCACCGCCCACCTGATCGACGAAGCGGGGCAGCCGACCATCGCTTCGCGCAACGAGATCCTCGATTTCTTCGCGCGGCGGCTTCGCCCGCAAGGCAGCGGCTCCTGACACGCCCGCGGGGCGCGCATCGAGTCAGGTGCGCGGCGCTGCACGCCACGCCTGGGTGCGCGCCTCCAGCAGCCTGCCCAGCGCCAGGTACAGCAGCGTCGCCACGATCGAGACACCCGCGATCAGCACCGCCATGGCCGCCGCCGCGCCGGTCTCGCCGGCTTCGTCCAGGTTGAGGATGGCCACCGCCGCCACCTTGG
The DNA here is from genome assembly GCF_001591385.1 of Variovorax soli NBRC 106424. Lineage (GTDB taxonomy): Bacteria > Pseudomonadota > Gammaproteobacteria > Burkholderiales > Burkholderiaceae_C > Variovorax > Variovorax soli. Next base: position 13,388 of record NZ_BCUU01000099.1, read on the forward strand.
TGTCCGGCGAGTAGAGGAAGACCACCGCCGAGATGGTCGTCATCGCGTTGATGAAGAAGTAGCGCGAGACATCCAGCAGCGTGGGCATGCAGATGGGCAGCGTCACCCGCCAGAAGGTCTTGTAGAACGGCACCTTGAGCGAGGCGGACACGGCTTCGAACTCCGGGTCGATGGCTTTGAGCGCTGTCACCATCGTCATGTGGCCCGTGGTGTAGAAGTGCATCACGGTGCACAGCACCAGCAGCGTCATGGTCTGGTACAGGCCGCCCAGCGGATTGCCCGGCGCGTTGAAGAAGAAGATGTAGCCCAGGCCCAGCACCAGCCCAGGCACCGCCATGGGCAGCATGGCTGCCAGCCGCACCACCGTGCGCACGCCGTCCAGGCCGCGCGTCTTCTCGAGCAGGTAGGCGCCCAGGAAGACCACCACCGTGCCGAACACCGCGGTGCCCGCCGCCATCTGGATGCTGTTCCACAGCGCCTCGCCCAGGCCCGCGTCGATCAGGCCGGTCACGTAGTGGTCCAGGCTGGGCGCCAGGTTGTAGGGCCACAGCTTGGCGAAGGAGGCGAACACCGCCATGCCGAACATGCAGAGCATGAGCGCGGCGATCAGCAGGCAGTACAGCGTCATGGCCTGGTCGAAGCGCGGCGAGCGGCGCGGCACCAGTGCCACCGCGCGCGCCGAGAGCGACGCGTTCTGCCTGCGCTGCACGACATGGTCGACCGCGAAGGTCAGCACCGCCGGCGTGAGCAGCAGCAGGGCCACCACGGCGCCGCGCTGGAAGTCCTGCTGCCCGATCACCAGCTTGAACACGTCCGTGGCCAGCACGTTGAAGTTGCCGCCCACCACCTTCGGAATGCCGAAGTCCGTGATGACGAGGGTGAAGGACAGCAGCGCCGCGGAGATAAGGCCGTACTTGGCGCCCGGCAGCGTGATGGTGAAGAACTTGCGCACCGTGCCCGTGCCGAGCGAATCGGCCGCTTCGTACAGGCGCGCATCGGCCAGCCGCAGCGCGGTGACGAGGATCATCAGCACATGCGGGAAGGTGGCGAAGCATTCGGCCAGCACGATGCCCGAGGCGCCGTAGATTCCGGGAAAGCCCAGCGACAGCCAGAACGCCTTGGCCACGCCCTGGTTGCCGAACCAGTAGATGATCGAGATGGCCGAGAGCAGCGAAGGCGCCAGCAAGGGCAGCAGGCTGATGGTGCGGAAGATGCCCTTGCCCGGCATGCAGCTGCGCGTGAGCGCGTAGGCGAAGCCGAAGGCCAGCGGCACCACGATGAGCGTGACCAGCACCGACACCCACACGCTGTGCCACAAGCTGGTCAAGAGCGCGGGCGACGCCAGGTAGGCGGCGAAGGCCCCGAGGCCCGAGCCCGAGGGAGACTGCACCGCCTTGACCAGGATGGAGAAGAGCGGCGCGATCATGGCCACGCCCAGCAGCAGCGCCACCAGCACCAGGCCCGCCTGGCCCAGGCGCTCGGTCCAGTGCACGCGCTGCTTCATGGGCCGCGGCATGCCCAGCGCATGCGCAGGATCGACACCGACGAGTGGACCGTGCATGGATGCAACAACCGTCATGCGGCAGCGGCCGGAAACACGCGCAGCCGGTCGGTGCGCAGCGCGAAATGCACCGTGCCGCCCGCGCGCACGTTGAACTCGTCTAGCTGGTTGAGCGAGAACTGAAGGTGCATGGACTGGTCGGGAATGCCGTCGACCGCCACTTCGGCCAGGCAGTTGCCGCCGAGGAACTCGATGTGCCGCACCGTGCCGGCGCACCGCAGCGGATCGTCGTCGCGCAGGCCGTCCACCACGCGGTCTTCGGGCCGCAGGTAGAGCGCCACGTCCGCGCCCGCGCGGCAGCCAAGGTCCGCGCCCGGCGGGCACTGCAGCCGCTTGTTGCCCACCCGGTACCAGTGGTCGCCCTCGGACACGGCGCGCAGCCGGTTCACCTTGCCCACGAAGTCGGCCACGAAGGCGCTGGCCGGCTCGCGGTACACCTGCATCGGCGTGCCCACCTGCTCGACCACGCCGTGGTTCATGACCACGATGCGGTCGGCCACCGACAGCGCTTCCTCCTGGTCGTGCGTGACCATGATGGTGGTCACGCCCAGCTTGCGCTGCAGGCTGCGGATCTCGTTGCGCAGGTGCACCCGCACGATGGCGTCCAGCGCGGACAGCGGCTCGTCCAGCAGCAGCAGCCCCGGCGACGTGGCCAGGGCCCGCGCCAGTGCCACCCGCTGCTGCTGGCCGCCCGACATCGCGCCGGGTACTTGGCGCCGATGCCCGGCAGGCCGACCAGCGCCAGCAGTTCGTCCACCCGCGCCGCCACCTGCGCCCGCGGCTGCTTGCGGTTGACCAGCCCGTAGGCGACGTTTTCCGCCACGCTCAGGTTCGGAAAGAGCGCATAGGACTGGAACATGATCCCGTAGTCGCGCGCCGCTGGCGGCAGCACCGACACGTCGCGCCCAGCCTGCACGATGGAGCCAGAGGTTTGCGACTCCAGCCCGGCGATGATTCGCAGCAGCGTGGTCTTGCCGCAGCCCGAGGGCCCCAGGAAGCACACGAACTCGCCACGGCGGATCGTCAGGTCGATGTTCTTGAGCGCCGTGAAGGCGCCGAAATGCTTGCCGATGCCGCGCAGCTGCAGGTAGCCCACTTCATTCATCCCGGTCCTTACTTCTTGGCTTCGCTCTTGCCGTCGTAGCGGCGCATCCACTCGGCCAGGGTGCGCTCGCGGGCCGTGGCCGCCTGGTCGAAATTGACCTTGATCAGGCGGGACTCGTAGTCGGCCGGAATGCTGGCCAGCTTGGGCGCCACGCCCGGCTGCGCCGTTACTGCGAAGTTCTTGCCGTACAGCAGCATCGCGTCCTTGGACGATGCCCAGTCGGCCAGCTTCTTGGCCGCTTCCAGCTTCTTCGTGCCCTTGTAGATGCCGAAGGCCTCCAGGTCCCACCCCAGGCCTTCCTTGGGGAAGACCAGCTCGATGGGGGCGCCCTTGGCCTTGTTCGTGTGGCCGCGGTACTCGAAGGAAATGCCCGCCACGTACTCGCCGGCGGCCGCCATGTTGCAAGGCTTGGAGCCCGAGTGCGTGTACTGCGCAATGTTCTCGTGCAGCGCGTCCATGTACTTCCAGCCGCCGCCCTTGCCGCCTTCGTCGCCCCACAGCTGCAGCCAGGCCACCACATCGAAGTAGCCGGTGCCCGAAGAGGCCGGGTTGGGCATCACCACCTGGCCCTTGAACTCGGGCTTGGTCAGGTCCTTCCAGGTGGTGGGGATCGCGATGTTGCGCTTCTTGGCCTCCACCGTGTTCACGCACACCACGGCGCCGAACACGTCCATGCCCCACCAGGCGGGCGGCGACTTCTTGTCGCGGTACTGCGGCATGATCGCGTCGAGATTCAGCGGCGCGTAGGGCTCGAGCATGCCGTTGTTGTCGAACAGCGCCATGCTGGAGGCCGCCACGCCCCAGATCGCATCGGCCTGCGGGTTGGCCTTCTCGGCCAGCAGCTTGGCCGTGACCACGCCGGTGGAATCGCGCACCCACTTGATCTCGATGTTGGGCTCGACCTTGTTGAAGGCCTCCTGGTAGGCCTTGAGCTGGTCGGTTTCCAGCGCCGTGTAGACCGTGAGCTGGGTCTTTTGCGCCAGAGCGGCGCCGCACACGGCCAGGCCGATGGCAGCGGACAGGATGCGTTTCGCGTGGTTCATCTCAGCGGGCTCCGTTTTGCTTTTGCAGAAAAACAGGGAATGTGGCTTCGCGAGAAGTCATCTTCATGACATGGAGCCCAAGCAAAATCGGGGCCCGCTGCGCAGGTTCGTCTATTGTCTTTGGCAGATCGTAGACAATCTGCGGGCTCCCTGTCTACGATGTTTCCCATGGTCCAGCCCCTCTCCAGCAACGAAGCCATCGCCCATCTGCAGCTGCATTCCCTGGCCAACCTGGTGCAGGCCGAGATCGAACGCATGATCCTGCAAGGCGAGCTCCAATCGGGTGCAAAGCTCACCGAGGCCACCCTGGCCGAGCAGCTGGGCGTGTCCCGCGGTCCGGTGCGTGAGGCCTTCCGCATGCTGGAGGAATCGGGGCTGGTGCGCACCATCAAGAACCGCGGCGTGTTCGTGCGCGACGTGGCGGTGGAAGAAGCGCTCGAGATCTTCGAGGTGCGCGCCGTCATGGACCTTTATGTGGGCCGCAAGCTGGCCGAGACCATCACGCCCCAGCAGCTCAAGGAACTGCGCCAGCTGGTGGATGCCATGGACCAGGCGGTCACGGGTGGCAACGCGGGCGACTACCACCGCTTCAACCTCAAGTTCCACGACCGGCTGCTGGAGCTGGCGGACAACGCCAAGCTCACCGCCACCTACCGAAAGCTGGTGAACGAACTGTCGCTGTTTCGCCGGCAGAACCTCACGGCCGAGTCCATGGCGGTGTTCACCCGCGAGCACAAGCAGATCGTCAAGGCCATTGCCGCGGGCGACCCCGAGGCCGCGGGCCAGGCGATGTTCCAGCACGTGATGAACAGCCGGGAGCGCACGCTGCAGCACTACCGCAACAGGAACGCACAAGGCGCGACGGCTTCGTGAGCCTGCCCATCCTCCTGGCCGTTCTTTTCGGCGCCCTGCTCCACGCGAGCTGGAATGCCTTCATCAAGGCCGGCAAGGACAAGGCGCTGGACACCGCCCTGGTGCACAGCCTGGGCTTCTTCGTGGCCATTCCGCTGCTGGCGTACACCGGCCTGCCCAAGCCGGCCGCCTGGCCGTACATGGCGGCTTCGCTGGCGATCCACCTGGGCTACTACATCGCCCTGGCCGGCGCCTACAAGTACGGCGACCTCGGGCTGACCTACCCGCTGATGCGCGGCTGCGCCCCGCTGCTGGTGGCGCTGGGCAGCCTGCCCTTCATCGGCGAAGGCCTGTCGCACACGGCCTGGCTCGGCGTGGCGGTGCTGTGCGTGGGCGTGGTCACGCTGGGGCTGTCGCGCTCGGCCATGCATGTGGAAGGCTCGCACCGCGGCAAGGCGCTGGCCTTTGCGCTGGCCAACGCGGCGATCATCGCCGTCTACACCGTCATCGACGGCATCGGCGTGCGCGCGTCGGGCGACGCCACGGCCTACGTGGCGGGGCTCTTTCTGTTCGACGGCCTGCCTTTCTTGCTGCTGGTGCTGTGGCGCCGGCCCGGGCGCCGGCTCGAAGCGCTGGCCTACATGCGCGGCCGCTGGCCCGTGGCGCTGATGGGCACCGTCGCCTCGCTGGGCAGCTACGGCATCGCCCTGTGGGCCATGACGCACGCGCCGGTGGCGGTGGTGGCGGCCCTGCGCGAGACCTCGGTGCTGTTCGCGGCGCTCATTGGCACGCTGTTCCTGCGCGAGGCCTTCGGCTGGCAGCGCGCCTTCGGCACGCTGGTGATCCTCGCCGGCGTCATGAGCCTGCGGCTGGGGTAGCAGCCCTCTTGCTCCTCTCCCCTCTGGGGAGAGGTTGGGTGAGGGGCACGCGGTGTCTCATGCAGCGGCGCCGTGCGT
>NZ_BCUU01000100.1 GCF_001591385.1 Variovorax soli NBRC 106424
GTCCCCGCGGGCCACCGTCTGGAATTCCTGAGCGACAACGGCGGGGCCTACATCGCGACGGACACGCGAGCGCTTGCACGCTCGCTGGGCTTGCAGCCCATCAACACCCCGGTGTGCAGTCCTCAGAGCAACGGCATGGCCGAGAGCTTCGTGAACACGTTCAAGCGCGATTACGTGGCGCGCATGGACCTGCGTGACGCACAAACGGTGCTTGCGCAGTTGCCTGCCGCCTTCGAGCACTTCAACGAGGTGCATCCGCACTCGTCGTTGAAAATGTGCTCACCCCGAGAGTTCAGGCGGCAGCAGGCCGCGCAGGCGCGCCAGGAGGCATCGATGGACCAGGCGCTTTATTGCGAATAGGACGGGGCCGGGAATACGGGGGCAACATCACGCGGACAGTTTGAAAGCAAAAGAATGGGTGCACCTTCATCATGAACAGCTCGACCGGTGTTGACCAATTCCGAGACCGACACTTGCTTATCAATTTCAGACATCTGCCGGCACTCGGACCTGCACCTGCCCGATTCGCTCGATGACGTCCACCCCCAGCCACCTGCCGGGGCGCTATTTCTCGCTGCTTCTGAGTTCGTTGGAGGCGCAGGGCGTAGACACACCGCGCCTGCTGCAGCTCGCCGGCATCGAGCCGGCGTGCATCGACAGCCGCAACGGGAAGCTGAAGCTGGCGCAGGTGCACGCGTTCCTCGAAGCCGCCCATGAGATGACTGGGCGCACGGACCTGGGCTTCGAAGTGGGGCGGCTCATCAAGCTCAACTCGCACGACATCCTGGGATACGGCATGCTCAGCTGTCGCGACCTCGACCACGTGCTGCGGCTGACAAGCCGCCACTACGACTTGATCAATCCGCTCTTCTCGATGCGCTACCGGCGCACGGAGTCCGTGGGCGAGGCGATCTTCACGCCCATCGTCGCAATGCCCGTCAGGACGCTGCACTTCGTCATCGAAGCGATCGGCGTGTCGGTGCAGAACCAGATCATGATGATGCTCGGCTCCGAGGAAAACGGGTTCGACATTCGCATGGGCATGCCGGTGCCGGCACATGCTGCGCGCTACGCGCAGTTGCTGCCCGCGCGCTTCTATTTCGACGACGCTGCCATTCCTGCCGTCACGCTGCGGGTCGAGCCCGAGCTGCTGAAGAAGCCACTACCCCTGGCGTCGGAGCTGACCGTGGCGCAGGTCGAGGCGCAACTGGCCAAGAGCAAGCGCCGTCCGACGGCCGGCGGCGGCTGGGGCGACTACGTCACCATGCTGCTGCGCGAAACCCAGGGCCTGCATGTCAGCATGAAGGACATCGCCCTGCGCATGAACATCTCGGCACGCACGATCGACCGCAACCTGAAGAAGGAAAACGTGCAGTTCCGCGAATTGCTTCACCAGGTTCGATTCGAGCGGGCAAGGGAACTGCTGGCCGTGCCTCATGCCACGGTCTCGGAGGTGGCTGAGTCGGTGGGGTTCAGTCATGTGGCCAACTTCTCGCGGGCGTTCCGTCGCCGCTTTGCGGTCACGCCAACGGACTACCAGGCGCTGCTGGCGGGAGACGTCGATCCCAAACTACCCGACGCTGCCGGCAACAGGCAAGGTCTTCAGGAAGTCAGTCGGCGTCAGTCCGGAATGACGGCGGAATGCGCGGGTGAAGTTCGCCGCGTCGCTGAAACCCAGTTGCTGCGCGACGCCTGACACGGTCGCACCTGGCCGCGCGAGCAGGGATTGCGCGCGCTCGAAGCGAACCTGCTGCGCCAGGTCACGGAATTGCAGGTGCTCCTTCTTGAGGTTTCGATCGATCGTGCGTGCCGAGATGTTCATCCGGCCGGCGATCTCGTCGAGCGTGAGCTGCCTGTCGGTTTCGCGCAGCAGCATGGTGATGTATTCAGTCCATCCGCCATGCGGCGCCGGCCGGCGCGTGCTGGCGCTCAGTTGCTTCTCGATCTGCTCGACTGTGGCCGGCGACGCCATCGGTAACGGCAGCTCCAGCGAGCGGACGCCAATCTGCAGCGTCACTGCCGGCATGGCGCCCTCGTCGAAATGGAATCGCGCCGGCAGCAACTCCAGGTAGCGCAAGCGATGGGCCGGGACCGGCATGCCCATGCGGACGTCGAAGGCGGGACTGTCCGCGCCGAACAGCAGTATGAACTGGTTCTGCACCGAGACGGCGATCGCCTCCATCACGAAATACATGGTGCGCAGCGGCATCGCCGCCACGGGGTTGAACACCGCCTCGCCGCCCACGTCCGCCAACCGCCGATAGCGCATCGAGAAGAGCGGATTGATGAAGTGGTAGTAGCGGCTCGTGAGGGCGAGCAGATGGTCCACGTTGCGGCAGCTCAGCATCGCGTAGCCGAGGATGTCGTGCGAATTGAGCTTGATCAGCCGGCCCGCCTCGAAGCCCAGGTCGGTTCGGCCCGTGAGGTGGTATGCGGAGGTGAGGAAGGCCTCCACCTCGGCCGGCGCCAGCATCTCTGCGATGTTGTCGAAACGACTGGCCTCGAGGCCCGCGTCCCGCAGGAGGCCAGTGGTGTCCACCCCCTGCATGCCCAGCGAGCCGACCAGCAGGGAGAGGTAGCGAACCGGTATGCGCCTGGCGGCGGCTGTCGTCATGCCATGGCTCCCCGGCCTTCGGGGAAAACCCCTGAATGTCGGAAAGTGACAGGCAGGTGTCTGCAAATGAATTGGTCGCGGGTCGTGCGGAAATTCATCATTCTTGTAAGCCATCGAGTCTCACCACGGCGGTGGCGATGCTAGTCACTAGACAGGTCCCCCACTACTGGAGCAAGCCATGCTATATGAGCAGATCCATACCGCAGTCATCGAAGACGAATCCATTCCATGGGTGCCCTTCGCACCCTACAGCAACGAGGTGCTGATCAAGTATTTCAAGTGCGATCCGATCCGCGGCGAAACCATCACGCTGCTCAAGGCGCCCGCGGGCACCGTGATGCCCCGGCACCGCCACACCGGCACGGTGATCGTCTACACCGTCAAGGGCAGCTGGAAGTACGTGGAGCACGACTGGATTGCCGGCCCGGGCAGCATCGTCTTTGAGACGGCGGGCTCGAGCCACACTCCGCAGGCGCTGCAGAATGGCGAGGAGGTCATCACCCTGAACATCGTGGTAGGTGACCTGTTGTTCGTCAACGAGCAGGACCAGATCCTCGCCATAGAAAGCTGGAAGAGTGGCGTCGACCGCTACCTGGCTTTCTGTACGGCTGCCGCCGTCGAGCCGGTAGACATTACCGCATTCGGCTGAAGATCGCGGGTTGGGCCATGTGCATCAAGAATCTGCACGGCAAACGCGTCTTGGTCACCGGCGCGGGCTCTGGCATCGGGCGGGCCACCGCCCTTGCGTTTGCCCGGGAAGGCGCGCAAATGGTGCTGAGCGACCTCGATGAGGCCAGCCTCCATTCGGTGCGCGACGCCATCGTGTCGGCGGGCGGTCGCTGCAGCACGCACAGCGTGGACGTGCGGGACGAGGCCGCAATGCAGCGCCTGGCCGAGGCGGTGCACCAGGACGGCGGCGCGATCGACGTGCTGGTGTACAACGCCGGCATTGGCTACCTGGGCGCCTTTCTCGACAGCCCAGTGGATTCCTGGGATCGAACGTTGCACACCAATGTTATGGGCGTTGTGCACGGGCTGCGCAGCTTCCTTCCTGCGATGCATGAGGCGGGCGGCTTCCGTTGGGTGGTCAACGTCGCCTCGCTCGCGGGCTTCGCGCCGGCGCCCAACATGAGCGCCTACGCCGCTTCCAAGTCGGCGGTGATTGGCCTGTCGGAGTCCGTGTCGCTCGAGCTGAGGCTGTGCGAATCGCAGGTGGGCATGACGGTGGTGTGTCCCGGCATCATCGATACTGCCATCACGCGCAATACACGCAACGTAGCGCCGGGCATCGGCGCGCAGCAACTGGCCAGGCTGCAGGCCTTCTATGCCGCTAAGGGTGCGCCAGCTGAGGTCGTCGCCGATGCCATCACGCGTGCCGCCTGCAACACCGCCTTCGCGCGACTCGAGAGTGGCACACGATGCTCTTTACCCGCTTTCATGCGCTCCGCCGGCAGCGTCCATTGCGACAGGTGCGCGTCTAGCAGGCTGTTGAATTTCAAGTCGACTGAACATCACCGGCCCTTGCTGCCATGGGTCGAAGAAGTGCTGGATTGATTCCGGCCTTGGTCGAGGCCAAGTGGCGAGCGGCGTTCTGCCGCTCCTTGCCCCTCATGCCGGGTCGACTTGGGCCTCGTTGCCCAGCATTCGGGCCATCCTGACCAGGTTGCTGGCCGTCATCGTGAGCTTGAACTGCTGATCGACCTTGCGGATGCCCCGATACAGTGTCTGCCTGATGGGTCCGATGACCTTGCCCCATCCGAAGTGCTCCTCAATGCGCTTTCGAACGACTTGGCTCAGCGCATAGCTGTCGTGTCGTGTGGTGCGTGCATCGATGGCACTGGCGCGATGCCGCGTCACGTTGGCCGCCACGTGCGGCGTCACGTTTCGCTGCCGGCAGGCCTGCACGAAGTCTCGGGTGTCGTAGGCCTTGTCCGCGCCCAGCGTCTTGCGGCCAGCGCCAGGCACTTTGTCCAGCATGCTCAAGGCCGCCGTGCGTTCGCTCGTGCCGCCGGCATGCGTCACCACCGCGCCCACCACCAACCCGGAGCGGTTCTCCATCAGCACGTGACCCTGGTAGCCCAGCACCGCAGCCGTGTTGTTGCTCTTCCTGAACAGCCGCGCGTCCGGATCGGTCGTGCTGGCGTGCGTGTCGTTGCTGCGCGGCTTGCCGCGCCAGTCGGCCAGCGCATTGCGCCCTGAGCCAGCGCTGCTTCCACCGCTGCTGCTGTCGTCGCCGCTGCCGTCCTTGGGCACGAAGCTCTTGTGGCTGGCCCACGCCTGGATCAGGGTGCCATCCACCGAGAAATGCTCCTTGGACAGCAGCCCCTGCTTGTCCGCCAGCGCCATCACCTCGGTGAAGAAGCGCTCGATCACCTCGTTGGCCAGCAATCGGTCTCGGTTCTTGGAGAACACCGAGTGGTCCCACACCTCGTCGTCGATGGCCAGCCCGATGAACCAGCGAAACAGCAGGTTGTAGCGCACCTGCTCCATCAATTGGCGCTCGCTGCGCACCGAAAACAGGATCTGGATGAGCATCGCGCGCAGCAGCTTCTCCGGCGGGATGGAGGCGCGGCCCGAATCGCTGTAGATCCGGTTGAACAACTCGTTGAGCCCGCCCAGCGCCTGGTTGACCAGTTCGCGCACCGAGCGCAGCGGGTGCTGTGCCGGAACGAAGTCCTCCAGTTTGGAGAAGCTGAACAGACCTTCCTGTACCTCGTCGCTTCCGCGCATCCCAGCCTCCTGCAGCTTGATCTTCACCTGCAACGGCTCGGGCGCGCGATGGTTTACGGCGAGGGGAATTTCAACAGCCTGCTAAGTCCTTGGTGGACACCATCGTGATCTACACAAGAGCCAAGCTCAAGACGGGATCACCGCGCGCTTACGGCGCGCCTAGTTGGCAAGGCGTTCTACGTTGCCCCAATTGACTTACTCGGTGGCGACTAGCGCCTTGCGCCTTGCGCGCGCACGAATGTTTAGCGCTTCGACTGCCAGCGAGAAAGCCATAGAGACATAGATGTACCCCTTTGGCACGTGTTGATCGAAGGCTTCGGCCGTCAGTGCCATGCCCACCATGACCAGGAAGGCGAGCGCCAGCACCTTGACAGAAGGGTGCCGGTCGACAAAGTCGCCGATCGGCTTGGCCGCGACCAGCATCACCGCCACGGAAGCGACAACGGCTGCCACCATCACCGAGATCTGATCGACCATGCCGACCGCGGTGATTACCGAGTCGAGCGAGAAAACGATGTCGATCACCGCGATCTGGCCGATGATGCCCCAGAATTGTGCGGAGCCCCCACCTGGCGTGCCGCTGTCTGATGTTGGCTTGGGCCGCTGCTCCTCACGCGCCTCGACTTCGACAAAGATCTCGTGTGAAGCTTTGTAGAGTAGGAATAGTCCGCCGAGCAGCAGGACGAGGTCGCGACCGCTGATGCCGCGCCCTGCGACGGTGAACAAGTCCGCCGTCAGTCCCATGACCCAGCTTAGCGACAGCAACAGGAGCAGGCGCATTCCCATAGCAAAGCCAAGCCCCAGTCGCCGCGCCTTGTCGCGCTGCTCGGGCGGCAGACGCCCCACCAGGATGGAGATGAAGATGATGTTGTCGATGCCCAGGACGATCTCCAGGGCGGTCAGCATTCCGAAGGCGAACCAGACGTTCGGATCCAGCAGCAGCGTGGTCATGGGGTGCATGTTGCAAGTTGTGATGGCGCGCAGTGTCACCCATTTTGGGCAGCCCCGGGCCGGTCTACGTCGCTGCCTCCGGCGGAGCGGCCTCTGCTCGCCGGCGAACTAGTTCACTCATCGCAAGCGTCTAAGCACCCCGCTTTGAAGCGTTGGTGGCTGGCGGCCGAGGATGTCCACCTCTAAATGCACATCTCGACGGGAGCTCCGAAGGGTGGTGGTCGCGGATATCGGGGCGCGCAGCTCATCTGTACGATGGCAGTGTGTCGTCGGCAACAGTCGTCGCGAGGTTCTATTGTTTTCGTCAAGCCGGTTTGGGCCCAAGCTTTTGGGAGTCGAACGCTTGATCGCTCTTCCAAACTGCAAAGGCCACGCGCAGCAGCTTGCGCCCCATGATCACGATGGCTTCAGTGGAGGCAAAGCCCTTGGCGCGCAAGGTTTGGTACCACGGTGCGAACAGCTTGCTTCGACTGGCGGAGAAGCCGGCCAGCCACATCTGGCGGCGCAACAGCGCCGGCCCCTTCTTGCTCAATCGCCGGCGCCCATGCCGAGTACCGGAATCGTTCGCACGCGGATCCAGTCCGCTGTAGCCCACCAATGCGTCTGCGTTAGCGAACTCGAGGCGGCTGAACAGCGTGGTCAACAAGGCGCCCGATTGCGGGCCGATGCCCGTGATGGTAAGCAGCAGTCGGTACCCGCGGGCCATGCGCGCGTCGCTGTCGATCAGGCGCTGTACCTGCGCATCGATGGACTTGAGCAGCGCCTGGAAGGCCGCGTTCAACCCTGCCAACTGCGCGCCGTCGGCACGCCGACAAACGCCTGGGTCAAGGCGGTTCGATGCGCCACTACCTGTGCATGGCGCACGAGCAATTCCTGCAGCTGCTGCTGGGTGGCGCTGCCGGGGTGCCAAGGATGCAAGTGCGCAGTGATGTTGCTCCAGATAGCGCGCAATCACCACGGCGTCCACAGCATCGGTCTTGGCGCGGGTGCCGAGCGCCCGGGCGTAAAAGAAGACGTCACGGGCGTTGAGCACGTAGACCTGGAGACCGGCTTGATAAGCAAGCTGCGCCAACAAGGCGTGGTAGCGTCCAGTGGACTCCATGGCAATGAGTGCATGCGCAGGCACCGTGCGCAGCCAGGCGCGAATGCTGGCTGCGTCGTTGGCAATGCTGCAAGGCCGCTGGCCGGCGATGCAAATGACGAGCTCGGCCTTGGATATGTCCACGCCGACGAACAAGGTAGACGGTTGCATGGGAGTACCTCCGATGAAGACAATGGCCACGTCGGGGTGAACCCATCCGTCGCGTTGGCTTGCCTTCAGATCGGTGGTCACGGTGCACCGCAAGGCGCACTGTGCCGCTCAGTTCCTGATCGACGCTGGAGGGTGGGGTGGGAGAAAACTCGCGAGGTCGGTCAGCAGGCGGCTGCCGATGCACCACAGAGTCCCTCACCCCGACACCTCAAACAATACAAGAACCAAAGCCGCCTTTGAGGGATCCGCCGGCGCGGCATGGTGGTTCCCCGGCAGTGAATTCGCGGGCCGAGCCGTTGCTCAGCAGCCGGGTCAATCAGTCCTGCCTGTGGCCACTCGATCCACCTCAGGTGGGACGGCAGCAACGCTGCGGGTGTCAACGTCAGACGCTTTGCGGCACTTGCGCCTTGAAGTGCTGGTTCGGCGCTGGCTAGAACTGACACTTGGCGAAGTTCCAGAACATGCGCGTCGCGCAGGGGCCTCTCATGTCGCTGTAAGGCAAGCCCGTCGTCCCGCCACTCCATGCGTGACCGAGACCTTGAACCTTGCACAACGTAACGATAGTGCGGCCCTTGCGGGTGAATTCCGTCTCATGAACCGCGTGCCGCCCCTCATGCTGCCAAGTTCGTTCGGTCCCTATGGCCGATCCGGTGGCCATGGACCAGATGCCGGCGGTGCTGTCGGCGTTGCTTGGTGCGACGACATCGTCAGCGTCGCCATGGAGCACGAACAGACCAGGCAGCGTGGTGCCGGCGGCCGCGGCACGTACGGCCTTGCCGACGGCGGTGAACGTGATGGGCGGGGCGTGTAGTCCGGTCATCGCACTCATAGCGGTAAGCGCCGACATGGCGGCGCCTGGTGCGACGCCGGAATGCATGGCAACTGCCTTGATGCGTTGCGGAAAGAGGCTCGCCAGTAGGGCGGCCATGCTCGCACCCGCCGACAGTCCAGCCACGGCAATGCGGTGCGGATCCGTCGAGTACTGCTTGCAGACTTGATTGATGGCGGCCATCAGTGTCGCTGCCTCGGCCACCGCCAAGCCCGAGGTGCGTTCGCACCAGTTCCAGCATCCCTTGGAATTGGCAAGCCGATCCTGTTCTGGATAGAGCACGAAGAAGCGCTCGCGCGCAGCCAACTGATGCATGCGCGTGATCCGGGCGAAGTCCATAGCCATCTGCCCGCAACCGTGGAGCATCACCATGACTGGCAGGTGCCCTTCCTCCGCCCGCAAGTTCGGTGGTTGGTACAGGTAATAGCGTCGCGGTCCGCCCGGACCAGTCGCCAGTCCAGCGAGCCAACTGCCAAGTTCGATCGACGGCGCTATCGGATCCCGTCCTCTCATGGGGCCTCGATCGGGGACTTCGATTGCCAATGGCGCGCGAACGCAGGCGCTGTTCGAGCAACAACTTGCCCAATCCGCCGCAGGAGCGGCCACCACGTGGGCCGTTCGTTTTGCCCCAGGTGATTGGCCATGTCGTCGGCCAGTTCCCGCCCGCATGCATCGGCGAGGTTGAGAGGGCGCAACGCGCAAGGATGCCATGTGCTGCTCATCTTGCGGCGAGCTCCGGGAAGTCTTCCATGCTCCGGCTGTAGTGCGCTACGGCGGCTTGCTGACGTCGCCGCCGGCGGCGTTCCCGGTTCAGGATTTGGGAGAGGGGTCTGCTCGAAAGCACGGCCAAAAAATGATCAAAGGCAGTGAGCCAGAGGGGCGACTGCGCGCCCGCCAGCCCCAATACGTGGATAAGCATGGTGAACTAAACGAAGGATGCTTCGATGCGCGTGATGCACCGAAACTGTGGCGTTCATGAGCGCAGGTTCGCTTCACGCGGACTTGATCGGAGATCGCCTCACAGAGATAAGAGGGCCCATTGCGAGCGAGTAGCGCGCAAATGGGGAACTCTCGGATGCGAGTTCCGTATTGGGCCCGAGAGGCAAGTGCCTGCCAATGAGATCAATCCGAAAACGTCTAGTTCGGACTTGAAAAGTCAGGGCAATCGCATCAAGAGTTCTTCAGTATCAATGGGTTGCGCGTGAGAACATTGCGCGCATTCAGAGCCCGAGAAGTTCAGCGCGACAGTTGTCGCTTGCGCGGGCTTTCAGGGGGCTGTTCTTCATGCCTGCCTTGGCCAAGGGGGTAGCCGCCTGCTCCACCATATGTCTAAAGAAAACGGGCCTTCGCGGCCCGTTTTCTTTTCTACCCGCCCAATGAGCCCGCCATACGGAAAAGTGAGTAAAAGGAGCTATCTCACGTGGGCCAGCGGACGCACGCGATGGCTGACGCCAAGCCGGGCTGACACATCAGCCACCTTGTGGCCGCGCTCGGTGATCTGCTTGATCGCTTCGATCTTGAATTCTTCGGGGTATCTCTGCTTGCTCATGGCATCTCGTATTGGGCCTCAGGATTGAGGCTCACAGGCGGCGCACTGGCTCGACGCATTCAACGGCCACATCACGTTCACCGCGATGGCGCCGCGGCGCAACTCCAAGCGGATGTCACCAAGCACGCCGGAGCCTCAGGCAACGCAAGCGCAACGAACTCGTCTTGCCGATCGCTGCACGTCATACCCGTCCCAGACAGGCGCCGCCACTTGTGCACGAGGTTGGCGTTCAGACCGTGCGCCAGCGCCACCTGCGCTACCGACGCTCCAGGTTCGGCGCAGGCCGCCAGCACCCCTTGCTTGAGATCGTCCGCATGGCGCCGCCGGCTCGCGCGCTTGGAGTCTTCCATGGTGTCCGCCCAAATCCTTGGTGGACACCATCGTCATGGACACACATCTCGATCTCAAGATGGGATCACCGCGCGCTTACAAGCCGGCTACTTTTCTCATGCGTACTCCTGGGAATTTGTGGTGTTGGAAGGGAGCGACGGTTGCGGCGAAAGTGGTTTTTTTGCGGCCCCTGCAACCTTCTCGACCCATTTCCAAAGTTGCATGCCGTTTGATCCCTTCACGAGCACTGAATCACCGTGTTTGAGTTCAGCCGCCAGCGCGCGCTCCAATTCCGCAAGGGTTGAGAAGTGCTTTGCATGCGGGAGTTTGTGCACACCCAAGAGAGGGCGCAGCAGTTGTTCCATATTCTCGCCCCGTAGGAACACCATTGCAGGGCTGCATCGGGCAATGACGCTGGCCAGTTCCAGATGCAACTCTTTTGTGCGGTCACCCAGCTCTAGCATGTCTCCAAGTACCAATACCTTGCGACCGGAGACCGATCCTTGGCCGAAGCACTGGAGTGAGGCAACCATGGACAGGGGATTAGCGTTATAGCTCTCATCGATAATCTTGATTTCAGCCGCGCCCACGCGCCCAAAAACAGCCTGGCCGCGCCCGCCAAGGGGTTCAAAACTTGATAGCCGTTGGCTCGTGAATGGGAGGTCCAATGCCTTGGCTACGGCCATGCAGACCAAGCTATTGACGGCCATGTGCAGTCCGGGCGCGCCGATTCTGTATCTTTGCGTCGTACCTTGTGTATGGTCACTGACGCGCACTTCGCCGGTCGCCGGCTCATAGGAAGTCAGTTGCAGGTCGGCATTCTCGGCCAGCCCGTATGTCAACACATGCAGTCCCCGCTCACGCGCCTTGCTCACAATAAACTCGGCGTGCTCGGCGTCCGCGCATATCACCGCGCAGCCGCCCGGGACCATGCCCTGAAAGATGTTTGCCTTGCGCCTCGCAACATCGAACGTGGTTTCTCCCGGCTTCATGTGCGAGTCGCCAATGTTGGTAATGACGGCCACGTCCGGCCTAGCTAGCTTGATGAACTGGAAATTCCGAGCGTTGATAGCGCTGATCGCAGTTTCCAGAACCACCATATCGGTAGCGCGAGGGGCATTGGCCAGGGTGTGCATGATGCCGACTCGCGAGTTGTAGTTGTCAACCGAGGCACGCACGCGCATGTCGGCGCCGAAAACATGCGACACCATGGCGCTGACAGTCGATTTGCCGGAGCTTCCAGTGACCGCAACGACACGACCGCGCATTCTCTGGCGTGCCGTCGCGCCCAGTTCGATCATGGCTTTAACGGGATCATCAACTTGAAGCCTCGGAAAAGATGGGTCGAGCCCCTGCACGTCATGTTTGACAAGACCCCCCGCGAGTTTGGGCGACAACTCGGGCAGGAATCGGTGCCTGTCATAGCTATTCGGGCCTCGAACGCTTAAACGTTCATGCGCCCATAGCGTGTCGTAGTCGTGTGCCACGTACAGTCCGGGAACCTGCAGGCTCTTCACTTGTCCCCTGAGATTCGTGACTACCTGAACCCCCCAGCCGGGTGGCGGTTGAACAATCCAGCGACCGCCTGTGACGGCGCGCAATTGATCGGCAGTCCACGCTACATCAGGGTCATCTGCATCCGGGGGAAGCTGATCCAATGGCAGCAGCTTGTAGACTGGCCATGATTCCCCGCCAGACGGAATGTTTTGCGGTGGCGTCCATTCAATGCGTCGTGGTAGCGACACCAAGGCTGGTCTTTCGGCCGCCGAGACCGCTCGCGCTTGAAGTTGCAGCGTAGCGGCTGTCTTGGGCAACACGCCCGATGGCCGCAGACTTATCCGGTCATGATAAATGCGACCCGGCTCCCACTGCGAAGTAGGCCACATCCAATCGCAAGGATCATGGTCGAAACTGCGGCCCCAATCCACAGCAGGTTTGACACCGGCCGCGGTCGCGCGTAGGTCCAGCCGCCAATCCTGGCTTGTGGGTTCGATCAAGCTCCAGTAGCTGTCCACGAACACCAGATTGGGCGCATTTTTTTCACCTGTACACGCGCGCATGCCCAGCAGCCGCAGCGGGCCGAACGTCAACGGCTGCGCGAGGACCGCGTCTTGGGGCACCGCCGCAACGCTCCATTCCGGGCGCATCGTGCGCACAGGCGCTGCGGCGTGCTCCCGGTCGGGAGGCGAGAGCTTGAGCTTGCAACTGCCATCAGCTTTCATTTTCCATAAGCCGCGGCCACCCGACGAGAGGGCATCACATAAGGCGATGAATCGCTCGCTGGCTTGCTTTGCATCCTCGCCTACGCGACGTGCGGTTCGGCCAAAGTCACCCGCCAGCGGCGTGAACTGAACACCATGAACACCATCCGCGTCAAACTCCAAAGCAAAGAGGCCGCTGTCCTCGTTAGAGCGTGTGACAGCGTCGAACAACAGGTCGCCCGCATCATGAATGATCGGACGCCCACGGTATATTTCCACCCCCTGCAAAACGTGGGCAGAGGCACCGAGTACTGCATCCGCGCCTGCGTCAATCAATGCATGGCCGCAGGCAATTTCGTCGGCTGCTGGCGCGGTCGCGAGATTGGGCCCCCAATGCACGGCCACGAATACAACATCCGCGCGCTTGCGAGCTTGCTGGATACGCGGCGCGAGCGCAGCGAACCAAGCCGCTGGATCGGACAGCGACAGAAACGCGTGCCCTGGCGTGGTTTCGCCAGCGGCAAAACTGCGCATCGTGGCATCGATAGAAAAGAGGGCAACCGTATAGGCTCCCGCCTGCCGGTATGCCGGCGAAAAAGCGGCTTCACGATTGGCGCCGCTGCCCGCATGGCCAATCCCTTCCGCATTGAGCCAGCCCGCTTGTTCGAGTAGCGCCTGTGGCCCGTAGTCGCCGCTGTGGTTGTTGGCCGTGGCGACCAATCCAATCTTGGCGTCGTTCAAGAGTCGCAGCATTTCCGGGCGCGCCCGAAAGTAGTAGGGAGATCGCTCGCCTTTAGCCACTCCAAGTTGTCCGCCAGTGGCGACCACGCATTCGAGATTCACAATGGCGAGATCTGCTGTGTGCAGCAGCTCGTTCGGCAAGACCCTCCCGTCGAATTCGTGCACTAGATAGTGTTGGCGGCGGCCGAGATTGACATCACCGCCCCACATAACCACCGAGTGGTCAAGTTTGTTTTTTTTCTCAGATTTGCTCATGGCGTTCTTAATTCAAATTTCTAGGAAAAGACATATCGATCAAATTCGCCGACATGCCACATACAACCTTAAGTAGCAGCGACGCCGATCACCAACAAGACGCGTCCGAAAGTTGGTCAATTGGAATTGGTGTGCGTCAGAAATTGCAGGGGTGAGTGCAATACCTTACGGGTAAATTAACTCTTCCCAGCTAGACTTTGACTCGCAAGAGGAGTAACACACTCTTTGCAAATCCCAAGCGTCAATAGTGAAAAAAGGAGTGGCTTGATGATATTTAAAAGCACGCCAAAGGCAATTTCAATTCTGCTTTTTGGGGTATTGGCCAGCCTGGAGGTCGTTAATGCGCAGCCAATAACCTCGTGCCCAGTGAGCCAAATTACCACGGGCCTAGTTCCATCACTTACGGAAAAGTATGAGGTGTCGGGCAATGGCATTCGCGTTTTTTATACTCTTGCCGGCGAACATGCGCTGGTCATTCAAACGGACCTAAATGGCAACGGCGTGCCGGACTATGTAGAAAATGTTGAAAAACAGGCAGACGCTGCCAGGAAGGCGTACAACCTTGTCGGGTTTCGCGATCCGCTGGAGAGTGGCAGATATCGCGCCGCTACACACATAGACATTAATTTGGGCAACATTGCCGGCGGGGCCGCCTACAGCGAGCCAGGAATATGGGGAGCCGTCCCTCAGAGGGGAGGTGTCTGCGCAATCAGAATTGACCTTTCAAGTGGCATTGCCAATTATCCAGGCACATGGAGCATCATGGCCCATGAAATGTTCCATCTATTCCAATATGGTTATTCAATGATGAAGCGATCTTGGTTCATTGAGCCGACCGCCAATTGGGCGGAGCGAATCATCCGTACCGGCACTATGAATCACCCTGACCCAACACAGAAACTGCCGCAAACGATGGAAGAAATGCAGACAACTGTGTTCAGTCAAACCTACCCGTACAATTTTTGGAGTCGCCTGGCGAAGATCATGGACCCGGCCGAAGACTCCATTGATCTGCCGGAAGAGTTGCGAAATGCCACTTATGTGGATGGATCGCTCATTTTCAAAGATGACAAGATCCGTGGGTTCGGGTTTCTCAGCAGGTTCTATCAATATCTTGATGCAGAGGATGCCGTGGTATCACAGCTCTACGGATGGCCTGAATATGATTGGGGTTCGGGAAATCAGAACCATGCGATGCATGACGCAAGAGTACTTAAAGTCATTCAGCGCGCTATTTCGAGCACTGGCATGAAAAACCATCAACAGCCCGACCAAGTTTATGACGATATTGAGGGGTTTTTGACCATGAACTAGGAGGGGGAGGACGCAAAGGCTCGGGCATATTGCATGGCGTGCCCGGGCCGAATAATAATAAGAAGTAGATGATTAAATCTCAATGCGCGGCAGGCGTAGTGGCGGCGTGCCTTGCGGTATCCAGGCCAGTCAATGTCGTCTCAGAAGTCGCGGCGCCTTGCTCGAACGGCACAACAGCTAGGGGGACGGACGGCCATTATGTGGAACCTCTGCACAAATATGAGGAGATTTCGCCATTCCGGGTTTCTATACGCAAACAGTGGGGCCCATGCCAATCTGGACAACAGGGATCCGAATGCCAATGGGGTGCCCGACTACGTGGAGAATGTGGCACGACAGGCGAACTTCGTGCGCCTCGCGTTGAATTCCCTAGGATTTCGTGACCCGATGGAAAGCTCGCGCTATAGGGCTGTCAAGTACATCGATATTTCCGTCAAAGATTTGGGCGCGTACAACGGCTTGGCTTATGACGAGCATTCGGTTTATCCGAACGTCCCAATCAAGACCAACGATTGCGCGCTGCTAATCGATATCGCCAGGCACTTCGCCAATTTCCCGGCAACCACGACCCCAATAGTGGGTCATGAGGTTCCACATCTATTGGAACAGTTACACCATGTTTAAAGGCGCCTGGGCCATGGAAGGAACGGCCAAATGGGCCGAGTACGTAATCGGGGCAGGCACGCGGGGCACGAATGCCGACATTCCCCTGCCTTCCACGATGGCGCAAATGGATGAAGTTTTTGCCCACAGTTTGCCCATGTGGTTCTGGGATCGGCTCATCCTGTTGGTTGACGCATCGCCCGACAGCATCATTCACCTGCCGCCATCGGTTGCCGGGCTAACCTACGTCGATGGCACCCCGATCATGAAGGATAATAAGTTCCGGGGCGCGGCACTGATCAAGGCATACCTCCAGGCATTGGATGCAGAGGATGACGTGGTGACAGCGGTCAATGGTCTGGCCCAATATAGATGGGCGGAGAGCTACCAGTCGAACCCGATTCATCGACCTAGGATGCTCAAGGCCCTGCAGCGGGCTGTCCGCAACACCGGCGCAACCGGCGCGGAGATAGATGCTTTCCTAGCCATTCAATAGTGCGGCAGTACGTGACGGGCGACAAGTAAGGCGCCTGTCACGGTGACATCGTTGGCCCCGCAATGCGGCGCAGGGCAGCGCCTCACCTACCATGCAAGCGCCCGTGCTCATCACAATAGCCTACGCTGCTCGCGCATCGCTTTGTGCAAGTCGCTCACGGCCGCGCGCAGCGGTGCCAGCAGGCCACCTGCATAGGCATTGCGCGCAACCACCGCCTTACCTTCGGGGCTGACGGGGCCTGTGGATCGAAGCCATGGCTTCCTCCGCTGGATCGCTTCTCGCTGTCGTTGCCGGCGCTGCGGAGTCCAGCCCGCCGCTGCATTTCCCATGATCGGCCTCCAATAGTTTGTTTTGCGTGGGCTCGATTTCTTCCGCGCGCGCGGCAGGGCCCGTTACGGCGCTGGCGTTGTTCACCTGCTGCGCCCCCTGCGCGATGTTCGCCTGCCTCACGAAAGCCACTGGCGCGGATACCTCAGATCGACCAATGCCGAGATGGTTGCGCGGCTCTGGCTCTGCGCTTTCAAAGCCAGACCGAGGAAAGTTTCGTAGTGACGCAACTGAACCTGAAGCGAGGCCCTGCGCGCCAAGCTGGTGAAGATCGTTTGCAATGCCGTCGCTTGCGACACGAGCATGGCTTCAAGATCGGAGAGGTCATTGCGGCCGACCGCCGAGAAGGTCTTCCGCAGTTGCTCGACCATCGTCTGCAAGTCCGCGTCTTTGCCCATGAGGTTGCCCTGATACGCCTGCATCGCCACCGCGCCATTGACGGATGCCATCGTCGCCATGCGTCCCTTTTGAGCGGGCGTGTGCACTGGTGCTGGCGTCTTCGGGTCAGTGCGCGCGTCTTGGTTCGGCTTGTGCCGGCCTTTTTCGTGGTCACCGTCATGACTCGCCTCCTTGAGCTGGTTGCACCGGTCATGGCGTAGGCCGGGTTTGCCAGAAGTGCTCCAGTAGGTCGGCGCGAAGATGCACCGGGGTGGCGAGCACATCCACGCGCATATCGGCTCGGGCCTTGTCGCTGTCGCCGTAGTGATCACAGACTTTCATGGCGGCGGCAAGAAGCTCGGTGGTGGTGCGGTGGGCTTTGGCCACGAACGCCAACAGATCGGGCTTGTAGTCCCGAATGGCCGTCCTCAGTTCGTCGGTCAGCAGCTCGGCGGGGCGCACCAGCAGCTTTCCATCATCGGCCCGGACGGTCACACCGGCATCGTGAAGCATCCGGAACAGGTCGGCGGGCTGCATCAGAATTCCTCCTCGGCGTCGGCCGGAGCCGGGCCGCCATCGCCGAAGGTGTCCAGATTTTCCCGAAGATGTCCATCGTTTTGAATGGACACCTTCGCAGTATTTTGGACACCTTCAGGCAGTCGCCAGTACCACCCGCTGTCCATGCCGCCCTTCTTCCGGACGATCTGCATGTCATCGGCAGCGCGGCGCACGGTCCGCCACGCATGACCCGCCTCCGCCGCGTCCGCCTTCACCTGCTTGGACGGCATTGGCCCATCGGCCAGCAGTTCCCGCAAGAAGTCTTCCGCGCTGTCAGTGGCGGACTTCTCGCCATCGTCGTCCTCGTTCGGATCGGTCAGCAGCTCACGCGCCGACCCGGCCACCGCTCGTCCCCACGCCACCCGCGATGCCTGAATGCCGGACAGTGCCTCGATCTGCTCCAGGTAGTATTCGAAGCCACCATCGTCTGGCCCAATGTTGGACTTCGATCGCGCCAGGATGCGGCGGTCGATGCCTTCCATGTTCTTGACCTTGGCGGCCACCAGCACCACGCGGGCCACGGCGGCGAAGGCCACGGAGCCGACGACGCGCTGCGTCGGGTCTTGACCTTGCCCGGCCTTGGAAAAGTGGCTGATGCCCAGCACCGCCGCATCGGTCGCAACGGCGAGGTCGACCAACGGTTGCAGCGCCCTGCGAACCTCAGTGTTTTTGTGACTGTCGCCGAGCACCGCCGATACGACAGGATCGACGATCAGCAGCTTCGCCCCGCCGACAACGTCAATCGCCGACATGAGCGGCACCATGTCCCGGGCCGGGTCGAAGGGCAGCACCTCGCCATCGAGCCGCGCACCATCGACAAAGAAGACCTTTGCCGGATCGGCGCCGGCCGCGATCAGGCGCGGCAAAAGCGTGTCGGCGGGGTCATCCTCTCCCGACCACACGACGACGTTGCCAGCCTCGCAGCGTGCGCCGTCCGGAAAGCGTCCGCCCATCGAGATGGTGGCTGCCAGCGTGAGGGCGATGGTGGTCTTTCCCTGACCCGGCGCGCCGGCCAGGATGTGCAGTTTTGACTGCGCCAGCCAGTCGCGCCACAGCCAGGCAATGGGCCTGGGGCTTGAGCATGCTGCCGCGCGCAAGGATCACGCCATCACCAGGCACCGGCACACCGGCATACAAGGCCGCGCGCACAGCTTCGACGCCCGCCTGGTCCGCCCAGCACCGGCGCAAACGCGTCCTGACCTCTGCCCCCAAGGCCTGGTGCAGCCCCGCCCCTCCGGCGGCCAAGAACGCTGCAAAACAGCAGCCGACGAAAAGGGGCTAAGAACATGGGTAGACGCAAAAAAGCCACCCGAAGGTGGCTTTTCTCATTGGGGCAAACCCCAAAATACTGGCGGAGTGGACGGGACTCGAACCCGCGACCCCCGGCGTGACAGGCCGGTATTCTAACCAACTGAACTACCACTCCAGGATCTGTTGCGCGTGCAGATTGTAGCCGGGGCCCTTGAAGTTTCAAGGGCCCGAGCCCGAGCGCGATGCGCAGGGCCTAGGTGTAGTGTTTCAATAGATCGGTGTTCATCCGGAAGGGTCTGGGAAACTGGAGTTACCACGCTTCAGCCT
>NZ_BCUU01000101.1 GCF_001591385.1 Variovorax soli NBRC 106424
GCCGACGACCCCGGCGGCAGCTTCGGCCTGGGCCATGTGCGCGAGCGCCTGGCCACCGTCTACGGCGCGCGGGGCCGCCTCGACATCGGCCCGCTGCCCGGCGGCGGCACGCGGGCCGTCGTCCACATTCCCTTGAATCGTCCATGAAAGCCACTGCCCTCATCGCCGAAGACGAACCCCTGCTGGCACAGGCCCTGCGCGCCGAGCTGCGCGCCGCCTGGCCCGAACTGGAGGTGCTGGCCGCGGTGGCCGACGGCCACAGCGCCGTGCGCGAAGCGCTGGAGCACCTGCCGCAGGTGCTGTTCCTCGACATCCGCATGCCGGGCCTGGACGGCCTGGGCGCCGCGATGGAAATCGCCGACCGCTGGCCGGCGGCCGAGGCGCCCATGCCGCAGCTGGTGTTCGTTACCGCGTACGACGAATACGCCGTACGGGCCTTCGACGCGCAGGCCATCGACTACGTGCGCAAGCCGGTGCAGCCGGAGCGGCTTCGAAAGACGGTGGCGCGCGTGCAGCAGGCGCTGGCGGCCGTGCAGCAGCAACAGGCGGCACCACGCGCACCGGCGGAACTGCTGGAGCAGACGCTTGGCGAATGGCGGCGGCTGATCGGCGCGGCAGGTGCGCCGGGGCCTGCGGGCGGCGCCGCCGCGCCCCTGCTCAGGTTCATCACCGCCAGCGACACGGGCGGCACCACGGTGCACATGGTGCCCATCCAGGACGTGCTGTATTTCGAGGCGGCCGACAAGTACGTGCGCGTGCTCACCGCCGAGCGCGAGTACCTCATCCGCACCCCCCTCAAGCAACTGCTTCCCCAACTGGACGCCGACACCTTCTGGCAAGTGCACCGCGCGGTGGTGGTGCGCAGCGAGGCGATCGAGCAGGTGCAGCGCGACGAGTCGGGCAAGCTGCTGCTGCGCTTGCGTGGGCGGCCCGAGAAGATCGTGATAAGCCGCCTGTACGCCCATCTCTTCCGAGCGATGTGAGGCGCGGTGCAATTCGCGCACCCATGAAAAAGCCGGCCCAAGGGCCGGCTTTTACTTGATGTGCGATTTTTGTCCTCAATAGCGATACACGGGACGCGGCCGCGGCCCGTAGTAGCGCGGACCATGGCGGTAGTAGCCGCCACCCTGGATGTACACGGGGGCCGGACGGTAATACACCGGCGGCGGCGCGTAATACACAGGCGCCGGGCGGTAGTACACCGGCGGCGGGGGCGCATAGTAGACAGGGGCCGGCGGGTAGTACACCGGCGCCGGAGCCACCACCACGCCAGGAACGCCCACGTTGACCGACCAGGACACCCCGGCCGATGCCGTGGCGGCAGCGCCCAACGCGCCGGCAGCCAGCACCCCGGCGGCAACCCACTTGAAAACGGAACGATTCATGGTCATTTGATACTCCTTGCGGGCACCCGCCCAAGCGGGATGCCGTGTCGTAGTGATTGAACGCGCAACCTGTAAGTTCCGTGCACGATGCAAAGTGAAGATCGTTCCAAAAGGTAACCCGAAGCCGCCGCACGGTTTGTAGGAGATGGGCGCCATCCGGCCCCGGATTGTTCGCCCTTCTAGAATCCAGTGATGAATTCCCCCGCCGATAAAGAGCCGGCCAAGCCCAGCAATTTCCTGCGCCACGTCATCGAGCACGACCTTGAACAGGGCGCCTACGCCACCCGCAAGTGGGGTGGATCGCCCGGCGATGCCGACCATCATGCCCAGGGCATGGCCGATCCGGCCCGCGTGCGCCTGCGTTTTCCGCCCGAACCCAACGGCTACCTGCACCTGGGCCATGCCAAGAGCATCTGGCTGAACTTCAGCCTGGCCGAGCAGTACGGCGGCGTGTGCCACCTGCGCTTCGACGACACCAACCCCGAAAAGGAAGAACAGGAATACGTCGACGCCATCCGCGAGGCGGTGCACTGGATGGGCTACGGCACCTCCATTGCCGACGATCCGGCGCACCCGGGTGCGCAAGCTTCGCACCAGTACTTCGCCAGCGACTATTTCGACTTCATGTACCGGGCGGCCGAATACCTCATCGGCGCAGGCCTGGCCTACGTGGACGAGCAAAGCCCCGAAGAGATGCGCATCAACCGCGGCGACTTCAACACGCCCGGCACGCCCAGCCCCTTCCGCGCGCGCACGCCCGAAGAAAACCTGGCGCGCTTTCGCGACATGCGCGATGGCAAGCTGCCCGACGGCGGCGCGGTGCTGCGCGCCAAGATCGATCTGGCCAGCCCCAACATCAACCTGCGCGACCCGGCCCTGTACCGCATCCGCCGCGCCACCCACCACAACACCGGCGACAAGTGGTGCATCTACCCGATGTACACCTTCGCGCATCCCATCGAGGACGCGCTGGAGCAGATCACCCACAGCATCTGCACGCTGGAGTTCGAGGACCAGCGGCCCTTCTACGACTGGCTGCTCGACCGCCTGGCCGAAGGCGGGCTCATCGCCAGCCCGCATCCGCGCCAGTACGAATTCGCGCGCCTGAACGTCAACCACATCGTGACCAGCAAGCGCAAGCTGCGCCAGCTGGTGGAAGACCAGCACGTGGACGGCTGGGACGACCCGCGCATGCCCACGCTGGCCGGCCTGCGCCGGCGCGGCTACACGCCCGATGCGATCAAGCTGTTCTGCGAGCGCTCGGGCGTGACCAAGGCCGGCGGCTGGACCGACTACGCCGCGCTGGAAGCCGCCCTGCGCGAAACGCTGGACCCCATCGCGCCGCGCGCCATGGCCGTGCTCGACCCGGTCAAGCTGGTCATCACCAACTGGGGCGAACTCATGGGCGGCGACGATGCGCTGGACGACTGCAGCGCGCCAGTGCATCCGCACCACCCCGACATGGGAACGCGCCGCTTCAAGCTGGGCCGCGAGGTCTGGATCGAGCGCACCGACTATGAAGACGTGCAGCCCAAGGGCTTCTTCCGCCTCTTCCCCGGCAACAAGGTGCGGCTGAAATACGGCCACGTCGTCGAATGCACGGGTGCCACGCGCGACGCCAGCGGTGCGCTGGTGGAAGTGCAGGCCAGGCTGGTGCCCGACACCAAGAGCGGCACGCCGGGCGCCGACGCGATCAAGGTCAAGGGCAACATCACCTGGGTGGCCGCCGCCGATGCGGTGCCGGCCGAGGTGCGCCTGTACGAACGGCTTTTCACCCCCGAACAGCCCGGCGCCGGCGACCTGGTGGACGAGCTGAACCCCGACAGCCTGCAGGTCTGCCAGGCCTATGTGGAGCCTTCGCTCGCGCAGGCCAACAGCGACGTGCCCTTCCAGTTCGAGCGCCACGGCTACTTCGTGCTGGACACCAAGGCCGGCAACGGCAACAACGGCCGTCCGGTGTTCAACCGCACGGCCGGCATGCGCGACAGCTGGGGCAAGTAGCCAATGCCGGCGCCCATTCGCCGCCGCCGGCTGCTGCTTGGTGGCGCGGCCTCCGTGCTGGCCATGCAAGCCGTCGGGCTGCATGCCAGGAGCGCGGACGACGGTGCGGTTGCGTGGCCGCGCAGTTCGCAGGTGCCCGGCGGCATCGCGCGGCTGTCGCTCGGCCCGGCCGCCGAGCGCCCGCGCGCTTCTGAAGCGGGCGTTCCCTTGCTGGTGCTGGGCGATGCCATCGAATGGACGGCGCTGGTGGGCATTCCGCTCTCGGCGGTGCCGGGCGAACGCCGCATCGACGTGCGCGGCGGCAATGCAGCAGCGCCGCGCCAGCTGGCCTATTCCGTCTCGCCCAAGAAATACACCGAGCAGCGCCTGAAGGTGCCGCCGCGCACGGTCGACCTCTCGCCTGCCGACCAGGCCCGCTACGAGCGCGAACGCACGCACCTGGCCACCGTGATGGCCACCTTCACCGAAGCCGCCCCGCCAGCCTCGCTGCAGATGCAGGTGCCCGTGCCCGGCCGCCGCTCCAGTTCCTTCGGGCTGCGCCGCATCTTCAACGGGCAGGCACGCAATCCGCACAGCGGCATGGACATCGCCGCCGGTACCGGCACGCCGGTGCTGGCACCGCTGCCCGGCAAGGTGATCGACACCGGCGACTACTTCTTCAACGGCAACACCGTCTGGCTCGACCACGGCGGCGGGCTGCTGAGCATGTACTGCCACCTGAGCGCCATCGACGTGCGGCCGGGCGATGCGCTTCGCACCGGCGAGCGGCTGGGCGCGGTGGGCGCCACCGGCCGCGTCACCGGGCCGCACCTGCACTGGTCGGTGATGCTGAACCGGGCCATGGTGGACCCGGCTCTCTTCATCGAAGCCTAGATCGGCCGCGCCAGGTACACGCCCTCGCGCCCGACGATCGGCAGGCGGGTCGGCATCAGCACCGTGCATTCGTCGCAGAGGGCGCGCACCTCCTCGTCGCCATCGATGGCGATGAGCTCGTCCTTGGCAAAGGTCTCGAAGCCCACCAGCGGGCGCACGAAGCGGAATTCCGGCGTCTTGACCATGCGCGTGTGCATCAGCTCGAAGCGGCGCTGCGGCGCGGGCTTGGGCCGGCTGGCCGCATCGCGCCGGATCAGGCCGAAATGCGCGACAAAATCCAGCGCCACCTGCGTCGCCAGGTCCGCCGCCGATTGCAGGAAATGCTGGCCGCACTCCGCCACCAGCGCGGCGCCGGCGGTGCCCGCTTCCTCGCCATGGCGCCCATGCTGGATGAGCGGCGTGCCCGAGCCCAGGCCCTTGGGCATCACCAGGTGGATGGACGGCCGGCCGATGGCCAGCGCCACCTCGGCGTTGCGCGCAAAGGCGGGATACACCCAGAAGGGGTCGACCGGCTGGCTGGTGGAGTGGATGTCCAGGATGTGGTCCGCAGCCGCCACCACCGGGCGCAGCTCGCGGGCCCGGCGCAGCTCGGGGCTGTCCTCGGGGCCGTTCAGCCATTCGTCGGACCACACGCGGTTGAGGTTGTGCACCAGCTGCCGATTCTCGTGCGGCGCCTTGGCGTCGAAGGCGTTGTAGGCCTCCACATGCGCAAAGCTGACGGTCAACGTGCCGATCTCCGGACGCACACCGGTGTCCAGCAGATGGGTGGCGGCCACCATGCCGCAGATCTCGTTGCCGTGTGTGAGCGCATTGACCAGCACGTGCGGGCCGGGACGGCCGGACTCGAACCGATGCACGTAGGGAATGCCGGTGTTGCCCTTGGCGTAGGCCGAGATGTCGCGGGGCAGGACTTCGAGAGGCGGGAGATCGTCTGGTTGTTGCGTCATGGGCCAGATTGTGTCAATTTGCCAACCAAACCCGTAAACTCCGCAGACCTACAACTTTTGGTTACATCCGCATGGACACCATGACCGATCCGGACCGAGCCAGACGTGGGCAAGAATGGGCAGCCGACTACAGCGCCAGCGCCAAGGGCTGGTGGGTGGCGCTGGTCGGCGGCCTGCTGCTGCTGGCCTCCTACCTGCTGCCGGCCGGCGGCTCGGTCCAGGCGCTGTCGGTCGGGGTGCGGCCTCTGGCCTGGCTGGCCCTGCTGCTCGGGCTGGCCTTCGCGATCTACGTGCGCGTCACGCGCCGCAGTGGCACGGCGTCGTTCGAGCGCGTTGCGGAGCCGGTGGAAGACGAAGCGCAGGCCGGCATGACGCGGCCCTCCGTGCTGGCCGCCCTGGGCGTGAGCCGCAGCAGCGGCGCCGAGCTCGAGCCGCGCTTCGTGGACACCATCTCGGTCCGTTCCGATCCGGCCGAGGACGACGAAGAGGAAGAAGAGCCCGAAGCCAGCTGGAGCCCGCGGCTGCTGGCGCGGATGGACTGGCGCCGCTTCGAGGCGCTGTGCGCCGCCTTCTTCAAGCAGGCCGGCTTTGCCGCCAGCACCCGAAGCCAGGGCGACGATGGCGGCGTGGACATCTGGGTGCAGTCGCGCCACATGCCCGAGCCGCGCGTCGTGCGCTGCCGGCACTGGGAAGGCCAGGCGGTCACCGCGCGGGAGTTGCGCGAATTTCTTTCCGCGATGACGGCGCAGGGCCTCGCCCACGGCACCTACGTGACCAGTTCGACCTTCTCGCTGGAAGCCATGGAGTTCGCCAAGGCCAACGGCATCCAGACGCAGGACGGCGAGGCGCTGCTCAAGCTGATTTCGCACCGCACGCCGGAGCAGCAAGACGCGCTGCTGGACATTGCGCTGGGCAAGGCCACTGCCCTGCCCTAGTCTCAGAAAGCCGCGTAGTGGCTATTGCGAAGCCGGCGCGGCATCGTCGGCCGGTGATGTGCCCTTGCCCCGGGCCTTCTTGCGCGCCGCCTTCCTGGCTTCGCGCTGCGCGTCTTTCTGCTCGCCGGCCGCGAGCCACTGCGCAAACTCCTCAGGCGTCTCCAGGCTGACGCGGCCGATGGTGCCGGCGCGGAATTCGTTCATCACGATCTCGGCCGCCTTCTGCAGGTTGACCCGCCCCTTGCCCAGCAGCGCGCCGCGCTTGCGGCCGATGGCTTCCAGCACTTCTTCGCCCTGCATCTGCGCAATGGGTTCGTCGAGCTTGAAACGCGCCTCCAGCAGCGGTGCGTAGTGCTGGCGCAGGTAGTCGAGCAGTTCCAGCGCCACCTCTTCCTCGTCATAGGCATTGCGGCCCACCGCGCCGCTGGCGGCGAGGTTGTAGCCGCTCTTGTCCACGATGATGCGCGGCCACAGCATGCCGGGCGTGTCCCACAGGTAGAAGTCGTCGGCCAGCGTGATGCGCTGCTCCAGCCGCGTGATGCCGGCCTCGTCGCCCGTCTTCGCCTTGCGCTCGCCCTTGAGCGTGTTGATGAGCGTGGACTTGCCCACGTTGGGCACGCCGCAGATCAGCACCCGCATCGGCTTGGCCATGCCGCCGCGGTTGGGCGCCAGCGCATGGCAGCCGGCCACCAGCTGCTGCGCCGGTGCGCGCTCGCTGGCATCCAGCGCGATGGCGCGCGTGTCCGGCTGCGCGTTGAAGTGGGCCAGCCAGCGCGCGGTCACGTCGGGGTCGGCCAGGTCCTGCTTGTTGAGCACCTTCAGCCGCGGCCTGCCCGCGGTGAGCGCCTGCAGCATGGGGTTGGTGCTGGAGCCCGGCAGGCGCGCGTCGAGCAGCTCGATCACGACGTCGATGCCCTCGGACACGCGCTCGGCGATCGCCTTCTTGGTCACGTTCATGTGACCGGGGAACCACTGGATGGGCATGGACCGTCTTCAGGCGCGGGACTGCGCCGCCTTGGCGCCCTGGTAGGCGCTGTACAGGCGCTGGAACACCGGGCCGGGCTGGCCATTGCCGATGGGCTGGCCGTCCAGCAGCACCACGGGCAGCACCTCCTTGCTGGCGGAGCTGATCATCAGTTCGTCCGCGCCGTGCACCTGGGCTGCGTCGATGGGTTGCAGCGCGAACGGAATGCCCTCCTGCTCGCACAGTTCTCGGATGAGTTCGTAGCGGATGCCCTCCAGCACGTGCTCGCTCTTGGGCACGCCGTACACCGCGCCATCGCGCACGATCCACACGTTGGAGGACGAGGCCTCGGTGAGCTGCCGCTCTCTGAACAGGATGGTCTCGGTGGCGCCCGCGTCGGCCGATACCTGCCGCGCCATCACGTTGCCCAGGAGCGAGGTGCTCTTGATGTCGCCGCGCTCCCAGCGGAAGTCTTCCGCCGTGACGCAGGCCACGCCCTCGCGCACCGCCTGCGCGCTGGGCAGCTTCATCGCGCTGGCCATGATGAACACGGTGGGCGCGATGCCCTGCGGCATGACATGGTCGCGCACCGCCACGCCGCGCGTGACCTGGATGTAGATCATCTGGTCTTCGCTGGCATGCGCGGCAATGAGCTTGCGGCAGCGCTCCAGCCATTCGTCGCTGGTGTGCGGGTTGGGAATGCGCAGCTTGCCCAGGTTGCGCTCCAGCCGGGCCAGGTGCTGCGCAAAGCGGAACAGCTTGCGGCCATACACCGGCACCACGTCGTAGATGCCGTCGCCGAAGATGAAGCCGCGGTCGAGCACCGAGACCTTGGCCTGGTTGAGCGGGGTGTATTCACCGTTGAGGTAGCAAAGGGTGTCGGGCAGTTGGGCCATGGGAATGATGCGCGGCGGCGAAATGCCACCTTCAAAAATGACAAGGCGCCATCATGCCTCCATGACGGCGCCGGCGGGAATGGTCGCGGCGCCGGGGCGCCGCCTGCGGGCCTTCTTCCTCAGCCGCGGCCGGCTGCGGCCATGCCCTTGGCCACTTCGTTGCTGCCCTGCGCGGCGCCGCTTTGCGGCACCTGCTCACCCTCGCTGGCGGTCACCTCGGCCAGGCGCGCGGCCAGTGCCTCGGGCGCATGGTCGCCAATGCCGATGTAGGCGCCCTGGGTGAGCGTGATGTGCGCCGCCTCGAAGGTGCCGGCGCCGGCGCAGAGGATGGTGCGGTTGGGCGCCTGCTCGCTGGCCAGCACCAGCATGGCCGGCACCACCGCCTCGGGCTTAAAGGCCTCCAGCATTTCGGGCGGGAACAGGTCCTCGGTCATGCGCGTGGCGGCCGTGGGCGCCAGGCAGTTCACGCGGATGTCGTTCTTCGCGCCTTCGATGCTCAGCGTCTGCATCAGGCCCACCAGCGCCATCTTGGCCGCGCCGTAGTTGGCCTGGCCGAAGTTGCCGTACAGGCCCGAGGACGAGGTGGTCATCACGATGCGGCCGTACTTCTGCTCGTTCATCAGCGCCCACACGGCCTTGGTGCAGTTCACCGAGCCCATCAGGTGCACGTCCACCACCAGCTGGAAGTCGGCCAGCTCCATCTTGGCAAAGCTCTTGTCGCGCAGGATGCCGGCGTTGTTCACCAGGATGTCGACGCGGCCCCAGGCGTCCACCGCCTGCTGCACCATGGCCTGCACCGCCGCGAAGTCGGTCACCGAGGCACCGTTGGCAATCGCCTGGCCGCCGGCCGCCTTGATCTCGTCGACCACCGCCTGCGCCGCCGTGGGCGAGCCGCCGCTGCCGTTCACCGTGCCGCCCAGGTCGTTGACCAGCACCTTGGCGCCGCGCGCCGCCAGCGCCAGCGCGTGCTGGCGGCCCAGGCCGCCGCCGGCGCCCGTGACGATGGCCACGCGGCCCTGGAAGTCGAGTTTGTCGTTGTTGCTGCCGAGGGTGCTGCTCATGGGTCGAAGGTTCTTGCGAATCGGGGTGTTGCTGGAAGAAGCAAGTGTCCGTGGGCAGGCGGGCCGCTCTGCGTCGCGCAGGCGACGGCCGGGGCGCGCGGACGCTAGACGGAAACTGCGGCGTCGCGCTGGCGAAGGCCCAGGCGTTCCGCGGACACGTACTGCTCGCGATAGACCTCGAAAGGCACGGTTTCGCTCTCTTCGATCTTGCGCTGGGCTTCGATCGAGTCCTGCGTCATCTGCTCGAAGTGCGCCTGCTCGTGCTCGGCCCAGGGCAGCCTGGCGAAGTGTTCGCGGGTGCTTTCGGACTGCGCGCGAACGAAGGAAGTGAAGGAATTGCCGTGCCCGCTGGCCATGGCCTGCAGCACGCGCGCCGATGGCAGGCTGTCGGGCGCATTCAGCGCATCCTGCGCGGCCCGAACAGCCTGGGCATGCAGGCCGCCGCCATGCAGCGCATCGAGCGCGGCCGCGATGGGGACGCACTCCGCAAGGATTTCAGCGCCCCAGTCCACCAGCGCGACTTCGCGTCCGCCGCGCGGCAGCTTCAGGCCGGGCTCGCGGCCGCGCGCCGCCGTCAGGTGCCGGCCCAGCGCCAGTTCCGCGATTTCGGCCGGCGTGTCGTCGGGGCTGTCGGACAGCAGGCAATGCAGCAAAAACACGTCCAGGAAGCGCATGGTCCGGGCGTTGATGCCCATCGGCTCGAAGGGGTCCAGGTCCATCAGCCGCACTTCGACATATTCCACGCCGCGCTCGCGCAAGGCATGCAGCGGGCGCTCGCCGGTGTAGATGGTGCGCTTGGGGCGGATGGTGCCGTAGAACTCGTTCTCGATCTGCAGCAGCGTAGTGGCCAGCTGGTTGTATTCGCCGCCGGGGCCCTGGATGCCGATCGCCTCGTAGGCCGGCCAGGGATGGGTGAGCGCATCTTCCAGCGAGGCGCCATAGCCTTCCAGGCTGTTGTAGCTCACCGCCAGCGAGGACTGCGCGTCGCTCTGGTAGCCCAGGCGCCCCATGCGCAGCGAGGTGGCGTGGGGCATGTACATGCTGCCCTCGCCCAGCGGCTGCAGTTCGTGCTCGCGGCCCGCGACGAAGGTCGAGCACAGCGAGGGCGACGCACCGAACAGGTACAGCAGCAAAAAGGCGTTGCGCCGGAAGTTGCGGATCAGCCCGAAGTACTGCTCGTTGTCCACGCCGGGCAGCGACCAGTTGTAGTGGATGCCCGAGATGGTCTGCATGCGCCGGCCATAGCGATAGGCCAGCCCCATGCGGTAGACGCTCTTTGCACGCCCGACATTGGAAGAGCCGTAGCGCCCGATCGGAATGGTCTCGTCGGCCGGCAGGCCGCAGGGCATGCTCGACACCCACAGGCGCTCGTCGTTGGCCTCCAGCGCCTTGTAGGTGAACTGGTGGATGCGCGAAAGCTCTTCCAGGCAGGCCTCGACACCGGTGTGGGCACTGGTGATCAACTCCACCTGCGATTCACTGAAGTCGGTGGTGATGTGCGGATGCGTCAATGCCGAGCCGAGCACCGCCGGATGCGGCGTCAGGGCCAGCCGGCCATCGGGCTGCGCCCGCAGGCTTTCCTTCTCGATCCCGCGGCGCATGCCCAGCAGGCGCGCGGGCGAGAGCGCGTTCACACGCTCCTGCAAAGTGCTGCTCATATCCATAGGACCGGTTGTTATTTCCAAGTGGGGCCGGAAGTTAGCACGCCCGGGCAAGACATGCTTGGACACGGTCAAGCGCCCCTGTGGCAGTCAGCGTGCCAGCACGCGCAGCAGCCAGGCGTTGAGATCGGCAATTTCTTCCATGCACACCGAATGCGCCATGGGGTACTCGTGCCAGTCGACCTGGTAGCCCAGGGCCTGGAGCGCATCGCGCGTGGCGGTGGCGCGCGGCAGCACCACCACCGGGTCGGCGCTGCCATGGGCCAGGAAGATCGGCGTGTCGTGGTTGGCCGCATTGCGCTCGGCCGCCAGCGTGGCCGCCAGCGGCAGGTAGCCGGAGAGGCCCACGATGCCGGCCAGCTTCTCGACATGCCGCAGGCCGGTCATCAGCGCCATCGCGCAGCCCTGCGAGAAGCCCGCCACCACGATGCGCCCGGCCGCGATGCCGCGCGCCTTTTCCTTCTCGATCAGCGCCTCGATGCTCGCCTGCGAACGGCGCAGGCCGGCTTCGTCCTCGCGCTGCACCAGGTTGGGACCGTAGATGTCGTACCAGGCCGGCATCTGGTAGCCGCCATTGATGGTGACCGGCATGACCGGCGCATTCGGGAACACGAAGCGCACCGGGCCGACGCTGGACAGGTCGAGCTCCTGCGCGATGGGCACGAAGTCGTTGCCGTCGGCGCCCAGGCCGTGCATCAGCACGATGGAGGCGGTGGGGTTCGGGCCGGTCTCGATTTCGATGGGAGGCAGGGACATGCGGCTTCGCTTTCTTCGGAAGTTGGATGGAATGAATGGGTCAGGGGCAGCCGCTGCGCCTAGCGGCGCCCGCGTTCTTCCTTGCGCTCGCGCGCGCGGCGCACCTGACGGCTTTGATTGGCCATGTCGGCGGCGCGCTTTTGCGCATCCTTCTTCTCGCGGCGCTTGTTCGAGAAGTAGCGGCCCAGCGCGAAGCTGACGATGCCGCTGGCCACGATGATGACGATGCCGACGGTACCGATGTCCATCACTGCACCCGCACGATGGAACTGGGCTTGAAGCCCAGGTCGGCGGCCTTGCCCTTGCGGCCGCGCGCGGCGCGGGCGTTGTTGAGCGAGCGGATCTCCAGCGTCTCGTCGCGCGCCTTGCCGCCGCGGCCGATGCCTTCGATCTTCACGCTGCGCGTGTAGGCCGCGGCGCCGGCCAGGCTGTCCTTGGCGTCCAGGTCGATCAGCGTCAGGCCGCGTCCGCCCTTGGGCAGCGCCTTCAACTCGCCGATGTCGAAGGTGAGGATGCGCCCGCCCGTCGATGCGCAGGCCACGTGCGTGGCCATGGGCGCGGGCTCGGCGCCGCCGGCGCCGCCCACCAGCGACGGCCGGCACAGGCCTTCGCCCTCGCCCACGTCGATGAAGGCCTTGCCCGCGCGCTGGCGCGACATCATGTTGTCCACCGAGGCGATGAAGCCATAGCCGCCGGTGTTGGCCAGCAGCAGGCTGGCGCCCGCGGGCCCGGCGAAGAAGTGCTGCACGTGCGTGCCGCTTTCCAGGTCGATGAGGGTGGTGACCGGCTGGCCGTCGCCGCGTCCGCCCGGCAGCGACGCCACCGGCACGGTGTACACGCGCACGCTCTTGTCCTTGGCCGTGCCGAACACCAGCAGGGTGTCGACCGTGCGGCACTCGAAGGCCTCGTACAGCGCGTCGCCCGACTTGAAGCTGTATTCGGGCGGCGCCGTACGGTCGGCGGCCCAGCCCTTCTGGGCGCGCACCCAGCCCTTCTGCGACACGATCACGGTCACGGGCTCGTCCACCACGCGCACCTCGGCCACGGCGCGCTTCTCGGCCTGGATGAGCGTGCGGCGCGCGTCCTCGAAGGTCTTCGCGTCCTGCTCGATCTCCTTGATCATCAGGCGGCGCAGCGCGGCCGGGCTTCCCAGAATTTCTTCCAGCTTCTTCTGGTCTTCGCGCAGGTTCTTCAGCTCCTGCTCGATCTTGATGGCTTCCAGGCGCGCCAATTGGCGCAGGCGGATTTCCAGGATGTCCTCGGCCTGGCGCTCGCTCAGGTTGAAGCGGGCGATGAGCGCGGCCTTCGGGTCCTCGGCCGCGCGGATGATGGCGATCACTTCGTCGATGTTGAGCAGCACCAGCTGCCGGCCTTCGAGGATGTGGATGCGGTCGAGCACCTTGTCGAGGCGGAACTGCGAACGGCGCTGCACCGTGCCGGCGCGGAACTCCACCCATTCGCCGAGCATCTGGCGCAGGGACTTCTGCACCGGCTTGCCGTCGATGCCCACCATCGTGAGGTTGATGGGCGCCGAGCTTTCCAGCGAGGTGTGGGCCAGCAGCGTGGTGGTGAATTCTTCCTGGCTGATGCGGCTGGTCTTGGGCTCGAACACCAGGCGCACCGGCGCGTCCTTGCTCGACTCGTCGCGCACCACGTCGAGCACGGCCAGCACTGCGGCCTTCAACTGGGTCTGCTCGGCGGTGAGCGCCTTCTTGCCGGCGCGCACCTTGGGGTTGGTGAGCTCCTCGATCTCTTCGAGCACCTTCTGCGAGCTCACGCCCGGCGGCAGCTCGTTCACCACCAGCTGCCACTGGCCGCGCGCGAGTTCCTCGATCTTCCAGCGCGCGCGCACCTTGAGCGAGCCGCGGCCGGTGCGGTAGGCCTCGGCGATCTCGGCCGGGCTGCTGATGATCTGCGCACCGCCCGGATAGTCGGGCCCGGGAATGAGGCCCGCCAGCTCCTCGTCGCTGAGCTTGCCGTTGCTCTTGATGAGCGCCACGCAGGCATCCGCTATCTCGCGCAGGTTGTGGCTGGGAATTTCGGTGGCCAGGCCCACCGCGATGCCGCTCGCGCCATTGAGCAGCACGAAGGGCAGCCGGGCGGGCAGCACCTTGGGCTCTTCGGTGCTGCCGTCGTAGTTGGGCACGAAGTCCACCGTGCCTTCGTCGATCTCGTCCAGCAGCAGGCTGGTGATGCGCGCCAGGCGCGCCTCGGTGTAGCGCATGGCCGCGGCGCCGTCGCCGTCGCGGCTGCCGAAGTTGCCCTGCCCATCGACCAGCGGATAGCGCTGCGCGAAGTCCTGCGCCATGCGCACCAGCGCGTCGTAGGCGGCCTGGTCGCCGTGCGGATGGAAGCGGCCCAGCACGTCGCCCACCACGCGGGCGCTCTTCACCGGCTTGGCGCCCACCGTGCCGTTGGCCCCGCCAAAGCCCAGGCCCATGCGGGACATCGAGTACAGGATGCGGCGCTGCACCGGCTTCTGGCCGTCGCACACGTCGGGCAGCGCGCGGCCCTTGACCACGGACAGTGCGTACTCCAGGTACGCCTGCTGCGCGTATTCGGCGAGGGTCAGGCCGCCGTCGTCATCGGGCGGCAAAAGGTCGAGCGTCGGTTGTTCGGAATCCATAGATAGCGAGTCGTTCAATAAGTGTTGGGCAGGCCCGCGGCGGGCGGCACGTTGCCGCGGCCGACCGCGCCGCCCTTGGGGCCGGGCAGTTCCATGCGCACGCGGCCTGGTGCGCCGCCGCCTGCACCGGCGCGCACGGCGGCCGAGGGCTTGAGGTAGGCGTAGAGCTGCATCACGGTGGCCACGTAGTTGCGCGTTTCGGGATAGTTCGGAATGCGGTTGCCGGCGCGCTGCACCGCGCCCTCGCCCGCGTTGTAGGCGGCCAGCGCCAGGTCGAGCCGGCCGGGGAACAGGTCGATCAGGTCGCTGAGGTAGCGCGAACCGGCGGCCACGTTCTGGCGCGGGTCGAAGAGCTTGTCCTGCACGCTGGCGCGCGCGTCGGCGCGCACGCCGTAGCGCGCGGCCGTCTCGGGCATCAGCTGCATCAGGCCGAGCGCGCCCTTGGGCGACACCGCCTGCGGATCGAAGCCCGACTCGGCCGCCACCAGCGCCTGCAGCAATTCGTAGTCGATGTCGTGCCTGCGCGCCGCGTCGCGCAGGGCGCGCTTGGCGTTCTTGTAGCCGGGCGAGGCATCGAACATGGCCACCAGGCTGCGCTGCGCCGACGTCGATCCGCCGCGGCCCGGGCCGGGCAGGCCGGCCGAGGTGTCGAAGCTCTGGCCCGCCTTGAAGAAGAGCTGGTAGCGCGCATCCAGCGGCTCGGAGGCGAAATGCGCCACGCCCCGCTCATCCACGTAGCCGTAGATGTTGGCGGCCTGCGCGAGCGGCCACAGCGCCGCCATGCCAAGGGCGATCAGCACCTTGGACCAGCGATGTAGGAGCCGGGCAAGCTCAGACGTCCACCTCGACATCGTCGCCACGCAGTTCCATGAGTTCGCGCCGCGCCGCCGCCTCGCCCTTGCCCATCAGCTTGGTGATCTCGCCCTGGGTCTGCGAGAAATCGAGCCTGCCCAGGCGCACCTGCAACAGGCGCCGGGTGTCGGGGTTGAGAGTGGTTTCCCACAGCTGCTCGGCGCTCATTTCGCCCAGGCCCTTGAAGCGGCTGATGGTCCATGCGCCTTCGCGCACGCCGTCCTTGCGCAGCTTGTCGAGGATGGCAGTGAGCTCGCCCTCGTCCAGCGCGTACAGTTTGGCGGCCGGCTTCTTGCCGCGCGCCGGCGCGTCCACGCGGAACAGCGGCGGCTTGGCGATGTACACGTTGCCGGCGTCG
The DNA here is from genome assembly GCF_001591385.1 of Variovorax soli NBRC 106424. GTDB lineage: Bacteria > Pseudomonadota > Gammaproteobacteria > Burkholderiales > Burkholderiaceae_C > Variovorax > Variovorax soli. The sequence goes on from NZ_BCUU01000101.1 coordinate 15,316, forward strand.
ATGAGCTTGGGAAAGTGCCGGAAGAACAGCGTGAGCAGCAGCACCTGGATGTGCGAGCCGTCCACGTCGGCATCCGACAGGATGCACACCTTGCCGTAGCGCAGGCCAGAAAGGTCGGGCGTGTCGTCGGGCCCGTGCGGGTCGACGCCAATGGCCACCGAAATGTCATGGATCTCGGTGTTGGCGAACAGGCGGTCGCGCTCCACCTCCCAGGTGTTGAGCACCTTGCCGCGCAGCGGCAGGATGGCCTGGCTTTCCTTGTCGCGGCCCATCTTGGCGCTGCCGCCAGCCGAATCGCCCTCCACCAGGAAGACCTCGTTGTGCGCGGTGTCCTTGCTCTCGCAATCGGTGAGCTTGCCAGGCAGCACGGCCACGCCGGAGCCCTTGCGCTTCTCGACCTTCTGGCCGGCGCGCTGGCGCGTCTGCGCCGCCTTGATGGCCAGCTCGGCCAGCTTCTTGCCATAGTCGACATGCTGGTTGAGCCACAGCTCGAGGGCCGGACGCACGAAGCTGGACACCAGCCGCACCGCGTCGCGCGAGTTCAGCCGCTCCTTGATCTGGCCCTGGAACTGCGGATCGAGCACCTTGGCCGAGAGCACGTAGGAAGCGCGCGCGAACACGTCTTCGGGCAGCAGCTTCACGCCCTTGGGCAGCAGCGAATGCAGCTCGACGAAACTCTTGACGGCATTGAACAGGCCGTCGCGCAGGCCGCTCTCGTGCGTGCCGCCGGCGCTGGTGGGAATGAGGTTGACGTAGCTCTCGCGCACCGGCTGGCCTTCCTCGGTGAAGGCCACGCACCATTCGGCGCCCTCGCCTTCGGCGAAGCTGTCGGCGTTCTTGTCGGCGTAGCCGGTGCCCTCGAAAAGAGGAATCACCGGGTCGGCGCTGAGGGTCTGCATGAGGTAGTCGCGCAGGCCACCCTTGTAGAGCCACTGCTGCGTGTCCTTGGTCTTCTCGTTGACCAGGGTCACGGCCACGCCGGGCATGAGCACCGCCTTGCTGCGCAGCAGATGCGTCAGCTCGTGGATCGGCAGCGTGCTCGACTCGAAATACTTGCCGTCGGGCCAGGCGCGCACCGTGGTGCCCTGCTTGCGGTCGCCGGCCGCCTGGGGGCGCGTCTGCAAAGGCTCGGCCACGTCGCCGCCCGAGAAGGCAAGCTGGGCCACGGTGTTCTCGCGGTACGAGACCACTTCCAGCCGCCTGGAGAGCGCATTGGTCACGCTCACGCCCACGCCATGCAGGCCGCCCGAGAAGCTGTAGGCGCCGCCGGCGCCCTTGTCGAACTTGCCGCCCGCGTGCAGCCGGGTGTAGACCAGCTCGATCACGGGCGCCTTTTCTTCCGGGTGCAACCCGAAGGGGATGCCGCGCCCGTCGTCTTCCACGCTCACCGAGCCGTCGGCGTGCAACGTGACCTTGATCTTCTTGCCGAAGCCGGCCAGCGCCTCGTCGGCGGCGTTGTCCAGCACCTCCTGAATGATGTGCAGCGGATTGTCGGTGCGGGTGTACATGCCCGGCCGCTGCTTGACGGGCTCGAGCCCCTTGAGGACGCGTATCGACGCCTCGCCGTATGTGCCTGGTTCCTTGCTTGCCATAAGCGCGGGATTCTAGGTCCGCGCATCGGACCGCCCGCCGGGGCAGCGCGCCGACCTCGATGCGGCCCCTGCCGCGACCGATGTCGGCAACGCATCAAAGCATCCACAAGATTTCAACAATGGGGCGCTGGAGGTGACAAGCAGGCCCGCGCCTTTTTGACTACATTTGCCCGGACCATGAATTCCCCCCAACCCCTGAGCCTGCAGCGGGTGCTGCTGTGCGGCGCCCTGATCGTCACCCTCTCGATGGGCATCCGCCACGGCTTCGGCCTGTGGCTGCAGCCGATCACGCAGGCGCAGGACTGGTCGCGCCAGACCTTCTCCTTCGCACTGGCGATCCAGAACCTCTCCTGGGGCGTGATGGGCATCTTCGCCGGCATGCTGGCCGACAGGCTCGGGGCCGCCAAGGTGCTGATCCTCGGCGCCGTCTTCTATGCGCTGGGCATGGTGGGCATGGCGCTGTCGACCACGCCGCTGATGTTCGCGCTGACCACCGGCGTGCTGATCGGCGCTGCGCATGCGGGCACCACCTACGCCGTCATCTACGGGGTCATCGGCCGCCAGATCCCGGCCGAGAAGCGCTCCTGGGCCATGGGCGTGGCAGCCGCCGCCGGCTCCTTCGGCCAGTTCCTCATGGTGCCGGTGGAAGGCCAGCTGATTGCCCACCTGGGCTGGCAGAACGCGCTGCTGGCGCTGGCCGGCGCGGCGCTCATCATCGCGCCGCTGGCCCTCTTTCTGCGCGAGCCGCGCCACAGCACCGGCCAGGCGCACCGCGAGCAGAGCATCGCCCAGGCCGTGGCCGAGGCCTTCCGCTACCCGAGCTTCCGCCTGTTGATGGCGGGCTACTTCGTGTGCGGCTTCCAGGTCGTGTTCATCGGCGTGCACATGCCCAGCTACCTGCGCGACAAGGGACTGGGGCCGGAAGTGGCCAGCTACGCCCTGGCGCTGATCGGCCTGTTCAACGTTTTCGGCACCTACGCCGCCGGCTCGCTGGGCCAGCGGCTGGCGCGGCGCAAGATCCTGGCGGCCATCTACCTGGGCCGCGCGGTGGCCATTGCCCTCTTCCTGCTGGCGCCGCTGTCGCCCACGTCGGTGTACGTGTTCTCCGCGGTGATCGGCTTCCTGTGGCTCTCCACGGTGCCGCCCACCAACGCGATCATTGCCGGCATCTTCGGCGTGTCGCACCTGTCGATGCTCAGCGGCTTCGTGTTCTTCTCGCACCAGATCGGCTCGTTCCTGGGCGTCTGGCTGGGCGGCTTCCTGTATGACCGCACGGGCAGCTACGACATCGTCTGGTGGCTCGCCATTGCGCTGGGCGTGTTCGCCGCCCTGGTGAACCTGCCGGTGCGCGAAGGCGCCATCGCGCGGCCGGTGCGGCCAGCGCCGCAAGCGGCCTGAAACTGGGAAAATCGGCCCGGCCATGAGCTCCAAACACCGCCCCACCCTGCAACGCGCCGCCTGGCTGGCGACGTCGCTGGCCGTGCTGGGCGGGGTGTTCGCGCTCTACACCCGGCCGGCCTTCCTGGTCACGCTCATCGACCAGGTCTGGTCATGCTTCTGAGCGCCGCCCCGTCGCCGGGCGACGCCCACGCCGCCCTGGCGGCGCCCTCCCCCTGGGTCCAGCGCTGGTCGCACCTGGCGCC
>NZ_BCUU01000102.1 GCF_001591385.1 Variovorax soli NBRC 106424
TCTAGCGCCTGGCGGTGTTCTACAGCTTCAGCTTGCCCGCATAGCCGGTCATCTCCAGGTAGCCGCGGCCCACGGCCTGTCCGCGCTCGTCGAGCAGGTCGCTCAGGCCTTCCCAATAAATGGTGCCGGTGGAGCCCCGGCTGTCCAGTTCCTGGTCGTCGAGCAGCGCCTTCACGGTGAAGCGGCCGGCGGGCGTGGCGAGCTTCCGCTCGACCGGGTAGCTGGCCTGCGACGACGGGCTCTTCCATGGCCGCTGCGCTTCGAACTTCACCTCGTCCTGCGCGAACGCAAGCAGCTTGCCACTCTTGTCGCGCCACGATCCGCCGGCCCACAGCGTACGGCCCGCCGAATCGCGCAGGCGAAAGGCGGTGAGGGCGCTGCCGTCGTGCAGGTTCATGCCGATCCAGTCCCAGCCCACGGCCTGGGGCGACATGAGGGTCTCGCTCCATTCGTGGTCCAGCCAGGCGCGGCCCTCGGTGGGTTCGAAATGGCGGTCTTCGAGGGCGATGCGCCCGCCCACCTTCAGCTGCGGCTCGCTGTAGTAGTAGCTCGTTTCATCGGGCTCCGCGCCCTTGCGCGACAGCCCCGCATCGCCTTGCAGCAGCACCGGCTGCGTGGGCGCGAAGTCCAGTTCGAGCGAAAAGCCGCTGGCCGATACGCGCGCCGCATAGCGCCCGTCCGGCTGGCGCTTGAGCGACCAGTCGCGCAGGCGGATGTCCGTGTCGCCCTCCGATGCCGATGCCACGCCCATGCCGGCCCTGGCGATGCGCTGGTCGTGCAGCAGGCGGCGGCCTTTCAGGTCGGTGAGGGCCGCATGGGCGAACACCAGTTGCCTGGCCGCGAAGGCCGACTGCAGCGACTGCGCTTCGTCGACTCGCGAGCGGAAGAACGTGACCTGGAAGCCGAAGGTGCGGCTGCCGCCGGCGTCCGGCACTTCGGCGTGGCCGGTGATGTACCACCACTCGGTGCGCCAGTCCGGGTGGCTGCCGAAGTCGCGCGGAAAGCGCAGCGGCCGCAGCTCGCGCGTGCCGGGCGCCGCCAAGGCAAGCGCCGATGGCGACGCCAGCGCGGCCAGCAGGAGCGCGCGCCGCTGCAAGCGGCCAGGCGCGAAAGCAGTCATCTCACTCACCAATCCTCCTTCACCGCCATCACCGCGTCGCGGCCTGCGGCAGCGCGGCCAGCCAGCCAGGCGGTGAGCGTGCCGGCCACCAGCACCGCGGCGCACAGCAGGCTCAGGCGCAGCCAGGGCAGCATCAGGTCCATGGTCCAGTGGAAGCTCTGCGGGTTGACCACATGCACGAGGATCAATGCGACGGCCAGCCCCAGTGCCAGTCCGGCCAGCGCCCCGATGGCAGTCCAGGCCATGCCTTCGCCGGCCACCACCCGCAAAATCTGGCCGCGCGTGAAGCCCAGGTGGGCCAGCAGGCCGAACTCCTTGCGCCGCGCCAGCACCTGCGCGCTGAAGCTGGCGGCAATGCCGAACAGGCCGATGGCGATGGCCACGGCCTGCAGCCAATAGGTGACGGCGAAGCTGCGATCGAAGATGCGCAGCGAGTTGGCCCGGATCGCGCCGACCGAGGCGAACTCGACCAGGTCCGCGCTGCCCAGTTGCCGGGCGGCCAGCTCGCGGACGGACGATTGCACCTGGCCCTCCGCCGCGCCGGGTTCCAGCCACAGCGAGATGTCGCTCACCCCGCGCTCGCCGGTGAGCTTCTCGAAGTCGCGCGCATCCATCGTGATCGCACCGAACTGCCGCACGTAGTCGCGCCAGACCCCGGCCACGAAGAATCGCGGCGGTGCGCCCGCGCCGGGAAACGCGCGTGCCAGCGGTTCGAACATCTGTCCCGGGCGCGACCCGTACAAATCCACCACGGCCTCGCTGACGTAGATGCCGATTTCTCCGGGCGGCGCCGCCACATACTCGCCCACCAGGGGCAGGCTGCGGGCCGGATCGCCGTGCTCGAAGCTGCGCGAGATCAGGGTCAGCGCGGGCCGGCTGCTGTCCAGCAGCAGCGCGCGCGTGCGCAAGGTGCCGATGCGCGCCACGCCCGGCACTTGTGCCACGGCTTGCACGAAGGCGGGGTCGAAGGCCGCGGCATCCAGCTCGCCGGCCGCGCTGCTGCCGCTGCCGGCCGTGCGCACATACAACTGCGCCGGCAGCACCGCATCGAGCCAGCGCGACACCGATTCGCGAAAGCTCGCCACCATCACCGTGAGCGCGACCGCCAGGCTCAGCGCCGCCACCACGCCGCTCACCGCCACCGCCGCGTTGCCGCGCATGCGGCGTGCGCGCTCCACCGCCAGCATCGGCAGCAGATGGGCAGAGACGCTGCGTGCCAGCCTGTCGTAGAGCGCGCCGATCAGCACCGGCAAGGTGGCGATGCCGCCCACCAGCAGGAAGCCCACCGCCAGGTAGGCGGCAATGGGCACGCCGAAGATGGGCGGGGCCAGTGCGAGCAGGCCGCCCGCCAGCATCATCGCCAGGCCCAGCCAGCGCGCGAGCGCCGAACCCGGCGCGGCACTGGCGGCGCCCAGGCCCTTGAGCGTGCTGGCCTCGGGCAGCGCCTGTGCCGCGCGTGCCGGCCACCATCCGCCCACCAGCGCCGCCAACAACCCGAGCGCGGCATAGAGCAGCGCGGTGCCGCTGCTCCAGCGCAGCGATGGCGCCACGCCCGGAAAGTAGCCGCCGCCCAGGTCGCCGCTCAGCACGCGCAGCGCCAGCAGCGCCAACCCCGTGCCCAGTGCGATGCCCGCCACGCTGCCAATGAGACCCAGCACGCCCGATTCGAGCAGCGCCAGGCGAAGCCGCTGCCGGGGCGTGAGGCCCAGTACGCCCAGCAGCGCAAACTGCTGCGCCCGCTTCGCCACGCCCAGCGACAGCACCGAGAAGACCAGGAATGCGCCGGTGAACAAGGCCACCAGGGCCAGCACCGTGAGGTTGACGCGGTAGGCCCGCGACAGGTTGCTCACCCGCTGCGCTGCATCGCCGGGCTCGGCCAGGCGCAGGCCGGCGGGCCAGCCGGCCGATTGCTCCAGCGCCCGGGCGAAGGCGGCGCGGTCCGTGCCCGGGCGCAGGCGGATGTCGATGCGGCTGAGCTGGCCGCCGCGCCCGAAAAGGTCTTGCGCCGCGCCGATGTCCATCACCGCCAGCGCGCTGCCGCCGGCGCTCACGCTGCCGGCCACCTGCAAGCTGAAGGTGCGGGTGCCGGCCTGCACCTGGATGGCGGTGGCATCCTGGCCGGCTGCACTGCTCGCCGCTGCATTGAGAAAGACCTGCCCTGGCGCGAATTGCGCGAGCCGGTCCACGCCCTTTGCCGTCCTGGGGCTGAGGGCGGGCGCGATCTCTGGCAGGGCCAGGCTGTCCACGCCGAGCACGCGCATCGGCATGCGCTTGCCCGCCGGCCCCAGCAACTGGACCTGGGTCTCGAGCACGGGGCTGGCCAGCGCCACTTGCGGATGCGTGGCGATGCGCTCGAACAACCGCTCGTCGAAGCCGCCCTGCGCCGCGCGCAGCTCGAGGTCGGGCTGGCCGTTCACCGAGCGCACCGCGCCCGCGAATTCGTCGAGCGCCGAGGCGTTGATGAGCTGCACCGAAAAGGCCAGCGCCACGCCCAGCATCACCGCCACCACGGCGGCCGCGTTGCGCCACGGGTGGTGGCGCAGTTCGCGCCAGGAAAAGCTTCGAAGCAGTGCCAGCATGGCGTTGATGATGCGCCCGTTCAGCCCAGGCGCCGCGCGGCTTGCTCGAGGTAGGCGCGCACCGCCGGCTGCGACGCGAGGCCGCTGGCGCGCGCATAGGCCGCGCGTGCCGCGTTGACTTGGCCGCCCGCGCCAAGAAGATGTGCCCGTGCCGCCCAGTAGGGCTGGTAGCTCGCGACCCGTTGCGCGTCGATGGTGTCCAGCGCCTGCAGTCCGGCGGCCGGACCCTGGGCTGCAGCGAGCGCGCAGGCGCGGCTCACCTGGGCGCCGATGCTCGGGCGCAGCGCCAGCAGGCCGTCGTAAAGCGCCACCAATGCCTCGGGCGGCACGGCCATGCCCAGGCACCGCTGTGTGTGGGCCGACTGGATGGCCGCCTCCAGCTGGTAGGCGCCGACGACGCCACGGGCCGCCGCGCTGGCCAACTGCTGCTCGGCTTCGAGCCGCATGCCGTCGTTCCAGCGGGCGGGGTCCTGTGCATCGAGCGGCACGTAGGCGCCTTGTGCGTCGCGCCGGGCGTGCGCGCGGCTTTCGCAGAAGAGCATCAGGGCCAGCAGGCCGCGCGGCTCGGGTTCGCCGGGCATCAGCGCGCAGAGGATGCGGCCCAGCTCGATGGCTTCGAGCGTCAGGCCGCGGTGGCTGGCGTCCGTGCCTTCCACGTCGTCCCAGCCGGTGCCGTAGGCGGCGTAGATGCCGTCCAGCACGTCCTGCAGCCGCCGGGGCAGCTCGTCGGCGCGCGGGTATTCGAAGCCGATACCTGCGGCGCGGATGCGCGCCTTGGCCCGCACCAGGCGCTGGCCGAGCGTGGCGGGCGCGACGAGAAAGGCGTTGGCGATGCGCGCTGCATCCAGGCCCAGCACGGTCTGCAGCATGAGCGGCGCGCGCGCCGCACCGTCGATGGCCGGATGTGCGCAGACGAACAGCAGGCGCAGGCGTTCGTCGGGCACGGCGGCCTGGCCTTGCGGCTCGTCGTGCACGTCCTGCGCCAGCAGCAGCAGGCTGTGCGCTGCCGCGTCCTGCACCTGCGCGTGGCGCCAGGCGTCCAGCGTGCGGTGCCGGGCCACCTGCAGCAGCCAGGCTTCGGGCCGCTCGGGCACGCCGTCCTGCGGCCAGCGTTCGAGCGCGCGCGCGAAGGCGTCGTGCAGGGCATCTTCCGAGGCCGCGATGTCGCGCGTGCGTGCCGAAAGAATGGCCAGCAGACGGCCGTACGACTGCCGCGCCGCTTGCTCGGCGCGGCGGTGCGCGGCGTCGAGGCCGTCGTGCGTCACGTCTTCGAAGGACTGAACAGCGGACGCAGCTCCACGCCGCCGGTGGATGCGCAGGGCGCGCGGGCCGCCCATTCCAGCGCGGCGTCGAGGTCGGCCACGTCAAGCAGCACGTAGCCGCCCAACTGCTCCTTGGTGTCGGCGAAGGGGCCGTCCTGCACCTGGCGCTTGTCGCCGCGAACACGCAGCGTGGTGCCGGTCATCGGGCCCTGCAGGCCGTTGCCGGCGCGCATGACGCCGGCCTGCTGCATCGCGTTGATGTAGGCCACCCAGCTGGCGAACTGGGCCTGCGCCTGCGGGCCGTTGCGGCGCGCGAAGTCTTCCTGCGTTTCGTAGAACATCACCATGTATTCCATGTCGGACTCCTTAATTGCTCCTCGAGCCTGCTCGAGGTTGGTCAGAGCGGGATTGCTCGACCCAATGACGGCTGGCAACGCGCCATTTCGACAAGTCTTTTTTGTCTTGCGCGAATCAGGCTTGCGCGATGCCGTCTGCGCGCAAATGCAGCACCCGGTCGGCGCGGGCCGCAGCCGCTTCGGAATGCGTGACGAGCACCAGCGATGCGCCATGTTCGCGCGTTTGCAGGGTGAGCAATTCCATGACCTTGCCGGCCGTGGCCGGATCCAGGTTGCCGGTGGGCTCGTCGGCCAGCAGCAAGGCCGGGCGGTGCACCAGCGCCCGCGCAATGGCCACGCGCTGCAGCTGTCCGCCGCTGAGCTGCTGCGGCAGGCGCGCCCCGGTGCCCGCCAGGCCCACGGCCGCCAGCATCTGCGCCACGCGCGCATCGTCGCGGCGGCCCTGGAGCATGAGCGGCAGCGCGATGTTCTGCGACACGTCCAGGTGCGGCAGCACGTGAAATGCCTGGAACACGAAGCCCACCTGCCGGCGGCGCCAGACGGCGCGCTGCTCGCCGTCGAGCGTGCCCAGGTCGACGCCCTGGTGCACGATGCGGCCGGCATCCCAGGTGTCGAGCGCCGCCATGCAGTTGAGCAGGGTCGACTTGCCCACGCCCGACTCGCCCACGATGGCGACGAACTCCCCGGGCGCCACGTCGAGCGAGACGTTCTGGAAGACCGGCGTCTGGCCGTAGTGCTTGGCCAGTCCGCGCACCGAGAGGCCCTGCGATGAGCCGACGCTGCCGCTCATCCGGGAAACGTCACGCGACCTGTGTCGAGCCAGGCGCGCACCTGCCGCTGCACCTGCTGCACGGCGTCCGGCGCGGCGGCTTCGACCACGGTGCGCTGCGCCATGCCGCGCAGCCAGGTGATCTGCCGCTTGGCCAGCTGGCGCGTGGCGGCAACGCCGCGCTCGCGCAGTTCGTCCTCGGGCCAGAGCCGGTCCAGCGCTTCCCAGACCTGGCGATAGCCGACGCAGCGCATCGATGGCAGCTCGGGCCGCAGGTCGCCGCGCGCGCGCAGGGCGCGCACCTCGTCGACGAAGCCGGCCGCCAGCATGGCGTCGAAGCGCTGTGCGATGCGCTCGTGCAGCCAGCTGCGTTCCTGCGGCTCCAGGGACAGCAAGGCCAGCGGCCCTGGCTCCGTAGTGGCGGCCGCGCGTTCGGCATGGAAGCTGGACAACGGCCGCCCGCTCGCATGCCACACCTCCAGCGCACGCTGGATGCGCTGGCTGTCGTTGGGCGCCAGCCGCGCCGCGGTGACCGCGTCGACCCTGGCCAACTGCGCGTGCATGGCCGGCCACCCTTGCTCGGCCGCCTCGAGCTCGATGCGCTCGCGCAGCTCGGGCGCGGCGCTGGGCATGTCGTCGATGCCGTGGATGAGGGCATTGAAATAGAGCATGGTGCCGCCCACCAGCAGCGGCAGCCGCCCGCGCGCACGTATCTCGTCCACCAGGCGGGTGGCGTCCCGCACGAAGGCGCCGGCGTTGTAGCTGTCGGTCGGGTCGCGGATGTCGATCAGGTGGTGCGGCACCAGCGCCTGCTCCTGCGGGCTCGGCTTGGCGGTGCCGATGTCCATGCCGCGGTAGACCAGGGCCGAGTCGACACTGATGATTTCCACCGGCAGCGCCTGGGCCAGCGCCAGCGCCGCCGCAGTCTTGCCGCTGGCGGTCGGGCCGGCCAGGCCGATCCAGGTTGCGGCAGTGGAGGAAGGGGGCGGCATGCGCCCGAGGTTAACAGGCGCGCATGGCGCCGCCTGGCGAAGTTCAGCTGGGCGCGCGCGTGGCGGCAGTGGCGTCGGCCTGCATGCCGTCCGGCTCCTGCGGCATCCCGGGCGGACGCATGTGGAACAGTTGGGTGAGCGCGGAGCGGTACTGCGCTTCGCCTACCGTGTTGGTGCTGAAGTGCGAGCCGCCCTGAACCAGCACGAACATCTTCGGGCCGGTGGCGGCTTCATAGAGCTTGCGGCCCAGTTCCGGGCGGATGAGGTCGTCGAGCGAGCCGTGCACCACCAGGAGCGGCGAGCCGATGTCCTTCACCCGGGCCAGCGAATCGAAGGGCTGCGTGATGAAGGGCTGGAACGGCAGCCAGCCCCACTTGAAGCTGCTCACCACGTCGGAGATGGAGGTGAAGGTGCCCTCGACGATGGTGCCGCTCTCGTCCTTGACGCGCGATGCCAGGTCGATGCCGATGGCGCCGCCCAACGAGTGGCCGAAGATATAGCGGCGCTGCTGCGGGTGGCGCGCGGCCAGCCAGGTCCAGGCGGCCTGGGCGTCTTCGCGGGCGGTGTCTTCCGAGGGCAGCTCTTTCGTGCTCTTGCCGAAGCCGCGGTAGTCCACAGCCAGCACCGAGAAGCCCAGCTCGTGCATGCGCTGGATGCGGGGGGCCGATCCCGCCACGTTGAAGCGCGCACCGTGCAGGTACAGCAGCACCGGCGTGTCGGTGGATTCGGGCTTGCCGCCCAGCCAGAGGCCGTGCAGGCGGGCGGGTTCGCCGGTGATGGAGGACTTGAAGTCGATCCAGACGTCTTCCATGCCGGCCGTCATGGAGGCCGTGTTGCCCCAGCTGCGGTCGCTGGGCTGGAAGATCCACTCACGCTGGCGTGCGTCGAGTGTGGAGCATCCGCCGGCGAGGACGCCGACGAGTGCGGTACTCAATACGAACAGGGACCAGCGTTTCATTCGATAGACAGGAAAGCAATCGACCGGCGGGCGGCGTACAAAGTTCCTCGCACCCTGTCGAAGGGGCGTGGCGCAGAAGCTCATGCAACGGCTGTGCCAGTGTCCTGGATGACAGCCGCGGCAAGGCTCAATTGTCCGTTTCTGCGGGCTGATTCCCGCTTCTGCCGGCAAAACCAGGGAAATCCCTAGGTTTGACCCGTGAACCGAATTCAGCGTCCGCGCAGGAAGAGCGCGTCCAGGTCACGCACCGTTACTTGTCGCCATGTGGGACGACCGTGGTTGCACTGGTCCGAGCGCTCGGTCGCCTCCATCTGGCGCAGCAGGGCGTTCATCTCGTCCAGCGTGAGCTTGCGGTTGGCCCGCACCGCGCCGTGGCAGGCCATGGTGCCCAGCAGCTCGTTCTGGGCCCGCTGCACCACGGTGCTGGCGTCGTGCTGCGCCAGTTCGGCGAGCACGCTGCGCGCCAGTTCCACCGGGTCGCCTTCGGCCAGGGTGCCAGGGACGGCGCGCACCGCCAGGGTCTTGGGTGAAAACGGCGTGATCTCCAGGCCCAGCGCCGGCAGCACGGACGCACAGGCTTCGGCCGTGGCCACCTCCTGCGGCGTGGCCGCGAAGGTGGCCGGTATGAGCAGGGGCTGGCTGCTGATGGCCGCGCCTTCCAATTGCGTCTTCAGGCGCTCGTAGACGATGCGCTCGTGCGCCGCATGCATGTCGACGATGACCAGGCCCTGGCTGTTCTCGGCCAGGATGTAGATGCCTTGGAGTTGCGCCAGGGCGCGGCCCAGGGGCCAGGCCCCGGTGTCGTCCGATTCGGCCAGTGCCGTTTTAGTCTCAGTCGGCTGCGCGGTGGGCATCGCCGGAAGGAAGGCGGGCGTGTCGGCCATCGGCCGCTCGTAGGCCCGGCTCGGCCACATGGCGGCGCTGTCGCCCAGGCCCTGGCGCTCGCGCGCCACGAACTGCATCGAAGGCTGCGACCAGGGACGCATCATCGGCGCGACGGCAGGCGGCACCGCCGGTTCGGGCAGCGGCGTCGCCGCATCCGCCAGCGGCGCCGCTGCGCCGTGGCCGGCGCGCGGCACGGCCAGCGCGTTCTCGATGGCATGGCGCACCGCCTGGTGCACTTCGCGTCCGTCGCGAAAGCGCACTTCGATCTTGGTGGGGTGCACGTTCACGTCCACCCGCGCCGGATCGATTTCCAGGAACAGCGCATACACGGGCTGGCGCTGGCCGTGGAGCACGTCCTCGTAGGCGCTGCGCACCGCATGGGCCAGCACCTTGTCGCGCACGAAGCGCCCGTTGACGTAGAAGAACTGCTGGTCGCCGCGCGAGCGCGCCGCATCCGGAATGCCGGCACGCCCCGTGACGCGCACCGCGCCCACCACATGGTCGACCGGCACGCTGCGCGAGACGAAGTCCTCGCTCATGGCATCGGCCAGCCGACCTTCGAGCGAAGCGGCCGGGCGCCACTGCTCCACCAGCTTGCCTTCATGCCACACGGCAAAGCCCACGTCGGGCCGCGCGAGGGCATGGCGGCGCACGGCCTCCAGGCAGTGCGCGAGTTCAGTGGCGTCGGTCTTCAGGAACTTGCGCCGGGCCGGGGTCGCGAAGAACAGCTCGCGCACTTCCACCGTGGTGCCGACGGCGCGCGCAATGGGCTTGAGTTCGCCCGAGCGCCCGTCCAGCGACCAGGCACCGCCCTCGGCCTGGCTGTCGGCCGTGCGCGAATGCAAGGACATCTCGGCAATCGAATTGATGGCCGCCAGCGCTTCGCCGCGAAAGCCCATGGTGCCCACCGTTTCGAGTTCGTGCAGGCTCGCGATCTTGCTGGTCGCGTGGCGGCGCAGCGCCACCGGCAGTTCGGCGGCCGGGATGCCCTGGCCATCGTCTTCCACCGAAATCAGGCGCACGCCGCCGGCCAGCAGACGCACCACGATCTGGCGCGCGCCGGCATCGAGCGCGTTGTCCACCAGTTCGCGCACCACGGAGGCGGGGCGCTCCACCACTTCGCCGGCGGCGATCTGGCTGATCAGTTCGTCCGGCAGTTCGCGGATGGGGCGGCGGGCGGACACCGGGCGGGTGGGGGAGGGGAGGACGGCACTCACCCGGGCATTCTAGGAAAAGCGCCCGGCCGCCGGAGCGTGGGGGTTCAGCCGGGAATCATCCACGCATCGTGATAATCCCGGCCATGGAAATCATCAGCTTCCTCATCGACTTCATCCTTCACGTCGACAAGCATCTCGAGGCCTTCGTTGCCGCCTATGGCACGTGGGTCTACGTGCTGCTGTTCGTCATCGTCTTCGTCGAGACGGGGCTGGTGGTGATGCCCTTCCTGCCGGGCGACTCTCTGCTTTTCATCGTCGGTGCGCTGTGCGGGGTGGGCATGATGGACTTTCCGCTGGCGTGCGCCGTGCTGCTGGTGGCGGCCATCCTGGGCGACCAGTGCAACTACCAGATCGGCCGCTACTTCGGGCCCAAGGTCTTCCAATGGGAGAACTCGCGCTTCTTCAACAAGAAGGCCTTCGACCAGGCGCATGCGTTCTACGAGCGCTACGGCGGCATCACCATCATCCTGGCGCGCTTCATGCCCTTCATCCGCACCTTTGCGCCCTTTGTGGCGGGCGTGGCGATGATGGGGCGGCCCAAGTTCACGGCCTACAACGTGGTGGGGGCGCTGCTGTGGGTGCTGGGCATTGCCACGGCCGGCTACTTCTTCGGCAACCTGCCCGTCGTGCGCGAGCATCTGGACAAGATCATCTGGGCACTGATCCTGGTGCCGGGGCTCATCGCCATCTACGGCGCCTGGCATGCGGGGCGCAAAGGCGCCCCCGACGTGTCTCGGAACTCGGCCAACTAGGCGGCTCGGGCGGGCCCTGGCCGAGCTGTCGGGGCTTCACTCAGTAGCGAGGCCCGTTGTACGGATAGTAGGTGTAGGGGTTGCGCTCGTAGTAGTTGCGCTGGTCGCTGCGCCGGCCGATCTCGTTGCCGATGAGTGCGCCGGCGGCCGCACCGCCCACGGTGCCTACCGCGCTGCCGCTGCCAACGGCATTGCCGACCGCCCCGCCCACCACGGCGCCGCCCACGGTGCCCAACTGCTGGTTGCTCGGCCCGCTGGCGCAGCCGCCCAGGAAGGCGGTGGCCGAAAGCGCAACTGCGGAAATCCAATAGCGTGTCTTCAACATGATCTTCACCTTTCAGTGGTCATGAGAAGACTGTAGGAAGCACCCTCTTCGGCGGCTGTAGGCGTCTGCCTTGCACCCCTGCACGCCCATTCGCGCGGCCGATGACGGACGCGTGCGCCGAGCGCGTCGGAGAGAGGGCCAGTCGGCCGATGCTTGCGAACGAGGCTAGAGCTGGCGGCTGCGCGCCAGCGGCGGGTTCTGCGCGAAGTAGCGCTGAATGCCGCGCATCAGCGCATCGGCCAGGTTTTCCTGGTAGCTGGCGCTGCGCAGCTTGGCTTCTTCGCCGGGGTTGCTGATGAAGGCGGTTTCCACCAGCACGCTGGGAATGTCGGGCGCCTTGAGCACCGCAAAGCCAGCCTGCTCGACCTGCGGCTTGTGCAGCTTTCCGACGTTGCGGATCTCGCCCAGCATGGCCGTGCCCAGCTTGAGGCTGTCGTTGATCTGCGCGGTGGTGCTCATGTCGAACAGCGCGCGCTGCACATGCAGGTCTTCGGCCCGGATGTTGATGCCGCCCACCTTGTCGGCGTCGTTTTCCTTGTTGGCCAGCCAGCGCGCCGCGCTGCTCGAGGCGCCGCGCTGGCTGAGCGCGAACACGCTCGCGCCGTTCGCATCCGGGTTGGTGAAGGCGTCCGCGTGGATGCTGACGAACAGGTCGGCCTGCACGCGCCGCGCCTTCTGCACGCGCACATGCAGCGGCACGAAGAAGTCGGCATCGCGCGTGAGGAAGGCGCGCATGGGGTTGCCGCCCACGTTCGCGCTGTTGATGCGGTCGCGCAGGCGGTGCGCCACCTGCAGCACGATGTCCTTCTCGCGCGTTCCGTTGGGGCCGATGGCGCCCGGATCCTCGCCGCCATGGCCGGGGTCGAGTGCCACGATGATGATGCGGTCGGTACGCGTGGAGGTGGCCGCAACGGGCGGCGGTGCGGGTGAAACGCTGGGTGGCGCGGCAGGGCGCGGCGGTGCGATGGCCACCGTGGGCGGTAGCGAAGGCGCGACCGGTGTGGGCGGTGCGGCAGGGCCGGGGCGCCCCGCCTGCTGCGCCATCAGGTCGCCCAGCGGATCGGCGGCCGAAGGCTTGGGCTGCGCATAGGCCGGTGCCGGCGCGCTGGCGGGTGCGTCGCGCATGCGCTCGGCAATGAGCGCCTCCATGGGGTCCACCGGCTGCTCGGGGTAGAGGTCGAGCACGAGGCGGTGCTTGTAGGCGGCCACCGGTGCCAGCGAGAAGACCTGGGGCAGCACCGACTGCTTCAGGTCGAACACGATGCGCACCACCTCGGGTGCGAACTGGCCGACGCGCAGGCCGTTGATGTAGGGGTCGTCGGGGCGGATCTTGCCGACAAGTTCGCGCAGTGCGGGGTTGAGGTCGATGCCCTCGATGTCGACCGCCAGGCGCGGCGGGTTGCCCACCACCAGCTGGCGCGACTGCAGGCGGCCGTCCGATTCGATGGTGACGCGGGTGTAGTCGTTGGCGGGCCACACGCGCACCGCGACGATGCTGGCGCCGAAGGCGATCTGCTGGCCGCTCAGCAGCAGCGCCAGGCTGCCGCCCTTGAGCACCGTGCGCCGGCGCAGCAGGCCCTGGCGATCCAACGGCGAAACCTCCTGCGCGCTCATGAATGCAGCGCCTTCAACAGCTGCGCGCCGCGGGGCGTGGAGGCTTGCAGGGTCACGGTTCGCGTGTCGTCACTCATTGCTTCGATTTTAATAGCGAGATCTTCAAGTGGAATGCGGCCCGCCGCCTTCTGTGGCCATTCGGCCAACTTGAGGCCGGGGCCCGCGAAGATGTCTCGGAAGCCCGCGTCCTCCCATTCGCGCGGATCGGCGAAGCGGTAGAAGTCGAAGTGATGGATGGCCAGCCCCGACGGCACGGCATGCGGCTCCACCACCGCATAGGTGGGGCTCTTGATGCGTCCGCGCACGCCCAGTGCATGCAGCAGGTGCCGCACGAAGGTGGTCTTGCCGGCGCCCAGGTCGCCATGCAGTGCGATGAAGCTGTTGGCGAGGTCTGGCTGCGTGCTCATGGCCTGTGCCATGCGGCTGGCAAAGGCCAAGGTGTCTTCTTCGCTGGGCCAGTGGCGCGTTTCTACAATGGGCAGGTGATCGGCAGCAGGCAACTCGTATCCCGTATTCAGGCGCTGGCGCGGGAGCTTGGATTCTCCCAAATCGGTGTGGCAGGCGTCGACCTGTCCACGGCGGAGCCTGGATTGATGCAGTGGCTCGAAAAAGGTTTCCATGGCGAGATGACCTACATGGCCGCGCACGGCATGCGCCGCGCCCGGCCGGCCGAGCTGGTGCCCGGCACGGTGAGCGTCATCACCGCGCGCATGGACTACCTGCCGCGGGCCACGCCCGACGACTGGCAGCATGTGGAGTTCGCGCGGCTTGATCGTCCGCAGGAGGCCATCGTCTCGATGTACGCGCGGGGCCGCGACTACCACAAGGTGCTTCGCACGCGCCTGCAGAAGCTCGCCGAAGGCATTGCCGCCGAGATCGGCCCCTTCGGCCACCGCGCGTTCACCGACTCGGCCCCGGTGCTCGAGGCCGAGCTGGCGTCACGCAGCGGCCAGGGCTGGCGCGGCAAGCACACGCTGGTGCTGGACCGCGAGGCGGGCTCCATGTTCTTTCTCGGCGAGATCTACGTCGACCTGGCGCTGCCGCCCAGCGAGCCGGTCACCGCGCACTGCGGATCGTGCAGCGCCTGCATCGACATCTGCCCCACGCAGGCCATCGTGGCGCCGCATCGGCTCGATGCGCGGCGCTGCATCTCCTACCTGACCATCGAGCATGCCGGGCCGATCCCGCCCGAGCTGCGGCCGCTCATGGCCAACCGCATCTACGGCTGCGACGACTGCCAGCTGGCCTGCCCCTGGAACAAGTTCGCGAGAAGAAGCGCCTTGCCCGATTTCGATCCGCGCGAAGGGCTCACCGGGCGCACGCTGGCCGAGCTCTTCGCCTGGAGCGAAGAAGAATTTCTGTCGCGCACCGAGGGCAGCCCCATCCGCCGCATCGGCCACGAGCGCTGGCTGCGCAACATCGCCGTGGCACTGGGCAATGCATTGCGCGGCGGCGACGCGTCGGCGCGCGAGGCGCTGCAATCGCGCCTGCAGCATCCGAGCGCGCTGGTGCGCGAGCATGTGGCGTGGGCGCTGCAGCAGGCGCCTGGTTCGGCCGGCCCGGCCGATTAGCGCGCCTGGCGCTTGCGCATCCACCACTGCAGCAGCTCGAAGAGCAGCTCGCTCGCCAGGGCCAGCCCCGCCGCCGGAATGGCGCCCGCCAGCAGCAGCGCACGGTCGTTGAGCGCCAGCCCGGTCACGATGCGCTCGCCGAAACCGCCCGCGCCGACGAATGCCGCGATGGTCGCGGTGCCGATGGCAATGGCCGTGGCGGTGCGCACGCCGGCCACCAGGGTGGGCAGCGCCAGCGGCAACTGCACCAGCCACAGGTTCTGCGCGCGCGTCATGCCCAGGGCGGTACCGGCTTGCCGCAGGCCGACAGGCACCTGGGCCAGGCCGGTGACGGTGTTGCTCATGATCGGCAGCAGCGAGTAGAGTGTCAGCGCGATCAGCGCCGGCACCGTGCCGATGATGCCCATCAGCGAGATGAGCACGGCCAGCAGCGCCAGCGAGGGCACGGTCTGCAGCAGGCCGGCCACCCCCAGCACGGCGGCACGCACGCGCTGCATCGGAAAGATGCAGATGGCCACCGGCACGGCGATCAGGACGGCGATGCCCACCGAGATGGCCACCAGCAGCAGGTGCTGGCGCGCCAGGCGGCCCAGGTCGGGCCCGAGCAGCTTGGCGGCGAAGCCGCGCCCGGGCTGCGCCGAAGCGCCGGTCGACCCTTGCGCCAGGAAGCTGCGCGCAATCGCATCGAAAGGTGCGCCCTGCAGCTCGGCGCGCGCGTTCATCGCGATCATGGCTTTCTCGTCGATGCGACCCTGCAGGGCCTCGATGGCGGCCCAGGCCTTGGGAAAGCGCCCGGGCACGTCCAGGCGGTACAGCACCACGGCGTCGTAGCGCGGAAAGTAGGCGCGGTCGTCCTGCAGCACGCGCAGGCCCAGGTGGTCGATCTTGGCGTCCGTCGTGTAGATGTCCATCACGTCGATCTGCCGGGCCGCGATGGCGTCGTACGCCAGGCCGTGGTCGAGCCCGATGGGCTTTTGCTGCAGGCCGTAGTTCGCGGCCAGGCCCGCCCAGCCGTCCGCACGGCCGATGAACTCGTTGGACAGGCCCAGCTTCAGTTCGGGGTGGCGGGCCAGGTCGCTGAGTGTGCGGATGCCCAGCCTGTCAGCGTCGGCCGCGCGCATGGCCAGCGCATAGCCGTCGTTGAATCCCAGCGCCGGGCCCATGCCCAGGCCGAGCGGCGCCAGGCCCGCGGCGATCTGCTCGCGCGACATGCCGGGCGGCCCCTTGAGAATTTCGAGCGCGATGGTGCCGGTGTATTCGGCATACAGGTCGATGCTGCCCGAACGCAGCGCCTCGTACACGATGGCCGTGTTGCCCAGGCCCTGGCGAACCACGGGTGGCGCGCTCAGGTGCGGCGCCGCGCTTTGCGCGAGCAGCTCGGCCAGGATGTAGGACTCGGTGAATCGCTTGGAGCCCACGCGCAAGGTCTCGCCCTGGGCCCATGCCGGTGCCGCCAGGCCCGGCAGCAGCAAGAGTGCCGCGCACAAGGCGCCGAACCAGGTTCGAAGACGTGGCCAATGCATCGGCGGCAGTGTAAGGCCGCGTCCGCTGGCTGCTTTCCTACACGCGCTGTTGCGGCTCGCCGATGTGGCGGCGGGGTCGGCGGGACCACAGTGCGCACATGCCAAGTGCATCTCGCTCATCCGTGCAGCGGCAGCCAGGCGACGCCCTGGCGCACGGCGCCATGCTGCTGCCGCAAGTGAAGATCGAAAGCTACAGCCTGGAGCTGCGCGACCAGGACGGCTTTGTCGGCGACCAGGCCAGCCAGACGGCCTTTCGAGCGCTGCTGGAGAAGTGGCGCAAGCGCCTGCGCGTGCGCCGGGGCCGGGATCCGCTTGGAAAGGTGCCGAGCAGCGAGATTGCCAAGAAGGACCTGGACGAGGTCATCCACGGCCGGCGGGAGAAGGACGAGGCGAGCGATCTCGTGCATGCCGCCATCGAGGAGTTCTCGCTCGAACTGGTGCACGTCATCGACCGGTACATGCGCCAGAAGAGCTGGCGCAAGGTGCAGCGCATCGTGCTCGGCGGCGGCTTTCCCGGCAGCGGCGTGGGCGAGCAGGCGTTGCTGCAGGCCGGAACCGCGCTGCATTGCGACGGCAGTCCCGTGCAGCTGGCGCGCCTGTCGCATGAAGTGGACGACGGCGGACTGATCGGCTGGGTGCACCTGGCGCCGCCGGCGGTGATCGATGACTACGAGGCGATCCTGGCCCTGGACATCGGCGGGACCAATGTGCGCTGCGGCATCGTGCAGACGCGCCGCGCCAAGGCGGCCGACCTCTCGCAGGCGCGGGTGGTGCGCCGGCACAAGTGGCGCCATGCGGACGACCGCCCGCCGCGGCAGATGCTGGTGCAAGGCATGGCCGACATGCTGCACGAGCTGATGGCCCATGCCCGGCGCAAGAAGATTGCGCTGGCGCCTTTCGTGGGCGTGGCCTGCCCGGGGCTGATCCGCGAAGACGGCTCCATCGCCCGCGGCGCGCAAAACATGCCCGGCGACTGGGCCGACGAGCACTTTCACCTGCCCAGCGAACTGGCCAAGCTGCTGCCGCCCATCGACGACCGGCACGTGCTGGTGCTCATGCACAACGACGCCGTCGTGCAGGGCTTGAGCGAACTGCCCTTCATGCGGGACGTGAAGCACTGGGCGGTGCTCACCATCGGCACCGGGCTGGGCAACGCGAGCTACACCAATCGCGGCCCGGTCGTTCAGAGTTGAAAGGCGAGCGTCAGCACCAGCCCTTCGGCCACGTCGCGGGCCAGGCCCGGCTGGCGCGCGCGGTAGCTTTCGCCGGCGGAGGCCGTGGTCTCGATCCAGTGCGCCAGCCAGTCGATGTCGTGCGCGTCATAGAAGACGACGGCCGATTCGTGGTTGAGCAGAAGGCTGCGCCCGTCCAGGTTGATGCTGCCGCACAGGGCCAGGCTCTCGTCCACCACCACCGCCTTGGCATGCGCCATGAAAGGCAGCATCTTGAAGATCACGCCGGCGCGCGCCAGGTCGCGCATGGCGCGCGCACGGACGAAGTCGGCCATGCGGTGGTTGGAGACCTGCGGGATGGCGATGGTCACCTGTACGCCGCGGCGTGCCGCCAGCCGCAGCGCGTCACGCAGGCCGTCGCCGGGCACGAAATAGGGCGTGACGGCCATGAAGCGGTGTTCGGCCCGGAAGCACGCGTCGATGAGCAGCGCCTGCGCCGTGTCTTCCATCTGATCGGGGCCGCTGGGCAGGTACTGCGCCAGGCTGCTGCCGCCTGCGGTCGGCAGGTCGGCAATGCTGCGAGGCTTGCGTTTGCGCACCGACGCCCAGTCGTGCGAGAACTGCCGGGCCGCGGCCGCCGCCACGTTGCCGCGCAGGTCGAACGAGAGATCGCGCCAGGGCTGGGGATGCGCCTCGTTGCCGCAGAAGTACTCGCCCGCCAGGTTGCGTCCGCCGGACCACAGCCACTGGTCGTCGGCGATGGTCACCTTGCGGTGGTTGCGCAGGTTGCGCGGGCCGGTGTTGCGCAGGCTGAAGAGCGGGCGGAACACCGCCACGTCGCCGCCGGCCTGGCGCAGCTGGTCGAAATAGCGGCGCGGCAGGCTCAGGGCGCCGAAGCCGTCGAGCAGCACGCGCACCTTGACGCCTTCGCGCGCGCGCCGCACCAGGCGCTCCATCACCTCTTGCCCGAAGTCGTCGCTGCCGATGATGAAAGTGCCGACGTCGAGCCGCTCGCGCGCGCTTTCGATGACCTGCCACAGCGCGTCGCGCGCCGCCGCGCCGTCGGCATGCATGCGGACGCTGCAGGGGCTGGGGGCGGCCAGCCCGAAGCTGTCGATCAGCTCGGCCGCCCAGTGCCCGTTGGCGGCGGAGCG
>NZ_BCUU01000103.1 GCF_001591385.1 Variovorax soli NBRC 106424
TCGGCGCGATGGCCGGGGCCCGCGTGGCGACGGCCGTGGCGGCAACGATCGCGGTGCAGATCGCGGCGAGCGTGGAGATCGCGCGGGCCGTTTCGGCAACGACCGCCCCGAACGCGGTCCCCGCCTGGGCGACGCCGCATTCCGTGCCCAGCGCGAGTCGCTGGAGCACGCGCAGGCGGCACTGCGCAAGCTGGCGGCGCAGGCCCACGGCGAAGCTCTCACCCAACTGATCAGCGCCTGGGAATCGCGCGACGCGGCGCAGCTGCCGAGTGTTCAGGAACTGGGTCGTGGAGTTTCGCCTGCGGTGCGCGGCACCTGGCTGCAATCGCTGGGTGCGGCACCCTCCGGGGAGGTCGGCAAGGATGCGGCGGAGTCCCTGCTGCGCCTGGAAATGGCAGCCGAGGTGCCCACGCCGGCCGAACTGCTCGACGACCGCCGCGCCCTGCAGCTGAAGCTGCTCACACGCCGTGGCGATCCTGCGCCTGCCCAGACCTGGGGCCAGGACGTGGGCAAGGTGCTGGCTTCGGCGCATGACGCAACCTCTGCGCGGCGCCTGCAGTCGGCGCTCAAGTCGCTGCTGCGCAAGTAAGCAGGAAGGCGGTGGCTGGCCGCGCGATCGATCCGGTCGCGCGGTTCAATCGCCCGTGCGCCGACCCAAAAAGAACTCGTCGAACAGGCGCAGCAACCCAGGCTCTTCCTGCGCGAATCTGCTGCGGTTGACGAAGTAGGCCTCGCAAGCGACGGCAAAGAATTCGGAAATCGATTCGGCGCCGTAGTCGTCCAGCCAGGGCGGCTCGCCGCCGAAGCGCTCGGCCACGATGGTCTTTTCGCGAAAGGCCTCGTAGGCAGGCTCGATGACGGCCATCCAAGCGGCTGCCGCAGCGCGTGCGCCCTGTGCGCCGCCAAAGGCCGGCGGCAGCGGCGGGCAGCCATCGGCCGTGCCATTGCGCAGGTCGATCTTGTGGGCGAATTCGTGGATCACCACGTTGTAGCCCTCGCCGGCGGTCACGCTGCTGGCCAGCACGTCCTGCCAGCTGAGCATGACGGGGCCGTGGTCCATGGCTTCGCCGGCCACGACCTCCTCGTACTCGTGCACCACGCCGGCCTCGTCCATGACCTGCCGCGGTGCCACCACCTCGGCGGGATGCACCACCACGCCCACGAAGTCGTCGTACCAGGCCAGGCCGCCGGGAAGATGCAGCACGGGCAGCACGGCTTGCGCCGCGATGCCGAGGGCCACCTCGTCGGTAATGACAAAGCCGTGCGCGCCGTGGAACTGCTTGTCCTGCAGGAACTGCGCCGCCAGCAGCCGCAGGCGTTCCACTTCGTTGGGTGTCCTTTCGGCGAGAAAGGGGTAACGCGCCAGCGTGGCCTGCCACGCCGCATCCGGAATGGCGGGCAGGGGGCGCAGCTTGCGCAGCCAGCGGAACATGTTCGAGAAAACGGCGCTCAGCGCAGGTCGACGCGCCTGGCGCCGGCCGCCGACAGGCACAGCACCTGCGCGCGTGGGGGATGCGCATCCACGTCCCAGTCGCTGAGCACGATGCGCCGCAGGCCATGGCCCAGGTCGTGTTCCGCCGGCCGATGCGTGTGGCCGTGGATCAGGGTCGGCGCGCCGGCACGCGTCAGCCATTCGCTGGCGGCCGGACCATCGACGTCAGCCCAGACCATGCCGGGCTCGCGCTGGCGAGCCTCGCTTTGCGATCGCACCGAGCGGGCGAGGGCGCGCCGCTGTTCCAGCGGCTGGGCCAGCACGGCCTGCTGCCAGGCAGGTGAGCGCACCTGTTCGCGAAAGCGCAGGTATTCCGTGTCTTCCAGGCAAAGCGCGTCGCCATGGCTCAGCAGCCAGCGCTGGCCCTGGAAGACCAGCACGGTCGGGTCTTCCAGCAGGCCCATGTGGGCCCGCGCCGCGAAGTCCTGCCCCAGCAGGAAATCGCGATTGCCGTGCATGAAATAGAGGGGCCGCCTGGCCGACGCGTCGCGCAGCAGCGCGGCGCACTGGGCCTCGAAGCCGGGCAGGGCGGCCGCATCGTCGCCCACCCAGACCTCGAACAGATCGCCCAGGATGAACAGGGCGTCGGCCGGCGTGGTCTGCAGGTAGCCGCGAAATGCCTCCACCGTGGCGGGCCGGTCGGCCTGAAGGTGCAGGTCGGAAATGAGGTCGACCGTGTGCCAGCTCGCGGGCGCCACCAGTTCCTGGAATGCGGGTGTCTGCAGACTCATTTCATTCAAGGCAAGCCGTTGGCGCCGGCCCGGCCGTTACTCGGCGATGACGACAGCCTTCTCGATCACCACGTCTTCCAGCGGCACGTCGTCGTGGAAGCCCTTGCGGCCGGTCTTGGCGCGCTCGATCTTGTCGACCACGTCGCTGCCCGAGACAACCTTGCCGAACACCGCATAGCCCCAGCCCTGGGCGGTGGGGGCCGTGTGGTTGAGAAAGCCGTTGTTGGCCACGTTGATGAAGAACTGGGCGGTGGCCGAATGCGGCGCGTTGGTGCGCGCCATGGCAATGGTGTACTTGTCGTTCTTCAGGCCGTTGTTGGCCTCGTTCTCGATCTGTGCATCGGTGGGCTTTTGCGTCATGCCCGCCTCGAAGCCGCCGCCCTGGGCCATGAAGCCGGGAATCACGCGGTGGAAGATGGTGCCGTCGTAGAAGCCCTTCTTCACATAGGACAGGAAGTTGGCCACGGTCTTGGGCGCCTTCTCGGCGTCCAGTTCGAGGGTGATGACGCCCTGGTTGGCGATGTGCAGTTCGACTTGGGGCTTGTTGCTCATGGTGTGACTCCAGTTGGGTTATTTGGCCAGGGTGGCGGATTGGATGACGACGGGCACGACCGGCACGTTCTGCATGCCGTTCTTGGTGCCGGTGGGCACGGCGCGGATCTTGTCGACCACGTCCTTGCCGGCCACCACCTTGCCAAACACGGCGTAGCCGTAGCCGTCGGGGCTGGGGGCGTTGAGCCCGTCGTTGTTCTTCACGTTGATGAAGAACTGCGAGGTGGCCGAATTGGGGTTGCCGGTGCGCGCCATCGCAATGGTGTAGCTGTCGTTCTTCAGACCGTTGGAGGCTTCCAGCGGAATGGGCTCGCGCGTGGGCTTTTGCGCCAGGTCGGAGGTGAAGCCGCCGCCCTGGATCATGAAGCCGTCGATCACGCGGTGGAAGATGGTGCCGTCGTAGTGCTTGTCCTTCACGTACTGCAGGAAGTTCTGCACCGTCTTGGGCGCCTTCTCGGGTGCGAGTTCGACCACGATGTCGCCCATGGAGGTGGACAGCTTGACGCGGGGCGCGGCCTCGGGCGATTGCGCGAAGGCGGCGCCAGCGAGCACGAGGCTGCAGGACGCGGCCAGCAGCAGGCGGCGAGCGAGGACTGGGGTGTTCAGAGCCAAAGCGTTTCTTTCATCAAGAAGGTTGGAAGAAGAATCATGCACCGAAGACACGCGGTGCAAGGCTTGGACACTAGCGCTGCGCGGGTGTTCCCGCGTCGGTGGCCGGCGCCGCAGCCGCCGGCTGCGCGGGCGGCACCTTGGCCGCCGCAGCCTTCGGCAGGAAGACCTCGCGCAACAGTGTGAGCTTGGGCGCGACGGTGGTATTGCGCTTGTCCAGCTGCTGAGCCTTGGTGTAGGACTGGGCTGCGAGCCGCACGTACACGTCGCCGAGATTCTCGTGCGCTGTGGCGTAGTTGGGGTTGCGCTGCAGGGCGGTTTCCAGCGCGTCGCGTGCCTTGCCGAATTCGCTTTGCGCCGCGTAGAGGGCCGCGAGGTTGTTGTACGGCTCGGGCAGTTCGGGAAACTCCTGCGTCAACGCGGTGAAGGCGCTGATGGCCTCGGCCTGCTTGCCCTGGTCGGTGAGGATCACGCCGCGCAGAAAGCGCATCTGCGGATCGCGCGGATTGGTTGCCACATAAGCGTCGGCCTTGGCCAGCGCTTCGTTGGCGCGGCCCTGGCGCAGCAGTGCGTTGACGTCCGCATACTGGTCGGCGCGCGCGCTGCCGGCCCAGCCCAGGACAAGCGCGAGCAACGCCGTGAAAAGAAAGAATCGGGGAGAAAAGCGTGAAGTGGCGACCTGCTGCATGAAGCCTCGGGAGGAAATTCGGGTTTCGCGGCAAGGCTCGGAACTACCCGAAATGCACACGGCATGGGCCGTTTATACTGCGGGTCATTGTAGCCGAGGGGTCTGAGGCGACCCCTCTTGCCACGCCCCCCCTTTCCTGAAATAAAGCGTCCTTCGCCCAGGGCAAACGCGCGGTCACTTGCCTGTTGGGCGCGAAAGAATCGCGACGCCTTCGAATCCCATGAGTTTGCGCATCTACAACACGCTTTCGCGTGAGCTGGAGGTCTTTTCGCCATTGCGGCCCGGCGAGGTCCGCATGTACGTGTGCGGCATGACCGTGTACGACTACTGCCACCTGGGCCATGCCCGCTCGATGATCGCCTTCGACGTGGTGCAGCGCTGGCTCAAGGCCAGCGGCTATCGCGTCAACTATGTGCGCAACATCACCGACGTGGACGACAAGATCATCAAGCGCGCGGTGGAAAACGGCGAGAGCATCCGCAGCCTCACCGACCGCATGATCGATGCGCTGCACGAAGACGCCGACGCGCTGGGCATCGAGCGCCCCACGCATGAGCCGCGCGCCACCGAATACGTGCCGCAGATGCTCTCGATGATCGGCACGCTCGAAGGCAAGGGGCTGGCCTACCGCTCGCCCAATGGCGACGTGAACTACGCGGTGCGCAAGTTTCCGGGCTACGGCAAGCTCTCGGGCAAGTCGCTCGACGAACTGCATGCGGGCGAGCGCGTGGCCGTGCTGGACGGCAAGGACGATCCGCTCGATCCGGTGCTCTGGAAGAGCGCCAAGGAAAGCGAGCCGGCCGATGTGAAGTGGCCCAGCGAATTCGGCCCGGGCCGCCCCGGCTGGCACATCGAGTGCTCGGCCATGGCCTGCGCGCTGCTGGGCGAGACGCTCGACATCCACGGGGGCGGCGCCGACCTGCAGTTTCCCCACCACGAGAACGAGATCGCCCAGAGCGAAGGCGCCAACGGCAAGCCGCTGGCGCGCACCTGGATGCACAACGGCTTCATCAACATCGACGACGAGAAGATGTCCAAGAGCCTTGGCAACTTCTTCCTGATCCGCGATGTGCTCAAGAGCTTCGACGCCGAGACCATCCGCTTCTTCGTGCTGCGTGCGCACTACCGCAGCCCGCTCAACTACAGCGACGTGCACCTGCAGGATGCGCGCGCCTCGCTCAAGCGCTTGTACACCGCGCTGCAGCGCGTGCCGGCCGCAAGCGTTGCCATCGACTGGAGCGAGCCGCATGCGGCGCGCTTCAAGGCCGCCATGGACGAGGACTTCGGCACGCCCGAAGCCGTGGCCGTGCTGTTCGAGCTGGCCGGTGCGGTGAACCGTGCGGCGACAAACGAGGAGGCCGCGAAGCTGGCCGGCCTCCTGCGCGCCCTGGGCGGCACGCTGGGCATCCTGCAGGACGACCCTGACGCCTACCTGCGCGCAGGCGCCACGCTCGACGAGGCCACCATCCTGGCGATGATCGATCAGCGCGCGCAAGCCAAGGCCGCGAAGAACTTCGCCGAGGCCGACCGCATCCGAAAAGAGCTGCAGGACAAGGGCATCGTGCTGAAGGATTCCGCCACCGGCACCACGTGGGCGGCGGCGCAGTGAACGCCGCCGCTGCCAAGGGGACGGCCAAGAGCCTTCCCGTCACCATCATCACGCCCGACTACTGGGACGACGCCTGCAAGCACCTGGCCAAGAAGGACCGGGTGATGAAGCGGCTCATTCCGCAATTCGGCGACGCCTGCCTGGAGTCGCGCGGGGATGCCTTCACCACCCTGGCGCGCAGCATCGTGGGCCAGCAGATCTCGGTCAAAGCCGCCCAGGCGGTGTGGGACCGATTCATGGACCTGCCGCGGCGCCTGACGCCGGGCAACGTGCTCAAGCTCAAGGTGGACGACATGCGCGCGGCGGGCCTGTCGGCCCGCAAGGTGGAATACCTGGTCGACCTGGCCCTGCATTTCGACAACGGCACGGTGCACGTCGATTCGTGGAAGGACATGGAAGACGAGCAGATCATTGCCGAGCTGGTGGCCATCCGCGGCATCGGCCGCTGGACGGCCGAGATGTTCCTCATGTTCCACCTCATGCGGCCCAATGTGCTGCCGCTGGACGACATCGGCCTCATCAACGGCATCAGCCACAACTATTTTTCGGGCGATCCGGTCAGCCGAAGCGATGCCCGTGAAGTCGCCATGGCCTGGGCGCCCTATTGCAGCGTGGCGACTTGGTATATTTGGAGATCGCTCGAACCGGTGCCTGTCGCGTACTGAATTCTTTCGTTCCCTGCGCGCAAATCGCCCCTCGAGACACTGAAAAACAATGGAGAAGACGTTGGCAAAACGAACCTTCCTCGACTTCGAGCAACCCATCGCGGAGCTCGAATCCAAGATCGAAGAACTGCGCTATGTGCAGTCCGAGTCGGCGGTCGATATCTCTGAAGAAATCGACCAGCTCAGCAAAAAGAGCCAGCAGCTCACCAAGGACATCTACAGCGACCTGACGCCCTGGCGCATCACCAAGATCGCGCGCCATCCGGAGCGTCCGTACACGCTGGACTACGTGAACGAGATCTTCACCGATTTCGTCGAACTGCACGGCGACCGGCACTTTGCCGACGACCTGTCGATCGTCGGCGGCCTGGCGCGCTTCAACGGCATGCCGTGCATGGTCCTCGGCCACCAGAAGGGCCGCGACACCAAGGAGCGCACGGCGCGCAACTTCGGCATGAGCAAGCCCGAGGGCTATCGCAAGGCCCTGCGCCTGATGAAGACGGCCGAGAAATTCAAGCTGCCGGTCTTCACCTTCGTGGACACGCCGGGCGCCTACCCCGGCATCGATGCGGAAGAGCGCGGCCAGTCCGAAGCCATCGGCCGCAACATCTACGAAATGGCGCAGCTCGAGGTGCCGATCATCGTCACCATCATCGGCGAAGGCGGCTCCGGCGGTGCGCTGGCCATCTCGGTGGGCGACCAGGTGATGATGCTGCAGTACTCGGTGTACTCGGTCATCAGCCCCGAAGGCTGCGCCTCCATTCTGTGGAAGACCGGCGAGAAGGCGCAGGAAGCGGCCGACGCGCTGGGCATCACGGCGCATCGCCTCAAGGCCCTGGGCCTGGTCGACAAGATCGTGAACGAGCCGGTGGGCGGTGCGCACCGCGACCATCGGCAAATGGCTGTCTTCCTCAAGCGCGCCCTGGGCGAGGCTTACCGGCAGGTGGCAGACTTGAAGCCGCGCGAACTGCTCGAGCGCCGCTACGAGCGCCTGCAGAGCTACGGCCGCTTCTCGGACACCCGCGCCGACAGCAAGTAACCGGGCAAGCCGACGCCGCCTGGCGCAGCCTCAACGTGCAGCGCCTGGATGGCGCTGCGATACGCGCGCCTTCAGCGCCGCATGCAGTTCGCCAGGCATGAGTCGGGCGGCCAGGGCCAGGAGCAGGGCGGCGACCACGCCGTCGTCGATCCAGCCCAGCACGGGCACCAGGTCCGACACGAAATCCACCGGGCTCAGCACATAGAGCCCCGCCGCCAGCACCGCCAGCTTGGCCGAGCGTGGTGTATCCGGGTGGCGCAGCATCGCCCAGGCCAGCGCAAGCTCCTTGCGCAGCGAATACCAGAGGGTGGCGACTTTCCACATGGGCATGACTCCTTGGCCGCCGGGTGCCGGCTTGCACGCATATGGGGCCGAAGGGCCCCGGTGCAAGGCCTGGCCCGCGGCCGGTCGGCCCCACAATGCGCGCATGCATTCTGCTGCCCGTTGCCCCGGACCCGGCGCAAGTCATTCATGCCGGAAGGGAAAAGCGCCGTGAATTCGCTCGAGCACGCCGTTGCGGCCTTCGAGCCCGGATTGCCGCTGACGGTGGCCTTCAGCGGCGGGGCCGACTCCACGGCCCTGCTGCTGGCTTGCGCGCGGCGCTGGCCGGGCCAGGTGCGGGCCTTTCATGTGCACCACGGGCTGCAGGCCGCCGCAGACGGCTTCGAGGCGCATTGCCGCAGCCTCTGCGAGGGGCTGAAGGTGCCGCTGTCGGTGCGGCGGGTCGATGCGCGGCACGCCAGCGGAGAAAGCCCTGAGGACGCCGCGCGGCGGGCGCGCTATGCATCGCTGGCAGCGCTCGCGCGCGACGCCGGGGTTCATGACATTGCGCTGGGCCACCATGCCGACGACCAGGCCGAAACCATTCTGCTGGCGCTCTCCCGCGGTGCGGGGCTTTCGGGCCTGGCAGCGATGCCGTCCCTGGCCCGGCGCGACGGGCTGAACTACCACCGTCCCTTCCTGCACCTGCCCGGCGCCGCGATCCGCGCCTGGCTGCGCGGCCAGGGCGTGGCATGGATCGACGATCCGAGCAACGGCGATGCGCGCTACACCCGCAACCGCATCCGCGGCGTGCTGCTGCCGGCGCTGGAGCAGGTGTTTCCACAGTTTCGAAGCACCTTCGCCCGCAGCGCCGGCCATGCGGCGCAGGCACAGGTGCTGCTGGTGGAGCTGGCCGAGCAGGACCTGGCCGGCGTGGGCGCACCGCCTCGCATCGAGGCCCTGCAGGCCCTGTCGCGCGCGCGGCAGGCCAATGTGCTGCGCCACTGGCTGCTTCGCGTGCACGGCTGCACACCCAGCGCGGCGCAGCTCGAAGAACTGCTGGGGCAGGTGGACGCCTGCCGCACGCGCGGCCACCGCATCCACATCAAGCTGGGCACCGGTTTTGTCGATCGCGTGGGCGACGTGCTCGATTGGTACAATGTCGCGCCCTCGCCAAGGCCTTCGCGCTGACCGGCTGCAGGTGCGCTGCCCGGTGACTGGTTGCCGCGGCGGCATCCATTTCTCCTAGACACTCACCCATGGCATTGATCGTTCATAAATACGGCGGCACGTCGATGGGCTCGACCGAGCGCATCAAGAATGTCGCCAAACGCGTGGCCAAGTGGGCCCGCGCCGGCCATCAGATGGTGGTGGTTCCCAGCGCCATGAGCGGCGAAACCAATCGCCTGCTGGGCCTGGCCAAGGAACTGGCCCCGGCGAAGACCGACGCCGCCTACGGCCGCGAGCTCGACATGCTGGCTGCCACCGGCGAGCAGGCTTCGTCGGCGCTGCTGGCCATTGCCTTGCAGTCCGAAGGGGTCGAGGCGGTCAGCTACGCAGGCTGGCAGGTGCAGGTGAAGACCGACAGCAGCTACACCAAGGCGCGCATCGAGAGCATCGACGACGAGCGCGTGCGCGCCGACCTGGAAGCCGGCCGCGTGGTCGTCATCACCGGCTTCCAGGGCGTGGACGAGGGCGGCAACATCACCACCCTGGGCCGCGGCGGCAGCGACACCTCGGCCGTGGCCGTGGCCGCCGCCATGCGCGCGGACGAGTGCCTGATCTACACCGACGTGGACGGCGTCTACACGACCGACCCGCGCGTCGTGCCCGAGGCCCGCCGCATGAAGACCGTGAGCTTCGAGGAAATGCTGGAAATGGCCAGCCTGGGCTCCAAGGTGCTGCAGATCCGCTCGGTGGAATTCGCCGGCAAGTACAAGGTGCCGCTGCGTGTGCTGTCCAGCTTCACGCCGTGGGACATCGACATCAAGGAAGAGGCCGCATCCGGCACGCTCATCACTTTCGAGGAAGACGAAAACATGGAACAAGCCGTCGTATCGGGCATCGCGTTCAACCGCGACGAGGCCAAGATCTCGGTGCTGGGTGTGCCTGACAAGCCCGGCATCGCCTACCAAATCCTGGGCGCCGTGGCCGACGCCAACATCGAAGTCGACGTGATCATCCAGAACCTGAGCAAGGACGGCAAGACCGACTTCAGCTTCACGGTGCACCGCAACGACTACGCCAAGACGACGGACCTGCTCAACACCAAGGTGCTGCCCGCGCTGGGCGCCGCCAAGGTCGAGGGCGACGCCAAGATCTGCAAGGTGAGCATCGTCGGCATCGGCATGCGCAGCCATGTGGGCGTGGCCAGCAAGATGTTCCGCGTGCTGAGCGAAGAGGGCATCAACATCCAGATGATTTCCACCAGCGAGATCAAGACCTCCGTCGTCATCGACGAGAAGTACATGGAACTGGCCGTGCGCGCGCTGCACAAGGCCTTCGATCTCGACCAGGCGGGCGCATAAAAGTGGCATAATTGCCGTCTTACGGAAACGTGACCGAGTGGCCGAAGGTGCTCCCCTGCTAAGGGAGTATGGGGTGTAGAGCCTCATCGAGGGTTCGAATCCCTCCGTTTCCGCCAAACCTGGCTTTTTGTTTTGCCTCGCGGCAAATCAAGAAGGCCCTGAAAAGCCCCGCTTGCCGGGGCTTTTTTGCGTCTGGCCTCGCCATGCTGCGCGTGCTTGCATCCTGTCCATGAGTGGCGGTTCAACCAGTCCGTCGCATAAAAGCGGCCATGCGTAACCTTCATTGACGAGGTCGCTGTGCGATGTGCGAAGCCCGCTTCGCTTTCGCGTCAAAAATCACGGTGCACTTCTGTTAGCGCTGCAACGCGATGTGAATGGCATCAGCATAATGCGTCGCGAATCAGGGGGACTTTGATAGACGCCGACAGCAAAATAGCTGCGGCTTGCAGCCGCTTCTTTTAACGAAGCGCGTTGCGCGCCATCGTTCCTCCCGAGTTGCAGGGAAAGGAAACGAAGTGACAGGCCCAGGGAGCGCGCGGCGTATAGGGATCCTTTCGGAGGAACCCAATTCGGAAGCAACCATAACCATCAAAGTGGCCATGGAGGCCCTTGGATTCGATCTGGCAAGCTATCTCACGCTCGCCCAGCTCATGCGCTGCGCCCGCAATGACCTACCGATAGAGGCGCATCCTGGAAACCGAATCCATCATCCGAGTGGCTTCGCAAGCCATGGTGGTCTGCCTGATGGTCTCGCTGCCCGCGGTGATCGTCTCCGCGGTGGTCGGCCTTCTGGTCTCGTTCGTGCAGGCCATCACCTCGCTGCAGGACCAGGCCATCTCGCAGAGCATCAAGCTCATCGCCGTGGTGTTTGCGCTGCTGGTCAGCGCGCCCTGGGGGGCCAGCACCATCGTCCAGTTCGCGCAGAAGGCGATCGAGGCGGCCGTCGGGCGGGTATGACGGCCGCACGGGTCTCCACATCTTCGGCGACCCGCTATGCGCGGTCGACGCGAACGTCGACGCAGAATCCGGCCACCCCGGTCGATGTGGGACCGACCGGCATTGCCGCGGGGTCCAAGGCGGGGCAGCCGCATGCCGGCTCGCAGGAAGATCCGGGCCATCTCGCACGCTGGGCTGGGCTTGGTGCGGCCTTGGCTGCATTGGGCGGACGCCCTTCGGCCCGGTCCAAGGCGCCGTCTGGCCGCAAGCCCCCGGGCTCCGGCGAAGCCCGCCGCCGTCGGCATGCTGCCCAGCACCACGAGGAAGATTGGGAGCCCGACCCGAGTCATGCGGACAACGCGAACCAGAAGCTTCGCGTGGAATCGGTGCAGGCGTCGGCCGGCGGCCCGCAGACCGGGCAGGACGGAAACTCGGACAGCGCGGGAGGCGGGTCGCTGCAGCACCCGGCAGGCCTGCCGAGCACAGTGGCATCGCGCAGCGGCCACGCCGGCCCGTCGGCCGATGCCATGGCCGCGCAGATCATGGACGCCATCGGCAGCGCCGGCGAGACCGGTGCCACGCTGGCGCAGATCCGGGCGACGCTTCTGCGGGCCGTGCAGGCGCGCCCGGGCGCCGAGGCGCTGGACAACGGCGGACTCGAACGAGTGAAGAAGCTGCTTGTGGCAGGCCGCGCGGCGGGTGATCGCGCGCCTTCGCGGGCCGCCAGTGCGTCGCCGCAAAGCTCGCGGCTCAACCAGATGTTGCCTTTGCTGCTGCTGACGCTGCAACGGCGCCGCACCGGCCAGCAGCGGGCCAGCGCGCGCGCCATTCTGCAGACGTTCCTGCGGCATTCGCGCTAGCGGCGGGTCCGACATGGAAGAGGACGAACCGCCAGACGAGCCCTTCGAGCGCTATGCGGCGCTCGTTCTCGAACTGTGCGCGGCGCTGGGCATCCCCGACCCGAATGCGGTCCTGCGCTCGCGCCGGCTGGAGTTCGCGGGCTTCGACGTGCTGCTCGACTACTTTCCGGACGACCCCGCGGCCATGTACATGCTCTTCGACTACGGGGCCGCCACGGCAGGGCGGTCGTTGCCCGTGTTCAGGCTGATGCTCGAATCCAACCTGCTGATCTATGCGCAGGACCAGGCGCAGCTCGGGCTCGACCCCGACACCGGCAATGTGCTGCTGATCGTGCGGATTCCGCTCGACGGCGAAGTGACCGGCGAATGGCTGTTCGACACGGTCGACCACTATGCCGAGCATGGCAAGTACTGGCGCGAGAACCTCATCCGCTCGCCTGACGAGATCTTCGAAGGACTGGGACAAGGCCAGTACACCTGGATTCGTGCGTAGATCCGCGCCGGCGCTTCGGCACGGCATTCGGTTCTTCGCAAATCCGCCGTGGTGCGCAGATTGGCGAAGCGCATGCTGCATTCGCCTCAACCCTGTGCCTGCCGGCACACCGACCAGCCTTTGCCATGCAACCTTCACGCTACATCGCCATGCGCTTCGTTTCCCTCTCCCTTGCCGGCGCGGCCCTCGCCTTGACGGGATGCGCCACCGGCTCCCAGGGTCCGGAGGGCCCGCACAAGATGGCCACGCCCTTCGACGCGCGCGCGGCTGCCAACCAGAACAAGGACGGCAAGGGCGTCGTCAACGGATCGGCGTACGTGGTGCGCGAGGGCGGCCTGGTGACCAACTGCGTCGGCGGACCGGTGGTGATGCTGCCCGCCACTGCCTATGCCACCGAGCGCATCCAGTTCATCTACGGGCGCGCCCCGGAGGTGGGGGAGGTGCTCTCGCGCGACGGTGCCGCTGCCGCGCAGCAGCAAATCAGCTTCGACCCCGAGCCGGTGGAATACCGCCAGCACCAGCGCAGCGCCACCTGCGACGAAAAGGGCCTTTTCCAGTTCAAGCGCGTGAAGGACGGTGACTACTACGTCTTCGGGCTGATCAGCTGGCAGAGCCAGCCCTTCGAAGGACGGCTCCTGATCACTCGCATCGCGGTGCGAAACGAGCGCACGCCGGCGGTGATGCTCACCCCTCCCACCAAGTTCGGCCCGTAAGGGGACGTGCGCGCCGCAAGCGTGACGAGACGCCATGAACCACGCCATGCATCGGTTCGGTTTGTCTCGCCTGCCTTCGGATTTGCACTGAGCCGAATGACACCCGAGGAATATGGTCTGTTCGAACCCGGACGCTGGGCATTCCGGACAAACGGCTGAAGAACCCATGAAACCATCGATTCGACATTTCAAACTGGCGTGCGCTCTGGCGATCTTCAACCTGGCCGCGATGCCGGCCGCTGCGGCCCCGGCCGGGTTCACCAACAAACCCTTCGTCTACCGGGCCGATGACAAGAAGCTGAGCGACGTGCTCCAGGACTTCGCCTCCAGCCAGGGCGTGCCGGCCGTGGTCGACGCCGGCGTGACCGGCTCGGTCAACGCCAGCATCAACTCGCAGCCCGAAGAGTTCCTCAAGGCCATGAGCCGGACCTACGGCGTGATCTGGTACTTCGACGGCACCACGCTCTTCGTCTACCCGGCCCGGTCCATGCAGAGCAAGGTGTTCCGCATGCGCGGCTATTGACGGATCCCATCATGGACCATCCATCCAACTCCCGCCTGTGTGTCCTGTCGGGCACGCATGCCGGCGCAAGCCTCGACCTGGCGCCGGGCGACTACACCGTGGGCTGCGAGGACGACAGCAGCATCTACCTGTCCGACTGGGCCTTCGCGCCCCTCACGCTTCGGGTCGATCCCAACGGCGACCACGAGGTGCGCTGGGTCGGCAGGCGCGTCGTGACCATCTCGATGCCCAGCTTCAAGGCTTTCGACTTCGCCGGAACGGTGCTGAGCATCGGGGCCGCCGATGGCGACTGGCCCGAGCGCGCCGACGTGATGGAAACCCGCAAGCAGGTGCGCCTGAATCCGGGGTTTCTTCCGGCGGTGCACCGGCCGGTGACCCGCGCGCGACGGTCGCTGCTGTCGGTGTTCGGCGCCGGCCTCGTGGGGGCATTCCTCATCGGCGGGCTGGTGTCCGCCCTGTCCAAGCAGCAACCGTCCTTTCCGTCTGCGCCGCAGTCCCGGCAGAAGTTCGTCCAGGAAGTGGTGGATGCGGTGGCGCCTTCCGCACTGCGCGTGACGGTCAGCGGAAATTCCTTGACCGTGGACGGCGTCGTGAGCGACGCCGAGGTGGCGCGCCGCGTCCACGACCGCCTGGTGGGCAGCTGCGTGGAGCCGCTGATCATCGACATCACTGGCCATGCGACCGATGCGAAGGGCTCGCCGGTGAAGTGCGCCGCTGCCGGCCCGAGGGCCCCGGCGTTCAGGCCGATGTCCCGTGCGATGCCGCTGCCCCGGGACGTCACGCCGGGGGCGGAGGTCATGCGCTTCTTCGATTCGACCAGCGCCGCGGCCTTGTCCGTGAGCTGGGCGGCTGCATGCTGGGCCAGCGCCATCCGCCGATCGCCGTCACCTTCCGGCGCCTGTGCCAGTCCGTTGGCCTGCTTGACGTATTCCTCGCGCGCCTTGCGGAAGTCCTTGCTGGCTTCGCGGTGCTGCAACACTTCCTTGCCGCGCGCATAGGCCGTGGTGGCAATCTCGACGGAGGCCATGCCGATGCCGGAGGCGACCACCGACGTGCCCGCGCCGGACAGGCCGGGCAGCGAAGGATCGACCGTCTTCGCGCCGTGCAGGCCCAGCCGCTTCAGCCCGGACGCGGCCATGACACCCAGGTTGCCCAGCTCGATCCGCCGGATCGCCTGGTCGGCCCGCACGGACTTGCTCTTCTTGCCGGCGGCAGGCGCCGAAGCGGAGGGCTGCCGGCCCGCCGCGGAGGCGGCGGCGCGGTCACCAGCTGTTTCGTCGATGACTGCAGTCGGTGCAACACAGCTTCCAGTCCAGCTCGCTGCGGCTGAAGATCAGAAACACGCTGGGCGGGCGCGACTCGAACCTGCAGGAGGCGCTCAAGCGCCTGGCCATCGATGCCAAGGCGCAAGACAAGCTCGACCGGCTCGAGAGCTTCGTGGACTGGTACGCCAAGGCCAAGGACAGCTCGCTGCAAAAGGATTTGCAGCAGCTGTTTCACTTTGCCGGCGGGCCGCTCGCGCGCCTGAACAAGAGCAACGGCACGGCCTACACGCGCGCGCACCAGCGCCAGAACATGCGCGAGCAGCTGCTGTGGAACCTGGCCAGCTATGTGCACGAGCACCAGCAGGCCGACAAGACGCTGGACACCAATGCGTTCGCGCAGCATGTGCGTGCGCTGGGTGATTCATTGAAGCCGTCGATGAACCTGGGTGAGCAGAAGGTGCCCAACGCACGCCAGCGCCATCCGCTGGTCGACCTGGGTGCGGCGCAGGCCGCATCAGCCGCGGGCGCGTCGGGCCATGCGCAGGCCAGCCCGACGGCAACGGCGGCGCTGGACCTGTTCAAGCGAAGCATCCATGGCACGCTGGATGCCGGCTCGGCCGGCGCGCGCCGCGACTACCAGGCGGCCGGCGTGCGCATGGCCACCGGCGCCGTCACCTTGGCGGGGGGTGCGCTGGACACCGCCGGGCTCTCCGTGGCCGGCCTGCCGATGCGCATCGTGGGCCCGTGGCTCGCCATTTCCTATGCCGTCGCACGCGGCACGCGCCGCGAGGTGGAGTCCAGGCATGCCGGCGTGGTGCAGCAACGGCATCAGGACGAACTGAGCCGCGTCCGCAGCGACTTCTCGGTCGAAGCCGGCGGCAGCCCGGCGCCGCAGCGGCGCGAGGACTATTCGAAGAAGCTGCTCGATCTCGCGCAGGGCGGCAATCACCTTGCCTTGATCTCGATGGTTCGCGACCAGCTTCGCGACGAGCGGCAGCTGTCGGCGCCCGGCCCGGCGACCCAACTGCTGTCGGAGCTGAAGATGTCGGCGTCGGAGATCCAGGAGTTTGCGGATTCGGACGAAAGCTATCTCAAGACCCAGCTCTTCGGCCCGAGCGCGACCTTCAGGTACAACGGCGATGCCGGCGCGCTGATCGACAAGGAACTGCCCCGGGGCATGCCGCGCCCGCGCGAACTGGGGCGTTGAGCCATTCATCCTGATCCAGGGCGCTCGCTCGCAAGACTCGATTGCAGTTCCGCTACGCCGGCGCGCCCGGCAAGGTGCGCCGCGACTTGTGCAGTCGAATCAACTGCACCGTCACGCCCACCAGGAAGATCACGAACACCACGCCGATCGTCTTTTGCAGCGCCGGATCGTCCGGCCCGGTGAACAGGGGCGATCCCAGGGGCAGGCGCGAGAAGGTCTCGGTAAAGCCCGGGATCATGTGAAAGAAGAAGCTGAGCGAATAGCTCGCCGTGGCCACGTAGGCCGAGGCGCCGCCGAAGACCTTGCCGCGCCATGCCACCGCCGCAAGGCCCAGCACCAGCAGCGTGATGATGCCCAGCATGTGCGGCGGCCCGAACCCTCCGCGCTGGAAGATGCCGAAGCCGGTGACGCAGGTGAGCACGGTGGCCCACACATAGGTCCTGCCCAGCCCGTTGTCGGGAATGATGGCCTTGTCGCGCACCAGCGCCCAGCCGCCGGCGCCGAGGGCGACCAGGCTGATGAGCGTGTGCACGGCACCCAGGTTGGTAAGTCCGAGAATCATCGAGGGCTCCTTGCTTTGAAAAAAGAACAAGAACTCGCGAAGCCAGTGCGCGCGTCATTGCGCGGGCGCGAGGGTAACGCGTGCGGCGCATTCGCGCACATCCATTCGTCGGGATGTTGGGCACCCTGCGGAGCGCCGCGCCAGCCCCAGGGGCGAGACTGATTGACATCTAAACATTTGAAAAGTAATGTAGATGCTCGATTCATTTGCCAAGCAACTGGGGTGCCCGTTCATGAAAATCGCAATCCTGGGTGGAGGTCACGGCTGCTACGCCGCGGCCGCCGATCTGTCTGAGGCCGGCCATGAAGTTCGCCTGTGGCGTCGCGATGGCGCGGCGCTGGCGCCGGTCGTCGAGGCGGGCTCATCCATCCGCCTGAAGGACGCGCAGGGCGAGCGCGACGTGCGCATTGCCATGGCCACCGCCAACATCGGCGACGCCATGCGCGGCGCTGAACTGATCGTGATCCCTTCTCCGGCCATTGCGCAGAGCGACATCGCCCGCGCCATGGCGCCGCACCTGGTCGACGGGCAGGTGGTGTTCCTGCCGCCCGGCACCTTCGGCAGCTACGTGATGGCGCAGATCGTGCGCGACTCGGGCAACCAGGCCGACGTCGCCTGGGCCGAGACCGGCACCTTGCCCTACCTGGCGCGCAAGCATGGCGAGCGCGAGGTCAACGTCACCATCCGCGCCATCCACCTGCCCACCGGCGTGTATCCGGCGCGCAAGGAAAAAGAGGCCATCGAAGTGATCCGTCAGGCCTACCCGGCGGTGCACGGCTGCGGCGATGCGCTCTCGGGCGCGCTGATGAATGCCGGCCCAATCATCCATCCGCCGCTGATGGTGATGAATGCCGCGCCGCTGCAGCACTTCGAGCGCTGGGACATCCACAACGAGGGCACGCAGCCCTCGGTGCGCGCCGTGACCGACCAACTCGACCACGAGCGCATCGCGGTGCGCGATGCCTTCGGCCATGCCGGCCCGCACTATCCGCTGGCCGACCACTACAACAACGACAAGTGGATGTATGGCGATGCGCACAAGAAGCTGGTGAAGTCCGGCGACTGGCGCGAGCACATCGACCTGCACACGCACCGCTACATCGTCGAGGACACCGAGATGGGCCTGGCCTTCCTCGCTTCGGCCGCGCGCCATGCGGGCGTGGATGCGCCGATCGCGCACGGCCTGCTGGCCATCGTGGGCGGCTTTCTCGGGCGCGACCTGCGCAAGGGCCCGCGCACCTTCGAATCGCTGGGCCTGGCCGGCCTGTCGCGCGATGCGCTGAAAGAGCGCCTGCATGACGGCCGCTGACACGCAGGGCGCGCAGCCCACGCTGCCCCGCATCGTCGCGGTGGGCGCGGGCCGCATGGGCCGCGGCATTGCCATCGCCTTCGCCTACGCCGGCCACCCGGTGTCGCTGGTGGACCTGCGCACGCGCAGCGACGAGGCCTGGCACAAGCTGGCCAACGAGGCGCGTGCCGAGATCGACGGCAGCCTGCGCGGCCTGGCGG
>NZ_BCUU01000104.1 GCF_001591385.1 Variovorax soli NBRC 106424
GGCTGCTGCCGGCCAGCGCCGGGCCGACGTCTTTCTGCAGCGCGCGCCACAGGCGGGGCTGCCAGCACAGTTCCGGCGGCACGGCCTGCAGGCCGCCGCGGCTGGTGAGGATCTGGTCGCGCCCATCGCTCCATGCGGCCAGCCAGTCGGCGCGGTAGACCTGGTACTGGTCGAACAGGTCGGCCAGGCGCTCAGCCAGCTGGTGGCGCTTGCGCAGGTCGCCGTCGTCTTCCAGGAAGCGCGAGAGCGGCGCGAACACCGGCTCGGCCAGCAGTTGCGGCAGCAGGCGCATCAGCCGCCACACGAGCAGCGACTTGTCGAAGGGCGAGGTGGCGGGCACCGCATCGTCGCCCAGCACGGCGCGGTAGGCGCGCCACAGGAAGGCCGAAGGCAGCTCGGTCTGCAGCGCCGCGGCGATGCCCGCCCCGCCCTGCTCCACGTCCTTCGCGAGCGAGAGGCGGATCCACTGCGCCACGCCGTTGCTCTGCACCAGCACATGCTCGTCTTCCAGCGGCGCGAGCGGGTGGCGCTGCAGCCAGGCCAGCAGCAGGTCGCGCAGGGCTTCGGGATGGTTGCCGTGCACCACCATGAGTCCCGGCGGGAGCATGGGGGGCTGGTACTGCGTGGGGGGCTTTTTCGAAGGCATGGACAGAGGCAGGCAGTTTAGTGCTCCGCCACCCGCTGCCCACGGGTTCAACCGAACCCGGTGCGCACCTTCAGGCGCTGCGCCAGGCGGGCTGCGTCGAACGGGGCATCCACCTTCACGTCGTTGTCGAAGTAGCAGAACACGTCGCGCCGGCCGCGCGGCGCCGCCACCTCGGACGCCAGCCGGGCATCCTTCACCTGCCGGCCCTGGCGCCAGGCGCGGATGCGCTCGGCCCACCGGTCCAGGGCCTCGTCGCCATAGCCGCTGGCATAGAGCTTCTTGTCCCCATGCAGGCGCAGGTAGACGAAATCGGCGGTCAGGTCTTCCAGAAGCGGCCAGCGGCCGGCCGTGTCGGCCACCACCAGCGCCACGTCGTGTCGGCGCAGCAGCGCGATGAAGGCGGGGTCGACGAAGCTGGCATGCCGCACCTCCATCGCATGGCGCAGCCGCAGGTTGCGCGGAGCCTTCAGCCAGGCGCGGCCGTCGACGCGCGCATCGTGTTCGCGCGCCAGCGCCGCGGCCGCGCGGGCCG
This sequence comes from Variovorax soli NBRC 106424, assembly GCF_001591385.1. Classification (GTDB taxonomy): domain Bacteria; phylum Pseudomonadota; class Gammaproteobacteria; order Burkholderiales; family Burkholderiaceae_C; genus Variovorax; species Variovorax soli. The sequence goes on from NZ_BCUU01000104.1 coordinate 1,179, forward strand.
TGTGCGGCAGCAGCTCGAGAAAACTCTCGATTCGCTGCGCGTCGAATCGCATGCTGGGCGGCAGCTGCCACAGAAAGGGCCCGAGCTTGTCGCCCAGCGCCAGCACGCCAGAGGCCAGGAAGTTGGCGAGCGCCACCCGCACGTCCTGGAGCCGCCGCATGTGCGTGATGTAGCGTGAGCCCTTCACGGCAAAGATGAAGTCGTCGGGCGTCTGCGCGCTCCATTCCTGGTAGGCACTGGGCCGCTGCAGCGAATAGAACGAGCCGTTGAGCTCGATGCTGGGCAGCATGCCCGCCGCATAAGCGAGCTCGTGGTATTGCGGCAGGCCCTTGGGGTAGAAGCGGCCGCGCCAGGGCGCATAGCGCCAGCCGGAAATGCCGATGTGGATGCCCTGCCCGGTGCGCTCTCGTGCCATGGCCGTGCCTTTGACTTCGCGTTTCCTCGAGAGGCTGGCCCCGGCCAGGCGCTGGCCGCGTAGGACGCCCGCGCAAGCGCTTGTGCATCGCCGTCGCCTTGTTCGCGCGCTCGTGGCTAAATACGAGGTCATGGCCGCGCCACACCGCCAACCGGACATCTGCATGAAGGGCACGCCCGTGCCATGAGGGAGTTCACCCGCCTGCACCGCCGGCTGCATCCGCAGGCACAGGCCGAGCGCTTGCGCACCGCCGTTGCGCTGGCCCTGGCCGGCGGGGCGGTGATGGCGGTGTTCAAGACCGCGGCGGCCGTCATCACCGGCTCGGCCGCCATGGCGGCCGAAGCGGTGCACTCGTGGATCGGCACGGCGTCGGAAATCTTTCTCGTGGCCGGCTACCTGGCCGCGCGCCGCCCGTCCGACGACGCGCATCCGCTGGGCTACGGGCGCGAATCCTTCGTGTGGTCGCTGTTCGGCTCGATCGTGATGTGCGTGGTCGGTGCGCAGGTGGCCATCTGGCGCGGCATCACCCAGTGGTACGTGATCGAGCCGCCGCCGCAGTACCAGGTGGGCTACGCCGTGCTGCTGTTCTCGCTGGTGTTCCAGTGCCTGTCCTTCGTGCGCGCGGTGCGCTTCGTGCGCGAGCGCGCGGCCGAGCGCGACCTGGGCATCTTCAAGCATGTGCTCGACACCTCGGATTCGCAGCTGCGCGCGGTGGTCACCGGCGACTTCATCGCGCTGATCGGCATCGTGATCGCCGCCGCGGGCATGGCCTTGCACCAGATCACCGGCGAAGTGCGCTACGACGCGCTGGGCTCGATCCTGATCGGGGTGCTGATGGGCGGTGCGGGGCTCATGCTCATCAACCTCAACCGGCGCTTCCTGGCCGGCGTGCCGCTGCCCGACGAGCGGCGCGAGATGGCGGTGCGCGCCATCGAGCAGCATCCGCAGGTCGAGCGCGTGACCTATTTCTTCGCCGAATTCGTGGGGCCGGACCGGCTGGTGGTGGCGGCGCGGGTGATCGTGGCGGGCGATCCGCCCCAGACCGAGCTGGCCCGCATCCTGCACGAACTGGAGGAGCGCGTGATGGAGCACAAGGCCGTCGAGCGTGCGGTGTTCGCGCTGGCCGCTCCGGAGGATTTCGCCAAGGCCCGCGGGCACCTGCCGCCCGGGTGACGGGAGCAGCCGACCGCGGGACAGGCGTATGGCCCGCCGGGCACAATCGCTGTTCCTCCCCCGCCCAGCACGCTGTTCCCCTGCCCCTCCACGCATGCGCATCCACGACCTGAAGCAGCGCCTGCGCCAAGCCGGCGCTGGCCCCAGCCACGAGCACCGCATCCTGCGAACCTGGCTGCGCGCGCAGCCCGGCAACACGGCCAAGCGCCCACCCGAGAAGTTCTTTCCAGCCTCGCTGCTGGCGGCCCTGCCCGCCATCGAGGCGGACCTTGCCAGCCTGGCCCGCATCCAGGTGGTGGAAGCGGGCGAAGACGGCTCCGAGCGCCTGCTGGTGGCGCTGGCGGACGGCCAGACGGTGGAAAGCGTGCTGCTGCCGCGCGAAGGCCTGTGCGTGTCCTCGCAGGTGGGCTGCGCCGTCGGCTGCCAGTTCTGCATGACGGGCCGCAGCGGCCTGCTGCGGCAGGTGGGCAGCGCCGAGATCATTGCCCAGGTGGCGCTGGCCCGCGCGCGCCGGCCGGTGCGCAAGGTGGTGTTCATGGGCATGGGCGAGCCCTCGCACAACCTGGACAACGTCATGGAGGCCATCGAGCTGCTGGGCACGGCCGGCAACATCGGCCACAAGAACCTGGTGTTCTCCACCGTGGGCGATCCGCGCGCCTTCGCCCGCCTGGCGCAAGGTGCGGTGAAGCCGGCGCTGGCACTGTCGCTGCACACGACCCGCACCGACCTGCGCAAGACGCTGCTGCCGCGCGCGCCCGATCTGTCACCCGAAGAGCTGGTGGACGAATGCGAGCGCTACGCACGGGCCAGCGGCTACCCGATCCAGTACCAGTGGACGCTGCTGCAAGGCGTGAACGACGGGCCCGAGGAAATCGAAGGCATCGTGCGGCTGCTGACGGGCAAATGGGGCGTGCTGAACCTGATCCCCTTCAACGAAGTCGAAGGCGCGGGCTTCAGCCGGCCTTCGCTGGAGCGCTGCAAGGCGATGGCCCGTGAACTGCACCGCCGCGGCATCCTCACCAAGCTGCGCTATTCGGCGGGGCAGGATGTGGATGGCGGCTGCGGGCAGTTGCGGGCGCGGGCCGCTGGTGCGGACGGCGCGAAGGTGCGCATCGTTCGGCGAGCTTCCGCCCCTTCATCTGCCCTCGCGCAATAGGCACAACGACTGCGCGCGGCTACTCGTCGAACGGCCGCTGGCCCAGCGCGCCGGTCACGTACTCCACGAAGCAGGCGATGCGCGAAGCCAGCGCGGTGTTGCGGTAGTAGACCGCGCTGATCGACTGGCGCACATCGAGCGTCTGCCGCACAAACAGCGGCACCAGCTTGCCGGTACGGCGGTCCTCGCGTGTCATGAAGTCCGAGAGGCACACCACCCCGAGGCCGGCCAGCGCCATCTGCCGCAGGGTTTCGCCGCTGGACGAGGCAATGGCCGGCTGGATGCGCACGGTGTTGCCGTCGGCATCGCGCAGCGGCCAGTCGTTGAGCGACTCGGGCTGGGTGAACCCCAGCAGCGTGTGCTGCCCGAGCTGGGCCGGCCGGGTGGGCGTGCCGTGGCGCTTGAGGTAGGCGGGGCTGGCCAGCACGCGCACGCGGCTGGTGCCCACGGGGCGTGCGTGCAGGGTCGAGTCCTTCAGCGCCCCGATGCGAAAGGCCACGTCGGTGCGCTTTTCGATCAGGTCGACGATGCCCTCGTTCGAATTCAATTCCAGCTCCACGCCCGGATAGCGCGCGCGAAAGCCCGCCAGCAAGGGCACGATCACATGCAGCATGAAGGGCGTTGCCGCGTCGACCCGCAGGCGCCCCACCGGCTGCATGCGTCGCGCCGCCATCTGCTCCTCGGCCGCGTCGACCGAGGCGAGGATGGCGCGGGCGTGCTGCAGAAAGGTCTGGCCCTCTTCGGTGAGTTCCAGCCGGCGCGTGGTCCGGCGCAGCAACGTGGTCTGCAGCTTTTCTTCCAGGCGGCCCAGCGTGCGGCTGGCGGCCGAGATGGTGAGCCCGAGCCGGTCCGCCGCGGCGGTGATCGACCCGCTGTCCACCACCGCCACGAAGGCTTGCAGCTCGTCGAGCGTCGTCTTCATATTTGATCTGGAGTCAAAAGCATTTGACCGATATACGGCTTAATCCGCAAATATAAACCGCGCACACTGAGGCCCATCGCAAAACTCTGCAAGACCTCAGGAGCATTTTTCATGAGCATCCCTTCCTTCGGCGTCGGCACCTTTCGCCTGACCGGCCAGACCGTCATCGACTCGGTGCGCAACGCCCTCGACGTGGGCTATCGCGCCGTCGACACCGCGCAGATCTACGGCAACGAGGCCGAGGTCGGCACCGCCATCGCCCAGAGCGGCGTGCCGCGCGCCGATCTGTTCATCACCACCAAGATATGGACCGAGAACTACGCCAAGCCGAAGCTGGTGGCCAGCCTGCGCGAGAGCCTGCAGAAGCTGCGCACCGAGTACGTGGACCTGACGCTCATCCACTGGCCGGCGCCGGGCAACGGCGTCCAACTCGCGGAATACATGGCCGCCCTGGCCGAAGCCAAGGCGCTGGGGCTGACGCGGCAGATCGGCATCTCCAACTTCAACATCGAGCTGACGAAGCAAGCCATTGCCGCGGTCGGCCCGGGCGAGATCGCCACCAACCAGATCGAGCTGAGCCCCTACCTGCAAAACCCAAAGCTCACCGCCTACCTGAAGGAGCAAGGCATTGCCGTGACCTCGTACATGACGCTGGCCTACGGCAAGGTCCTGCAGGACCCGGTGCTGACGCGCATCGCCGCCAAGCACCAGGCCACCGTCGCCCAGGTGGCGCTGGCCTGGGCGCTGCAACTGGGCTACGCGGTGATCCCGTCGTCCACCAAGCGCGAGAACCTGGCCAGCAACCTGCTCGCCCGCGAGCTGAGGCTCGATGCCGACGACATGGCGCAGATCGCCGCGCTCGAGCGCAACGGCCGCGAGGTCAGCCCAGCCGGCCTGGCGCCGGTGTGGGACTGACCAAGGAATCGCCATCATGAAAGTCAACCCCAAGGTCGCGCTCTTTGCGCTTGCCATCGGCGCCTTCGCCATCGGCACCACCGAGTTCACGCCCATGGGCCTGCTGCCCGTGATCGCCGACGGCGTGCAGGTGGGCATTCCCACCGCCGGCATGCTGGTCACCGCCTATGCCGTGGGCGTCATGCTCGGCGCGCCGGTAATGACGCTGCTGTTCAGCCGCTTCGGCAAACGCGCCGCGCTGATGTCGCTGATGGTCCTCTTCACCATCGGCAACCTGCTGTCGGCCATGGCGCCGAACTACGTCACGCTGCTCGCGTCGCGCCTGGTCACCAGCCTCAACCACGGGGCCTTCTTCGGCATCGGCGCCGTGGTGGCCGCGAGCGTGGTGCCCAAGGACAAGCAGGCCAGCGCCATCGCGGCCATGTTCATGGGCCTGACGGTGGCCAACATCGGCGGCGTGCCGGCGGCCACCTGGATCGGCCAGCAGGTGGGCTGGCGCCTGGCCTTTGCGGGCACGGCCGCGCTGGGCCTGCTGACCATTGCCGCGCTGTGGCTGGCCTTGCCCAAGGGCGAGCCCGGCACGCGCCCCAACGTGCGCCGCGAACTGGCCGTGCTCACCCGACCCGAGGTGCTGCTGGCCATGGGCACGACGGTGCTGGGCGCCGGCGCGATGTTCGCGCTCTACACCTATGTGGCGCCGGTGCTGGCCGAGCTCACCCAGGCCAGCCCGAACTTCATCGCCTTCGCGCTGGTGCTGATCGGCGTCGGCTTCACGCTGGGCAACAGCCTGGGCGGCCGGCTGGCGGACTGGTCGCTGGAAGGCGCGACCCGGCTCATCCTTGCCGCGCTCGCCATCGTCATGGCGCTGCTGCCCCTGGCGCTGACCAGCCATGTGGGCGCCGCCATCGCCATGGTGGTGTGGGGTGCTGCCGCCTTCGGCGTGGTGCCGCCGGTGCAGATGCGCGTCATGCAGGCGGCCGCCCAGGCGCCCGGACTGGCGTCGTCGGTCAACGTCGGCGCCTTCAACCTCGGCAACGCACTGGGCGCGGCCCTGGGCGGCGCCGTCATCAGCCAGGGGCTGGGCTATGCCGCGGTGCCGCTGGTGGGTGCGGCGCTGGCCGCGGGCGGGCTGGGGCTGGCCTGGATCGGCAACAGCCGCGGCCGCACGGTCCAGTGCGCCTGAGAGCGCCCGGCGCTCAGGCGATCCGCGTCAGCGTTGCGGACAGGCGCGCGAAGGAACGCAGCATGGCCGCGAGCTGGCCGGCCTCGGGCGACAGCAGCCGCATCGACTTCGAGACGATGCCGATCTGGTGAACCAGCCCGGCCTGCTCCGCCACCTCGATCTCGACGAGCTTGCCCACCGTCATCGGATGCGTCAGAAGCTGCGCCGGCAGCCGCGCCACGCAATCGGAATCCAGCAGCATCGAGATGGCGCCGAAGATCGAGTCGGAGACCGCGGCAAAGGTCGGCTCGCGCAGCCGGTGCTGCAGGAAAAGCTCCTGGATGCTCTCGTCCTGCTGCCCCGGGCGCGTCGGGTCGCCCACCACGATCCAGTGGCAGGCGGCGAGCTGGCTCACTGCCGTGGCGCCGCGCAGCGGATGGCCTTCGCGCGCCATGATGGCGGCCCGGCTCGAGTACAGGGGCTGGACCTGCAGGTCGTCCGTCCCCAGGTTCTGCGGCAGCCGCATCACCGCGAAGTCCAGCCGGTTGTCGAGCACGGCCGCCACCAGTTCGCCGGACGAGCGCTGCGTGAGATGCACCGTCGTCTTCGGAAAGGCCTGGCGGAAGTCCTTCAGCACGGCAGGCACCAGTTGCAGCGAGGGCTCGACCGACACCCCCACCTTGACCTGCTTGATGGCCGGGCGCCGCGTCTTGAGCAGCCAGGCTTCGGCCCGGTCGGCCTCGTGCAGCACGGCCCGCGCGTAGGACATGAATTCCTCGCCCTCCGGGCTGAGCGCGATGCCCTGGTGGGCGCGCTGCAGCAGGGCCACGCCGTACTCTTCCTCCAGCTTGGCCAGGCTTCGCGTCAACCCCGCCTGCGAGACGTTGAGGGCGCGCGCGGCGGCCCGGTATCCCCCATGGGACACCACCGCCTGGAGGTCTCGGAGCTGCTGGATTCGCATGCTCGGATGGTAGTGGACCACCCCGCCGCCCCTTCGGGCCGCGGGCGCCGCCACGCCATGCGGCTGCACGGCGGCGGCAGTGCGCCGCTGCACGCTCACTCGGCCTTGAAGCCCGAGCTCTTGATGGGCGCCTCCCATCGCGCCAGCTGGGCCGCCTGCGTGGCGGCCAGCTCGGCCGGGCCGGCATAGGCAGGCACCAGGCCCAGGCCATACACGCGCTCCACCACGTCCGGCTGCTTCATCGCATCGGCCACTGCGCGGCTCAGGCGCTGCACGGTCTCGCTGCTCATGCGCGCCGGCCCGTACAGGCCGAAGAAGGCGTCGGCGGTGAAGTCGACGCCCGCCTCCTTCGCCGTGGGCACATCGGGCAGCGAGCGGTTGCGCTGCTGCCCCGTCACCGCCAGGATGCGCACCTTGCCGGCCTTGTGGTGCTCGATGGTCTCGGACGCGGTGTCCACCATCAGCGGGATCTGCCCCGCGATCAGGTCCTGCGCAGCCGGCGCGCCGCCGCGGTAGGCCACGTGCGTCATGGGCACGCCCGCGGCCTGGGCCAGCAGCAGGCCGGCAAAGTGCGGCACGGTGCCGGCGCCCGAGCTGGCGAAGTTGGCCTTCTGCGGGTTGGCCTTCATCCATGCCAGCACCGCCTTGAGGTCGCCCGCGGGCGCGGCCGGGCCGGCGGTGATCGCAAAGTCGAAGGTGCTCGCCTGGGCGATGGGCGTGAAGTCGCGGGCCGTGTCGTAGCCCAGGTTCTCGTAGAGCCACGGGTGGATGACCAGCGCCCCGCTGGGCGAGAGCACCAGCGTGTTGCCGTCGGGCGCCGAGCGCTTGAGTTCGCCGAGGGCCAGGCGCCCGCCCGCCCCCGGCTTGTTGTCCACGATCACGCTTTGCTGCAGCGACACGCGCATCTTGTCGGCCAGCAGCCGGGCCACCACATCGACCGAGCCGCCGGGCGGAAAGCCCACGATGATGCGCACGGTCCTGTCCTGCGCCCAGGTGGCGGCCGGGGCGGCGAGCGCAGCGCCGCCCAGGACCATGGCTTGGCGTCTGTTGATCATGTCTGTCTCCTCTTGTAGTTGATCTGATCGGCGCGATGCGACCTGCGCTCAGAACGCGAAGATGCGCTGTGCGTTGCCCGAGCGGATGGCGCGCATCGACGCCTCCGGCAGCGCGGCCGTGTTGGCCATGGAGCCGCTGGTGTCATGCACCCAGTGCGGCCAGTCGGTGCCGAACATGACATGCTCGTCGCCCACCACCGACACCAGGTAGCGCAAGGCCCCCAGGTTGTAGGTGATGGTGTCGTAGTAGATGTGGCGCAGGTAGTCGATGGGCTTGTGCTTCATCTTGCGGCGCGAGGCCAGCTCGACCTCGTCGCCCTTCTCGAAGCGTCCCACCAGGTAGGGCAGCGTGCCGCCGCCGTGCGAGGCGATGATCTTCAGGTTCGGGTAGCGGTCGAAGAAGCCGTCGAAGATCATCCGGGTGATGGCCAGCGTGGTGTCGAACATGAAGCCCACCGACCAGCTCAGGTCGAACTGGGTCATGTCCATGGCGTCGACGCCCGGCGGATCGGTGGGGTGCACCAGCACCGGCAGCTTGCGCGCATCGATGGCCTGCCAGATCGGGGCGAACATCGGGTCGGTCAGGCTCTTGCCCGAGACGTTGGCCAGCACCATGACGCCGACCGCGCCGCGTGCGCAGGCGCGCTCCAGCTCTTCCACCGCGCGCTGCGGGTATTCCCACGGCAGCGACGCGAACCAGCGGATGCGGTCGGGGTGCTGCGTCTGCGCGTCGGCCACGTTGTCGTTGGCTTCGCGGGCCACCATCACGCTGACTTCTTCGCCGCCCCAGTAGACGTTCGGGCAGGTCAAGGACACCACCGAGACGTCGACCTTGGCCTGGTTCATGTGCGCGATGCGCAGGTCCCAGTCGAAGTGGCCCTTCTGCGGAATCACCACCGGGGTGTTGCCGCGGAAGATCTCGCGCTGTCCGTCGGGACGGGTCTGCACGTTGTAGGCGCCGCCCTTTTCCTTGAGCGCCTCCAGCCAGCGCGTGGTGAACATGTGGGTGTGAACGTCGATCGTCGTCATGCCTTCAGGGATTTCCAGTTGTCCGTGGTTGATGTGCCGGCAAGCGCGCAACCGGCAAAGTGGCCGGCGGGGCTTGCGAACACGGCGCGGATGTTCGGGCAAACGAACTACGCCGGCCAGTTGGACAAGTGATTCGCGATGACCTTTCGTCATCGGACGGGGCAAAAAAAAGCTCGAATCGCGCGGTTGTCGTGAGCACCGCTTCGATTCAAGCCGAATCCCCCTGGAAACCAGGCTCGTGTTTTTATTTTGTCTTGCGGATATTCGACATCTGCATTGATGGAAGACAGCAAACTTTCGGATTCATGGCAATTGCCGGGATCACCGATCAGCAATTCACCTCAATTGGGCAACCATTATTTGCAAACTCCATCACACAGCGACCTATTAATACTGATAGGAGGAACGCAAAAACGTGAATATTCACATGTCCTTGTACTGCTTTGGTTTTTCTATCAACGGGTTTCGACCCAGCGTTAGCCAGCAAACCATCCGAAATGAGCTATAGATTTCGCTTTTCGGATAATCCATTTCATGTAACCACCTGTATCAATACAGCCACACGTCGTTTTTCACAAAACCGTTCGGCAGCTATCGTGCGTCGCACACAGGCAAGCGGAATTGGAAAAAAGCGTGCATATCGGCATCTGGCAGTTGAAGCGGGCGCACTCGTTGCCCATCAATTTCTGGCGCATCGGCACTTTGCTTTGCGCGGCATGCGCATTGAACGCGTGTGCACCCATGGTTGCCAGCGCGCCGGTGGACTTCACGCCCATTGCCGCGGCCTCGGCGGACAAGTCCAACAACCTTCAATTGCGCGCCCCCGCTGACCTCGCATTGCCGACCGGCTATTCCCGGAGCCTGGCGGCCGGCAGCCGGTGGCGACTCGTGGGGCGCATTCCCCAGGGCGCGGTCTACCGCCCGGTGGATTCTGTTTTCAGCATCGAAGGCCGCCAGGTGCATGAGGCCTATCTCGTCGTCGACCGACATGCCGCCCTCCAGGGCTTCTATCTGCCGGGCGAAGCCCGGTATTCACCACTGGACAAGCCTGTCCAGCTTTCCACAACCGGAGAACTCCAATGAAAGCAATTCTGAAACTGGCAACTGCAGCGACCCTGGTCGCGGTCTTGGCAGGGTGCGCCGCGTCCGGCGCGAAGTACGACGAGGTGGCCAGTTCGATGCCCAACCTGAAGGCGGACCAGGGCCGCGTGTACTTCCTGCGCTCTTCATCCATGGTGGGGGCGGCCGTGCAGCCGGACATCCGCCTCAACGGCGAAGTGGTCGGCACCTCTAAGCCTGGCGGGTTCTTCTATGTGGATCGGTCGGCAGGCAACTACACGGCCTCCACGTCGACCGAGACGGAAAAGTCCGCGAGCTTCAGCCTGGCCGCTGGCGAGACGAAGTACCTGCGCACCTCGCCCTCGATCGGCCTGCTGGTCGGGCGCATCGTGGTGGAGCTGGAGACCCCGGAGAAGGCAAAGGCAGAGCTGCCTTCCCTGAGCTATACCGGGGAGCCGGCACCAGCCAAGCAGGCGATGAAGTAGCACCGGCGCGCGCTACTGCCTTCGAGGCGCTGGTTCGCCAGCGCCCGCCGGGCAAGGCACGGTTTGAATCAGCCGCGCCGCGCCCCCGTATCGATGACGGCTTCGCCGCCCTCCTTGGTGAAGGGCGGCAGCTTGCCAACTGGCAGCAGTTCGAGAACTTCTTCGGAAGGCCTGCACAGCTTCGCGCCAAGCGGCGTCTCGACGACCGGCCGGTTCATGAGGATGGGATGCTGGCCGATGAAATCGAGAAGCTCGTCATCGGAGAACCTGGGGTCGCCCAGGCCGAGCTCGGCATAGGGCGTGCCCTTCTCGCGCAGCAACTCGCGCACCGTGATGCCCATGGCCGCCACCAGTTGCCGGAGCTTGTCCTTCGAGGGCGGCGCCTTCAGGTATTCGACGACCGTCGGCTCCAGGCCGGCGTGGCGGATGAGGGCGAGCACGTTGCGCGACGTGCCGCATGCGGGGTTGTGATAGATCGTGATGGTCATGGGGTTCTTTAGTGCAGGCCGCGCTGGTACCAGCCGGCTGAACGGTTGACGGCCGCGACCACCGCCAGCATCACCGGCACTTCGATGAGCACGCCGACGACGGTGGCCAGGGCCGCGCCCGACTGAAAGCCGAACAGGCTGATGGCCGTTGCCACCGCAAGTTCGAAGAAGTTGCTGGCGCCGATGAGCGCGGACGGACCGGCAACGCAATGCGCCACACCCATCTTCCGGTTCAGCCAGTACGCCAGGCCCGCGTTCAGGACCACCTGGATCAAGATGGGCACGGCCAGCAAGGCAATGACGAGCGGCTGCGCCAGGATGGCTTCGCCCTGGAACGCGAACAGCAGGACGAGCGTCAGCAGCAGCGCGGTGATGGAAAGCGGCCCGAGCCTGCCGACCACGGTCTGCAAATGCTCCACGCCACGGCGCAGCAGCGCCTTGCGCCAGGCCTGCGCGATGATGACCGGCACCACGATGTAGAGGCCCACCGACACCAGCAGCGTGTCCCACGGAACGGCGATCGACGAAAGGCCGAGCAGCAGCGCCACGACGGGCGCGAAGGCGAGCACCATGATGGCGTCGTTCAACGCCACCTGCGAGAGCGTGAAATAGGGGTCGCCCTTGCACAGCTGGCTCCACACGAACACCATGGCCGTGCACGGCGCGGCGGCCAGCAGGATGAGGCCGGCGACATAGCTGTCCAGCTGCTGCGCAGGAAGGTGCGCGGCAAACACATGCCGGATGAAGATCCAGCCGAGCAGCGCCATGGAGAATGGCTTGACCGCCCAGTTGACGAACAGGGTCACGCCGATGCCGCGCCAGTGCGAGCGCACCTGGCCGAGCGCGCCGAAGTCGATCTTCAGCAGCATCGGGATGATCATGATCCAGATGAGCAAGCCGACGGGTAGGTTGACCCTGGCCACCTCCAGGCGCGCCACAGCCTGGAAGACGCCCGGAAGCAGTTGGCCCAGCGCGATGCCGACGACGATGCACAGGCCGACCCATGCGGTGAGGTAGCGCTCGAAGAAGCCGATGGCGGGACGAGTCTGCGAGGAGGCCGCGATGGCGGAGCTGGTGGTCATGGAGCGTTTCGCCTCAGAAAAAATTCAGCACCTGCAGGCATCCGCCGAAACCTCGCAGGCGGCACCCTGGCAGCAGTTGTCGGTGAGGTAGCCCAGCAGCGCATTCATGTGCTGGAACGAGGCCCGGTAGATCAGATGGCGCCCTTGGCGCTCTTGGGTGACCAGGCCGGCGTTCAGCAGCTCCTTGAGATGAAAGGACAAGGTGTTGGCCGGCGTGCCCAGCCCCTCGGCCATCACGCCCGGGGTCATGCCGCGGGGACCGGCAATCACCAGGGCGCGGAACACCTGCAGGCGAGCCGACTGCGCAAGGGCCGAGAGGGAACGCACGACATCATGTTCTTCCATATTTCGATTATCCTGGAAATATTGTGCCGCCGATTGAACCGACCCGCGGTGTTACTTGAGAGCCTTTTTGGTAAGCATCCGGTACGCCAGCACCCGAAAACTCGTAACAGCGCCGCCCGGTCCGGCTTGCTTGGCATGACTGCCTACACCGGCTCCTGTGGCATTGGCGTACAGTGAGACACACCCTGAAAAAGCGCAAACTTCGTGCCTTGCACTTGAGAGCCGACGACTCCCCAGGCCGGAAACGCACCCGCAGGAGAGGCTCATGCTCGCTGAAATTTCTGCCCTGCATCAGGAGTGGTATGCGGCTGCGCAACGCGCGCTGCAGGCCGAACGCATGTTGATGGAATTGCTACGTGGCGATGGGTCGCCCGATGCGCTCGAGATCGAAGCCGTGTGCACGCTTCGCGCCGAGGCCAGCCGTCGATTGCAGACCTTCCTGGCCGCCACGAAAGAGGCCAGCCGCACCTGCGGCATTTTCCGGACATGAAAAAGCCCGCTCGGGGCGGGCTTGGTGAATTTGGTCGTGGGCACTTACGCGGCCCACGTTACGGCACATTCACATGCAGGAGTCACCTATAGTTTTTCTCGTCGTGGTGGCTCTTGTCCGACGTGCCGCCGTGAGATTCGGCGTTGCCCTGCGCAGGCAAGCTGTGGATTATAGCCTACGGCGAGAGGTTCACTGGACGGCGATGGGAATCTCGCTGCCGTCATGGGCGATCAGCACGCCGGCGGTTGCCGGGTCCTGCTCGAGCGGCACACCCAGGAACGTCGTCTCGTCGGCCAAGTCCTTGCCGCCGAGCCCGCGCAGGCCGGTCTGCCGCAGCGCAATCAGCGCCTCCAGCTGCGCCGGAGGCAGGATCACCTTCTGCGGGTACCGGTTTTCGTGGGCCTTCCAGTGATCGGCGATGGCGCGCGTCAGCGAGTCATAGATGTTCGACATGCGGGCGATTCTCGCGCACTTGGCGGCGTGAACCGGCAGGTCTTGAAAGCTGCGCAGCCGACGCTATTTCCACGTCGAAGGCCGGCAGCAGGCCGGGCTTCGATCTTCATTTTCACGGAGGTTTCGCCATGTACCGATCCTTGTTTTCTCGCGACATGTTTGCGGAGATGGATCGCCTGCAACGCGAAATGCAGCAGGCCTTCGATCTGTCTCCCACCATCCGCGGCTTCGGCCGCACGGGCTTTCCGGCACTGAACGTCGGAAGCACGCCCAGCGCGATCGAGATCTATGCCTTCGCACCGGGCCTTGACCCTTCGACGCTGGACGTGCAGCTGGAGCGCGGCGTGCTCACCATCGCCGGAGAGCGAAAGAGCAAGCTGGGCGGCGCCGCCGACAACAATGGCAACAAGGCGGCGGTGCACATCAACGAGCGCTTCGAAGGGGCTTTCCGCCGGGTGATCACCCTGCCCGAGGACGCGGATGTCGACGCCGTGCAGGCCAAGTACCGCGACGGCATCGTGCAGATCACCATCCAGCGCCAGGCGGCCGCCCAGCCGCGGCGCATCACCGTGCATTGAAGGAGGACTGCCATGACCACCGACAACCTGAGCACCCGAAACGAACCCGAGCGCAACGGCGCCAAGGACTGGCAGCGCTACGACCAGGCCGCGCTCACGCCACCCGTCGACGTGACGGAAGACGCCGCCGGCATCACCCTCTATGCGGACCTGCCGGGCGTCTCGCGCGACAAGCTGCAGCTCCAGGTGGAGGCCGACACGCTCACCATCGATGCGCAGGTGGGCCTGACCCTGCCTGAAGGGTTGCAGTCCACGCATACCGAGGTGGGCGTTGGGCGCTTCCACCGCTCCTTCACCCTGAGCAAGGAGCTGGACACGGAGAAGATCTCGGCGGAACTGGCCAACGGCGTGCTGACGCTGCGCATTCCGAAGGCGCAGCATGCCCAGCCGCGCCGAATCGCCGTTGACGTGAGTTAGAACCCCGGCACCCGTGGCGGGGCGAGCGCACACCGGCGCCACGAGTCGCGCTGCTGATGCCGCTCGCCCCGCCTTTTTTACGGGGGGCCTCTACCCGGTTTCTTCCGAAAAAGACGGTTACTTTTCGACGCGTTCCCGGGGCTTGAACATCCGCGCCGCAATCCTTATTTTTTCGCCGTTCCACTTTGGTCGTCGAGAAAAGGAGGACCCTGCAATGGCCATGGACATGCTCAAACAGCTTGCCGGCTCCCGGCTGCCGGCCACTTTCCACACCCCAGCCGAAATCGATCAGATCAAGCTCCTGCGGGCGGCAGGCCTGGTGATTGCCTTGACCCCCGCCCCTTCTGATCCGCTCACGCTTTCTGGAAGCCCGTGCGCCGCTCAGGTGCTCGCGATCACCCAGAAAGGCCGCGAGGAGCTTGCGCGATTCTCCTTCCCCGACTCGCAGCCGAGCCTGCCGCATGCAGCGGCGGCCGGGTGGCGCTACCGGCTGCAGCGTGCGCTTGGCACACGCTGGACGTAAGGAGGACGCCATGAGCGCAGCCAGCACACGCCCCATCCGATACCGAGGCGTCCTGATACGCATCCGACTGGACCGGGACGGAGACAACATCTTCGGCCATGCCGACCTGTTTGCCGGCAACGCATTCAAGGCGCGGCTGTCCCTCGGAAGCAACCGGCGCCGGCCGAAGGAGGTGCTCGATCGCCTGAGGTGCCTTGCAAAGTCGAAGGTGGATGCATGGGCGATCGCTGGAGCCCACGCCAGCGGATGACAGCCACGGGGTGCGCCTGATCGAGCGGGCGCACCGCCCTCGCCCGGCTTTTCCTCGCGACTCCCGTCAGGCGGTGCCGACAACCCGTGGTGCCGGCCACCCACAGGGCGCGTCGACGCGCTGCCATCGACTTCGATTGACCGGGCTGCGAAGCTGAATTCTTCCGAGTCCTACAACGGAGCCCCCCCATGAAGATCGCCCAGATCGCGCCACTGTGTGAAGCGGTTCCGCCGCGTCTGTACGGTGGCACCGAGCGGGTGGTATCGCACCTCACGGAAGCGCTGGTTGCGCAGGGGCACCAGGTCACGCTGTTTGCCGCCGGCGAGTCGAAGACCTCGGCCCGCCTGGTCGCCGCCCGCAGCCGGCCGCTGAGGCTGGACAACACCGGCCTGGTGTCCGACCTGGCCAGCCACCTGGCCTTGCTCCACGAGGTGCGCCTGCGCGGCGACGAATTCGACGTGCTGCACTTCCACACCGACATGCTGCACTTCCCGCTCTTCGAGTCCATGGCGTCGCGCACGCTGACCACCTTGCACGGCCGGCTCGACATCGCCGACCTGCGACAGGCCTATTCGCGCTGGCCGATGTTTCCGCTGGTGTCGATCTCCGACCGGCAACGCATCCACCTGCCGGATGCCAACTGGTTGGAGACGGTCCACCATGGCATCAGCCCGCAGGGCTATCGCTTCCACGCGCGCGGCGACGGCAACTACCTGGCATTCCTCGGGCGGATCTCGCCGGAAAAACGCCCCGACCGCGCCATCGAGATCGCCATCGCGTCCGGCATCCCCATCCGTCTTGCGGCCAAGGTGGACCGGGTGGACCGCGAGTACTTCGAGCAGCGCATTCGCCCGATGCTGGACCATCCGCTGGTGAGCTTCATCGGCGAGATCGACGACGACCAGAAGGCCGGGTTCCTGGGCAACGCGCGTGCCCTGCTCTTCCCCATCGATTGGCCCGAGCCTTTCGGCCTGGTCATGGTCGAGGCCATGGCGTGCGGCACGCCGGTGATCGCGTGGAACTGCGGCTCGGTGCCTGAAGTGGTCAAGCATGGCCGCACGGGATGGATCGTCGAAGACATGGCGCAGGCCGTGGCGGCCGTGCATGCGGTGGACAAGCTCTCGCGCGCGCAGATCCGCGCCGCCTTCGAAAACCACTTCACCGCGGATGCCATGGCGAGCCGCTATGTTCGGTTGTACAGGCAGCTCGCCTCTGTCGAAGGCGAGGCATGGCTGGAAAGCGAGGCTGCATGACTCCTGAGGAAAGCGCCCAGCGCGCCACCGCCGTGGTTGACGACTCGCAGGACGTATGGCCGGCACCGCCGGCACGCGCCGGACAGCGGCTGTACGTCCTCAAGGAAGGCGACACCTTCATCGTGGCCGACGCCGTCGGCGACGTGACGGGCGAAGGCGACGGGCTGTTCCACAACGACACCCGCCTGCTGTCGTCGTTCCGCCTGCTCATCAACGGCGCGCATCCCGCGCTGCTGTCCAGTGCCGTGACGCAGGACAACGCGCTGTTCACGGCCAACCTGACCAACCGGCCCCTGCCCCCGCTGGGCGAAGTGTCCGCGCCGGAGGGCGTCATCCACATCGAGCGCCGCAGGTTCCTGTGGGACGGCCGCCTGTACGAGCGGCTGCGCCTGACGAACTACAGCGACTTCGGCATCCGGCTGCCGCTGCAGCTGCTCTTCGATGCCGATTTCCGCGACATGTTCGAGGTGCGCGGCCAGACGCGCAGCCGACGCGGCAACCTGGAGACCGGCCGGATCGGGGGACGCAGCGTCGCCATCCGCTACGAGGGACTGGACCAGGTGCAGCGGGAAGTGGTGCTCAGCTTCTCGCACGATCCGCGCAGGCTGAGCGCGCGGCTTGCGGAATTCGAGATGCTGCTCGACCCACGCGAGCACTCGGCGCTCTATGTCGAAGTGGGCGACGTGCCTTCGCAGCCCTCGCGCGAGCGCTGGCGCGCCGGCGCTGCGCGCGCGCGCTGGTCGCT
>NZ_BCUU01000105.1 GCF_001591385.1 Variovorax soli NBRC 106424
GCGCGCCCTTCGTCAAACACAGGGCGCATGCCAACGCTGCCAGCCCCCACCCCTGCCCTCCCCCAGCGGGGGAGGGAGGAAGACTCGGCATTCATGAGCTCCGCCGCGCGCGCCACGGCATCCAGGATTTCGACATGCGTGCCGCAGCGGCACAGGTTGCCCGAGAGTTCGTCGCGGATGCGCGCTTCGCTGGGGTGCGGCTCGCGCGCCAGCAGCGCCGCCGCCTGCATCACCATGCCGTTGAGGCAATAGCCGCACTGCGCCGCCTGCGCCTGCTCGAAGGCCAGTTGCACCGGGTGCCAAAGACCACGCCTGCCGAGGCCTTCCAGCGTGGTGATCGCGCGCCCCGCCACGCCGTGGGCCGGAATCACGCAGGCACGCGCCGCCACGCCATCCACATGCACCGTGCAGGCGCCGCACTGCCCCAGGCCGCATCCGTACTTGGGGCCGTTGAGATTCAGGTCATTGCGCAGCACATGCAGCAGGCTCGCCTCGCGCGGCACGTGGTCGAGCACGACCTCGCGCGCGTTGACGGTGAGCGCCAGTGCGGGCATCGAAGGCGGGCGTGGCTCAGGCAGCAACGATGTCGGAAGACTGGATGCGCTTGACGCCCTTGGCGCTCATCTGCTTCCAGGCGGCGGCCAGCGAGCCGTTCAGGTCGATGGCGCGGGTGGCATCCTCGATCACGTACACCTGGAAGCCCAGCTTGCGTGCATCCAGCGCGGTCCAGGCCACGCAGAAGTCGGTGGCCAGGCCGGTGACGAACACGGTGTTGATGCCGCGCTGCTTGAGGTAGCCGGCCAGGCCGGTGGAGGTCTTGCGGTCCGCCTCCTCGAAGGCGGAATAGCTGTCCACGTTCTTGTGGAAGCCCTTGCGGATGATCACCTGCGCCGTGGGCAGCTTCAGGTCCTTGTTGAGGGCGGCGTCTTCCGTGCCCTGCACGCAGTGGTCGGGCCACAGCACCTGCGTGCCGTAGCTCAGCTTGGTGGTCTCGAAGGGCTTCTTGCCCGCGTGCGTGCTGGCAAAGGACGCATGGCCGGCCGTGTGCCAGTCCTGCGTGACGACGATGTTCTCGAACGAATCGGCCAGCTTGTTGATGACCGGCACCACTTCGGCCCCACCCTTCACCGGCAGCGTGCCGCCGTCGATGAAACAGTTCTGCACATCCACCACGATGAGCGCGGACTTCGCATTGGGCTTGACCTTGGCCTGCGCGAAGGCGCTGAGAGAGACGCTGCCGAAGCCACCAGCCAGCCCGAGGGCTGCAGCGGATTTCACGAGGGTTCTGCGATGCATGGCATGGACTCCTGTTAGGAACTGGAAGAAGAACCAGGAACACCACGGAACCGGCTTTGCCGGGCCGTCGGTGTTGCCCCCTGGAAGGGGGTTGGCGGAGCGACACGAAGTGCGCGAAGACTGGGGGTGAGCTTCATGCTAGACGCTGAGATAGGTACGGCGGACCTGCTCGTTGGCCGCGAGTTCGGCCATCGAGCCTTCGAAGCGGATCTGGCCTTTTTCCAGCACGTAGGCGCGGTCGCTCACCAGCTCGGCGAAGTGCATGTTCTGCTCCGACAGCAGGATGGACACGCCGTGGGCCTTGAGCTCCAGGATCATGTGCGCCATCTGCTCGACGATGACCGGCGCCACGCCTTCCGAGGGCTCGTCCAGCAGCACCAGATAGGGGTTGCCCATGAGCGTGCGCGCCACGGTGAGCATCTGCTGCTCGCCACCGCTCATGCGCCCGCCCGGCCGGTTGGGCATCTCGCCCAGGTTGGGGAAGAGCTTGTACAGCTTCTCGGGCGTCCAGTGCGGTGCGTCGGTGCCGTCGGCCCACTGGCGACCGGCCTGGCGGCCCACCTCGAGGTTCTCGGTCACCGTCAGGTCGGTGAACACGCGCCGGTCTTCCGGCACGAAGCCCAGGCCCAGGCGCGCGGCATGGTGCGGCTCGGCCCGGGAGATGTCGTGGTCCAGGAAGCGGATGGCGCCGCGCCGCTTGGCCAGCATGCCCATCAGCGCCTTGAGCGTGGTGGACTTGCCGGCGCCGTTGCGGCCCATGAGGGCGACCACTTCGCCGCGGCGCACCTGCAGGTCGACGTCGTAGAGGATCTGCGCGGCGCCGTACCAGGCGCACAGGCTTTTTGCTTCGAGCAGGACTGGGGGTTCGGTCTTGGTCATGCTTGTGCTTCCAGCGCTGCGTTCACGGCGGCCGCCTCATGGGCGATCTTCTCGAAAGTCTTGCCGCTGCCGAAGTACACCTCCTGCACCTTCGGGTGGTCGCGGATCTCCAGCGGCTTGCCCTCGGCGATGAGGCGCCCGCGCGCCAGCACGATGCTGCGGTCGGCATAGGCGAAGACCACGTCCATGCTGTGCTCGGTGAAGAGCACCGCCATGTTGCGCTCGATGACGAGCTGCTTGGTCAGCGCCATCAGGTCGTTGCGCTCCTTGGGCGCCATGCCGGCGGTGGGCTCGTCCATGAGCAGCAGTTTGGGGTCGTTGGCCATGGCGATGGCCAGCTCCACGCGCTTGACGTCGCCGTAGGCCAGTTCGCTGCAGGGCCGGTCGGCCTGTGCCTTCATGCCCACCTGGTCGAGCAGTTCGAGCGCATCCTCGCGCCGGTGGTCGGCCGCGCGGCGCCACATCGAAAAGAGCTTGCGGTCGTGCGAGAGCAGCGCCATCTGCACGTTCTCCACCACCGTCAGCGATGCGAAGGTCTCGGCGATCTGGAAGGTGCGGCCCACGCCCAGGCGCCAGATGTCGCGCGGCGCCTTGCCGATGAGTTCTTCGCCGCCGAGCCGGATCGAGCCCTGGCTGGCGCGCAGCTGCCCGTTGACCATGTTGAAGGTGGTGGACTTGCCGGCGCCGTTGGGGCCGATGAAGGCCAGCAGCTCGCCCGCATGCAGGTCGAAGCTGATGCCGTCCACTGCCTTCACGCCGCCGAAGGACTTGCCCAGATCGCGCACCTGCAGCAGCACGTCGTGGTTGGTTCGCGTCGTCATGCCTGCACCTCCTTCGCAGCGGCCGCGACAGGCGCGGCGGGCGATGCCGAAACCGGCGCGGATTCAGGCACGGGAGCCGGCGCAGGCCGCAGCCGCTGCGCCACCTGCTGCACGAAGCCCGCGATGCCCTGCGGGAACAGCAGCACCAGCAGCAGGATGATGCCGCCGAGCATGGCGCGCCAGTAGTCGGTGCCGCGCGCGACAGTGTCGTGCAGCCAGCTGAAGGTCACCGCACCCACCACCGGCCCGGCCAGCGTCTGGATGCCGCCCAGCAGCACCATCACCAGGCCGTCGACCGACTTGGTGACGTTGAGCACTTCAGGCGAGATGCTGCCCTTGGAGAAGGCGAACAGCGCCCCGGCCAGCCCGCCCACGGCGCCGGCCACCACAAAGGCCGCCCACTGCATGCGCTTGACGTCGATGCCGATGGCGTCGGCGCGCAGCAGCGAATCGCGGCCCGCGCGCATCGCAAAGCCGAAGGGCGAGAACAGCACGCGGCGCAGCCACCAGATGCCCAGCCCCGTGAGTACCAGCGTGAGCCAGTAGTACATGCGCTTGTCCGAGAAGAGTTGCGAGGGCCACACGCCGGTCAGGCCATTGCTGCCGCCGGTGAAGCTGTCCCACTGGTAGGTGATGGCCCAGGTGATCTGCGCAAAGGCCAGCGTGAGCATGGCCAGGTACACGCCCGACAGCCGCACCGCAAACCAGCCGAACACCAGCGCGCCCAGCCCCGCCACCAGCGGCGCGACGACCAGCGCCAGCTCCATCGGCATGCCGCTGGCGCGCACCAGCAGCGCGGCGCCGTAGGCACCCAGGCCGAAGTAGGCCGCATGGCCGAAGGAATGCATGCCCGCCGGGCCCATGATGAAGTGCAGGCTGGTGGCGAACAGGGCGGCCACCATCAGGTCGATGGCCAGCACCGTGGTGTAGGACGACGCATCGGTGAACAGCGGCATGGCCGCCAGCAGCAGCGCCAGCGCCGCCACCGAAGCGACATAGGAAGTGGAAGGCCGGCGCAGCGGCGCCTCCGGCGTGCCCACATAGCGGCTGGGCGCCTGCGGCCGGCCCATGAGGCCCCAGGGCCGCCACACCAGCACCACCGCCATGACCAGGAAATCCACCATCAGCGTGAGCTTGGAGAAAGACACGCTGACGCCCAGGATGTCGACCACGCCCAGCCAGATGCACACCGCCTTGAGCTCGGCCACCAGCAGTGCGGCCAGGTAGGCGCCGGGCAGCGAGCCCATGCCGCCCACCACCACCACGACGAAGGCCGCGCCGATGGTGAGCATGTCCATCTCGAGCGTGGCCGGCTCGCGCGGCAGCTGCAGCGCGCCGCCCAGGCCGGCCAGGAAGGCGCCGAGGGCGAACACTGCGGTGAAGAGCCAGGCTTGGTTCACGCCCAGGGCGCTGACCATCTCGCGGTCCTGCGTGGCCGCGCGCACCAGCGTGCCGAAGCGGGTGCGCGTAAGCAGCAGCCACACCAGGCCCAGCACCACCGGCCCGACGACGATGAGGAACAGGTCGTAGCTGGGAAACTGCCGCCCCAGGATCTCGACGGCGCCGCGCAGCCCCGGCGCGCGCGGGCCCAGCAGTTCGTCAGGCCCCCAGATCCACAGCGATGCGTCCTTGATCACCAGCACCAGCGCGAAAGTGGCCAGCAGCTGGAACAACTCCGGCGCCTTGTAGATGCGGCGCAGCAGCAGCACCTCGATGACGGCGCCCAGCACACCCACCGCCACCGCCGCCAGCAGCAGCGCCGGCCAGAAGCCCAGCGTGCCGCCCAGCCGGTCGGTCAGCGTGTAGGCGATGTAGATGCCCACCATGTAGAACGAGCCGTGCGCGAAGTTGACGATGCGGGTGACGCCGAAGATCAGCGACAGCCCCGCCGCCACCAGGAAAAGCGACGATGCGCCGGCCAGCCCGTTGAGCAGCTGGACGATGAAGCCGGAAAAACTCATTCGGAAAAGTCCTGGTTCTTTCTCTTACTCCCTCTCCCGCTGGGAGAGGGTTGGGGTGAGGGCATGCGGTGGCGTTGATATGGCGTGCACTTTTTTCAGACGCGGCGCGTGCCCCGCACCCAACCTCTCCCCAGAGGGGAGAGGAGGAAGTCATTCACTCAGCCGCGCGCAGCTTCTTCACTTCGTCGTCGGACGGCTGGAACTTGGCCCCATCCTTGTAGCTGTAGTCGACCATCACGCCCTTGCCGCCCTCGTTCTTGGTCACGCCGACATAGGCGCCCATGGTGGACTGGTGGTCCTGCGCGCGGTACTGGATCTTGCCGAAGGGCGACATCAGCTCCAGGCCGCTGAAGGCGGCCACCAGCTTCTCGGTGTCGGTGCCGCCCGCCTTCTTGATGCCGGCCGCCAGCGAATGGATCATGGAGTAGCCCACCACCGAGCCCAGGCGCGGGTAGTCGCTGTACTTGCCCTGGTAGGCCTTCATCCACGCGTCATGCTCGGGCGTCTTGAGCGAGTACCAGGGGTAGCCCGTCACGATCCAGCCGGTGGGCGCCTCGTCCTTGAGCGCGTCCATGTACTCGGGCTCGCCGGTGAGCACGCTGACCACCGTGCGGTCCTTGAACAGGCCGCGCGTGTTGCCCTCGCGCACGAACTTGGAGAGGTCGGCGCCGAACAGCACGTTGAAGATCGCGTCGGGCTTGGCATCGGCCAGCGCCTGCACCACGCTGCCGGCATCCACCTTGCCCAGCGGCGTGGCCTGTTCGGCCACGAACTCCACGTCGGCCTGGGCCGCCTTCATCAGCTGCTTGAAGGTGGCGATGGACGACTGGCCGTATTCGTAGTTGGGATAGACCAGCGCCCAGCGCTTCTTCTTGGCCTTCACGGCGTCGGGCACCAGCATGGCGACCTGCATGTAGGTCGAGGGGCGCAGGCGGAAGGTGTAGTGGTTGCCGTTGCCCCAGACGATCTTGTCGGTCAGGGGCTCGCCGGCCAGGTAGAAGAATTTTTTCTGCTTGGCGAAGTCGGTCAGCGCCAGGCCGGTGTTGGACAAAAAGGCGCCGGCCAGCACGTCCACCTTCTCGCGCGAGACGAGTTCTTCGGCCAGGCGCACGGTGTCGCCGGGGTTGCCGTTGTCGTCGCGCGAGATCAGCTCCAGCTTCTTGCCGTTGACGCCGCCGGCCTTGTTGATTTCCTCGACGGCCAGCTCCATGCCCTTCTTGTAGGGCTCCAGGAAGGCGGGCTGCGCCTTGTAGCTGTTGATCTCGCCGATCTTGATCACGCCCTGGGCATGAGCAGGAACGAGCGCCACGGTGAGCGCGGCCAGCGAGAGCGCGCGCAAGGCAGCGAAGCGCAGGGATTTCATCGGTTTTCTCCTAGGGTTCGTCAGGGGATCAACAAAGCAAATGGGGATGTGTCTGCGGCCAGCCTTCAGCGAAGGCCGTCCTCGCCTTTGATCTCGGAGACCTGCAGGCCGCCGATGCGCGACAGCGGCCGGCCGCTGTCGGTGACGGCCACGGCCACCACGATCTCGTTGGCGCGCGGCGCATCCGACACGCGGGCCTCCACGGCGTCGAAATGGCTGCGCACGAAGGCCGCGTCCTTGTGGCCCAGCGGCACGTCGATGGCGGTGCCCAGCGTGCCCCGCTTCTTGGCCGAAGGCACCAGCGCGGCGCCCTTCTCCACCGCCGCGCGCAGCGGCGCGCCCAGCTTGGGGTGCAGGATGGCGGCGGCATGCTCCAGCTCGCCCGCCTCGCCGACGATGGCTGCCTTGCCGTAGCTCTGCGCCGCGCCGGGCGCGATGCCCAGCGCCTTGACGCATTTCTCGCCCAGCAGGCCGCCCAGCTCCTCGCCGATGGCGATGAGCTCGTCCAGCGACTCGCTGTAGCGGCCTGCGTAGGGGTTCTCGATGACGGCGATGGCCACCGCGCGGCGGGTCGGCGGCTCGATGGTCTTGCCCATTTCCTGGCGGGTCTCGTCGACCTGCACGATCAGTTTGCGAATGCTGGCGCTCATGGTGTGTGTCCCGTTCTCGTCGTTCATTTTTTGGATGCGCCAGATCAACGCAATCCGTCCCACTTGGCAATGTTCTCGGCGCGCAGGCCGCCCACGCGGTCGTGCACGCGGTAGCCGGTCGACATCGCGAGGATGAAGATGATCTCGTCGGCCGCCGGCGCGCCCGGCACGCGCACCTCGATGGCGTCGAACTGCCCGCGCACATAGCTGGCGTTGATGTTGGTGAGCGGCACGTCCAGCGTCGCGCCCGGCGGCCCCACCTTCTTGGTGGAGGGCACGATGGACAGCGCATTGCCCGGCTGGCCGGTCTTCTTCTCGTCGACGGTGCCGGCCTTGTAGGCCGCGCGGTCACCCTTCCACCCCAGCAGCTCGCGCATGGCATAGCCGCCGGGCACATGCCACAGCGCGCCGTGCTCCAGCTCGCCGGCCGCGCCCACGATGGCGCCCTTGCCGTAGGTGGCGAGGCGCTCCAGCGGCACGTCCATCGCCTCGTGCAGGCGGTGCGCCATGTCCACGCCCACCGGCTCCAACAAGTCCATCATGGGAAGGATGTTGGGCTCGTAGCGGCCGGCGAAGGGATTGGTGAGCACCGCGCCGATGGCGCCGCGCACCAGCGGCTTTTCGGGCCGCGGCCCGAACTCGTGGAAGATGTGTTCGACCTGGGTGAACACGCGACGTATTTCGATCATGGACTTCTGGTGCCTTCGCTTTTCATTAAGCAAATACTGAACCAACTGCGTGGCCCTGCGTGAACGTCGGCGGCAATGCCGCTGGATCTCCCTGAACCGGCAAGCTTAGCGGCTGCACGACGCGCCATTGCCCCTGACAAACCAGAGCCACGGCCCACGCAAGCCCCTCGCGCTGCAGCGCGCGCGCCTGCAGCACGCCCGCGGCCAGTGCATGCTGCACCTGCGTCGGCGCCAGCGGTGCGACGTCGACGGTGACCGGGATATTTCCCAGGTCGCTGTCGTCCTTGCATTCATTGGCCGGCAGGCGGCGGATGCCCTCGTCCTGCACGTCCACCGCGTTGGCGATGAGCGTGGCGGCCGCGTCGGCCTGCGATGCGCTGGCCGCCAGCACGGTGACGCTGTCGGCAATGCCCAGCGAGAAGCTGCGGCCGCGCCAGCCGCTGGTGGCAATGCCGCGCACCGGCGATTCGGCGCGCACCTCGAACTGGCCGTCGGTCTGCAGCGGGCCGCGGTGCGACAGGGGATCGAAGCGCGCCAGGTCGGCGAACACGCCCACGCGCGCCGCCTCGCCGGGCGCCAGGTGCAGCGCGATGTCGCCGCCGTTGTTGATCCACGCGCGGCGGATGCCGGGGCGTTGATAGAAAGCGATGAGTTCCTGCGCCACTGAACCGGCAACCGCGGCCATCGGCGTGATGAAGGGCGAGCCCACCGCGCTGCTCGCCTCGGCGCAGGCGCGCCACATGCGCTGCGCCATCGGGCCGTTCAGCGCCTGCCGCGGCGCGACGGGCAGGCGCAGCAAGCGAAGTTCGCCCACGAGCTCGTCGAGGATGCCGGCAAAGCGCTGCCATGCGGCCTCGTGCGCCTCGGCCAGCGCCGGCGCGTCGCCTTCGGCCTGCACCACGATGTCGATCGGGCCGTGCTGCCAGTGCCAGCGGCCGTCGTCGAGCGGGATGCGTTCTGCGGGCATGGGCGGATCCGTGGCTTGTCGTCAGCCCAGCATCGGCGCGTGGCCGATGGGCCAGGGGTTGGCCGGGTCCATGGCGGCCCAGCGGCGTGCCTGCGGCGCACCGTCGTTGTGCCATGCGCCGCGCGCCAGTGCCTGCTCGAGCGAGAACACATGCTCCATGTGGCCGCCCAGCGCCGCATAGTCGGACTGGCGCATGGTGAATTCGATGGGCGCCACGATGGCCGGCGTGGGCACGGTGCCGAAGCTCATGTCGGGCATGCGCATGACGTCGGCCATGACGGTGATGCCGCCGCCCGGCCACACATACGCGGGTGCGCCGCCGCAAGTCACGTTGACCAGCGCCTGCTTGATCGCGCGGGTGAGCAGCACCGGGTTCTCGGTGACGCCGGCGCGCAGCGAGCCGCCCGCGCCACCCAGGAACAAGACGGTGCACAGCGAGGGCTCGCAGTTCTCGCCGATGCGGTCGACCACGCGGCGCACTTCAGCGGGCATGTCCTGCTCCACCGGTCGCAGCTGCTCGTCGAGCACGAACCACTGCGCATGCTCGCCGGTGGTGGAGGTCATCAACAGGCGCAGGCCCGGGCGCGCAACGCCCTCTTCCCAGCCTTCGATGATGGACAGCGGATCGGCAATGTCGGTGCCGCCCCAGCCGGTGCCGGGGTTGGCCACCTGGAAATAGCGGCCCGGTGTGGACTTGCGCCCGCGCATCTGGATGCCCGAGGGCGCCATGTCGAGGCAGCGGCCGGCCTGGTGCTCGGTGAGCACGCCGGTGATGTGGTCGTCCACCACCACCACCTCGTCGCACAGGTCGCGCAGCTGGCGGGCGAAGATGCCCACCGCGGCCGAGCCGCAGCCCACCCGCATGCGCTGCTCCTGCACGCCGTTGACGATGGGCGCGCGGCCGGCCTGCACCACCAGGCTGGCGCCGCCGTCGATGGTGCATTCCACCGCCTGCTTGTTGCCCAGCAGCTGCATCAGCTCCACCGTCATGCGGCCTTCCTTCTTGCTGCCGCCGGTGAGGTGGTGCACCCCGCCCAGCGAGAGCATCTGCGAGCCGTATTCGGCGGTGGTGACGTGGCCGACCACCTCGCCTTTGTAGCGGACGTTGGCCTGCTCCGGCCCCAGGAAGCGGTCGGTGTCGATCTTCACCTTGAAGCTGCAGTAGCTGAAGATGCCCTCGGTGACCACCGTCACCATGTCCACGCCCTGCGCCTTGGAAGCCACGATGAAGGGCGCGGGCTTGTAGTCGGGGTAGGTGGTGGAGGAGCCCACGCCGGTGACGAAGACTTCGTCGGCCAGCAGCAGGTCGCCGTTCCAGTCGGGCTGCTGCGCGGGGGCGGCCTCGCCTTCTTCCCTGGCGGCGAAAGGCACCAGCGCGGGCGCCTCGCTGGCCAGCTCGCGCCGCAGCAGCACCACCGGGTCGACCCGCACCAGGGCGCCGCCGCGGTTGGCGTAGCGATCGCACGCGCCGGTGCGGCCTTCCGATATCTGGCACAGCACCGGACAGGCGTTGCATTCGATCTTGCTGGCGCTCATGCGCTCGTTGCGCGGGGCGCTGCGCAGTTCGGCATCGACCTGCGTCGGCATGTCGATACCGGGCAGGCCGTCGGTCTTGGTGTGTTCGGTCATCGGGGCGATCTCGAAGTTGAGTACGAAGCCTTGCAAGGATCGGGCCTCGCATGTAGCATCCGCTACACGTTCATGTTGCATTCACTACATGAAATCAATGTAGCAAACGAAATGAGGGCATGCAATGGTGTTTTTCCTGCGTGGCGGCGAAGCAGCGACAATCGAGGGCTCGGGTTCAAAGAGCCGCGCCATCCCAGCCAGCAGCCAGCGGGGCGCACCGTTCATGGGCATGCCGGAAGCAGAGGCAGCATCCGGCATGTGTCTTGCACCCGCCTTTTCCACCAACTGACCTGTTGAGATTCGTATGAGTGCATTCAGCGAAGAACGCGTTCTGTCCGTCCACCACTGGACGGACCGCCTGTTCACCTTCACCACCACGCGCGACCCGGCCCTGCGTTTTTCCAACGGCCACTTCACCATGATCGGGCTGAAGGTCAACAACAAGCCGCTGCTGCGCGCCTACAGCATCGTCAGCCCCAACTACGAGGAGCACCTGGAGTTCCTCTCGATCAAAGTGGAGGAAGGTCCCCTCACCTCGCGGCTGCAGCACATCCAGGTGGGTGACACCATCATCGTGGGCCGCAAGCCCACCGGTACGCTGCTGATCGACTACACACTGCCGGCCAAGCGCCTGTACATGTTCGGCACCGGCACGGGCCTGGCACCGTTCATGAGCATCATCCGCGACCCCGACACCTACGAGAAGTTCGAGCAGGTCATCCTGGTGCACGGCGTGCGCCAGGTGGACGAGCTGGCCTACCACGACCTGGTGGTCGACCACCTGCCCAAGCACGAGTTCCTGGGCGAGATGGTTGCCAAGCAGCTGCTCTACTACCCCACCGTGACGCGCGAGGAGTTCCGCAACCAGGGCCGCGTGACCGACCTGATCACCACCAACAAGCTCACCGACGACCTGGGCCTGCCCCCGCTCAACCCCGCCGAAGACCGCGTGATGCTGTGCGGCAGCCCGGGCCTCCTGGTGGACATGAAGCACATCCTGGAAGAGCGCGGCTTCAAGGAAGGCAATACCAGCACGCCGGGCGATTACGTCGTCGAGCGCGCCTTCGCCGAAAAATAAGGCGGACTGACTCCTTCAGAAAAAATGGCCGAGGCCAAAGGCTCATCACGCACCACGAAGGCGCCCACGCGCCGCACCGGCGTGCGCGAGGCGCAGGCCGAGGCCACGCGCGACAGCATCCTGCGCGCGGCCACCAAGGTGTTTGCGAAGTACGGCTACGACGGCGGCAGCGTCGAGAAGATCTCGAAGGCGGCCAACTCGTACGACCGGATGATCTACTACTACTTCGGCAGCAAGGAGGGCCTGTTCATCGCGGTGATCGAAGGCATCTACCGCCGCATGGACGAGGCCGAGGCCGCCCTCGCGCTGGACGAATCGCGCCCGGTGGAGGCGCTGACCGATTTCATCCGCTTCGTGCTGGGCTACTACCGGCGCAACCCCGACTTCGTCACGCTGCTCAACACCGAGAACCTGCACAAGGGCAAGCACATCTCCAAGTCGCTGCGGGCGCGGGAGTATTCCTCGCATGCCATCGCGATCATCGAGCGCATCGTCGAGGCCGGCGTGAAGCAGGGCCTGTTTCGCGCCAGCGTTTCCGCACGCGACCTGTACCTGCTCATTGCGGCCACGGGCTACTTCTACACCTCGAACCGCTACACGCTCAGCGCCTTCATGGGCGAGCCGCTCGAGAGCCCCGAGGCCGTCGCGCACTGGGAACAATTCGTCATCGAGACGGTGCTGCGCACGGTGGATGCGGGCACGTCTGCCGAAGAAGAAGTAGTGAACGCAGCAACCCACGAGGAAGATAAGTCATGGCAGAAGCAGCAGCCGGCGGCAAGTCGGGCAAGGTAGTCATCCGCAACATCGGTCTCCTTCTCTCGGGCGACATCGACAAGCCCATCCTGGATGCCGACACCATCGTGGTGAACGACGGGCTGATCGTGGCAGTCGGCAAGGAGAAGGACTGCGACACCGAAGGCGCGAAGACGGTCATCGACGCGAAGAAGACCTGCGTCGCCCCCGGCCTCATCGACAGCCACGTGCACCCCGTGGCCGGCGACTGGACGCCGCGCCAGAGCCAGCTCAACTGGATCGAGTCGAGCATGAACGGCGGCGTGACCACCATGATTTCCGCCGGCGAGGTGCACTACCCCGGCCGCCCCAAGGACATCGTGGGCCTGAAGGCGCTGGCCATCACCGCGCAGCGCGCCTTCGATGCCTTCCGCCCCGGTGGCGTGAAGGTGCTGGCCGGCGCCCCGGTCATCGAGAAGGGCATGGTCGAGAGCGACTTCAAGGAACTGGCCGAGGCCGGCGTGGGCCTGCTGGGCGAAGTGGGCCTGGGCACCGTCAAGGCCGGCTACGAGGCCAAGGAGATGGTGGCCTGGGCGCGCAAGTACGGCATGCAGAGCACCATCCACACTGGCGGCCCCTCGGTGCCGGGTTCGGGCTACATCGACAAGGACACGGTGCTGGAGGCGGACGCCGACATCATCGGCCACATCAACGGCGGCCACACCTCGCTGCCGATGAAGCATGTGTGCGAGCTGTGCGAGAAGAGCACGCGCGGCATCGAGATCGTGCACAACGGCAACGAGCGCGTGGCCATCGGCGCGGCGCGCGCGGCCATCGAGCTCAAGTGCCCGCACCGCGTGATTCTGGGCACCGACGGCCCCGCGGGCTCGGGCGTGCAGCCGCTGGGCATCCTGCGCATGGTCTCGCTCATTTCCTCGATGGCCGAGATCCCGGCCGAGATCGTGTTCTGCTTTGCCACCGGCAACACGGCACGCATGCGCAAGCTCAACTGCGGCCTGATCGAAGTGGGGCGCGATGCGGACTTCGTCTTCATGGACAAGGCGCAGCACACGTCCGGTGCCACGCTGCTCGAAAGCGTGCAGCTGGGCGACATCCCGGGCGTGGGCATGGTGATGATCGATGGCATCGTGCGCTGCGGGCGCAGCCGCAACACGCCGCCGGCGACGGAGGTGGCGGTGGTGGTGAGCTCAGGTGCGGCGCACTAGGGCCGACTCCACGGCTCACCATGGCCTGAGGTCTTCGCCGAATACGCTGGGCCTTGACTACAAATTCGGCGCCAGCAACCGCTCCAGCTCCGCCTCGCTCTGGTCGCGCCGCTTGGCCTGGTCCACCAGCTGGTCGTGGCCGATCTTGCCCACGTTGAAATACGTGGAATCGGGGTGGCTCAGGTAGAAGCCGCTCACGCTCGCGGCCGGCGTCATGGCCAGGCTGTCGGTGATGCCCATGCCGATCTCGTCGCACTGCAGGGCCTCGAACATGGCGCGCTTCACGCTGTGGTCGGGGCAGGCCGGATAGCCCGGCGCCGGGCGGATGCCCTGGTACTTCTCGCCGATCATCTCCTCGTTGCTGAGCGCCTCGTGCGGCGCGTAGCCCCACAGGTCCATGCGCACGCGCTGGTGCAGCGCCTCGGCAAAGGCTTCGGCCAGGCGGTCGGCCAGGGCCTTGAGCATGATCGCGGAGTAGTCGTCCAGGTCGTCGATGAAGAACTTCTCCTTCTTCTCGACGCCGATGCCGGCGGTGACGGCGAACATGCCCACGTAGTCCTTCAGGCCCGATGCGCGCGGCGCGACAAAGTCGGCCAGGCACCGGCTGGGGCGCATCACACCGTCGATCATCTGCTTTTCGGTCTGCTGGCGCAGGCCCCACCAGGTGAGCAGCTTGTGTTCGCGGCTCTCGTCGGTGTAGAGCGCGATGTCGTCGTCGTTCTCGGTATTGGCGGGCCAGAAGCCCACCACGCCATTGGCCGTGAGCCAGCGGCCTTCGATCAAGCGCTTGAGCATGCGCTGGCCGTCGCCATACACACGCACGGCTTCGCTGCCCACCACCTCGTCCTTCAGGATGGCCGGGAAAGGCCCGGCCAGGTCCCAGGTCTGGAAGAAGGGGCCCCAGTCGATGTACCTGGCCAGCTCCGTCAGGTCGTAGTTGCGGAACACGCGCCGGCCGATGAACTTGGGCTGCGGCGGCACGTAGCCGCTCCAGTCGATGGGCGTCTTGTTCTCGCGGGCCTTCGCCAGCGGCCACAACGGCGTCTGCTTCTTGTTGGCGTGCAGCGTGCGCACCTTGTCGTAGTCGGCGTTGAGCTCGTCGATGTACTTGGCGGCCTGGTCCGAAAGCAGCGACTGCGCCACGCTCACGCTGCGCGATGCATCCGGCACATAGACCACCGGCCCTTCGTAATGCGGCGCGATCTTCACGGCCGTGTGCACGCGGCTGGTGGTGGCGCCGCCGATCAGCAGCGGGATCTTCTTCATGCGGAAGTGGTCGTCCTTCTGCATTTCGCCGGCCACGTACTGCATCTCTTCCAGGCTGGGCGTGATCAGGCCCGACAGGCCCACGATGTCCGCGCCCTCGACCTTGGCGCGCGCCAGGATCTCGTGGCAGGGCACCATCACGCCCATGTTCACCACCTCGAAGTTGTTGCATTGCAGGACGACGGTGACGATGTTCTTGCCGATGTCGTGCACGTCGCCCTTCACGGTGGCGATGATGATCTTGCCCTTGCTGCGCACGTCGCGGCCCGCGGCCTCGTCCTGGCGCTTTTCTTCCTCGATATAGGGAATGAGATGGGCCACGGCCTGCTTCATCACGCGGGCCGACTTGACCACCTGCGGCAGGAACATCTTGCCCTGGCCGAACAGGTCGCCCACGATGTTCATGCCGTCCATCAGCGGGCCTTCGATCACGTGCAGCGGCCGGCCGCCGGCGGCAATGGTCTGCTGATAGGCCTCTTCCGTGTCTTCCACGATGAAGTCGGTGATGCCGTGCACCAGCGCATGCGCCAGCCGCTGGCCCACCGACACGGGCGCCTCGGGCGTGCCGCGCCAGTCGTTCTTCCTGCTGTCGTCCTTGGCTGCGCCCTTGGCCGACTCGGCCACTTCCACCAGCCGCTCGCCCGCGTCGGGGCGGCGGTTGAGCACCACGTCTTCCACCCGCTCGCGCAGGTCGGGTTCCAGATCGTCGTACACGCCCACCATGCCGGCGTTGACGATGCCCATGTCCATGCCCGCCTGGATCGCGTGATAGAGGAACACGGTATGGATGGCTTCGCGCACCGGGTCGTTGCCGCGGAAGGAAAAGCTCACGTTGGAGACGCCGCCCGACACCTTGGCGCCCGGCAGGTTCTTCTTGATCCAGCGCGTGGCCTCGATGAAGTCGACCGCGTAGTTGTTGTGCTCCTCGATGCCGGTGGCCACCGCGAAGATGTTCGGGTCGAAGATGATGTCCTCGGGCGGAAAGCCCACCTCGTCCACCAGGATGCGGTAGGCGCGCTCGCAGATCTCGATCTTGCGCGCATAGGTGTCGGCCTGGCCCTGCTCGTCGAAGGCCATGACCACCGCGGCGGCGCCGTAGCGGCGGATCAGGCGCGCCTCGTGCTTGAACTTGTCGACGCCCTCCTTCATGGAAATGGAGTTGACGATGCCCTTGCCCTGGATGCAGCGCAGGCCGGCCTCGATCACCTCCCACTTGGAGCTGTCGATCATGATCGGCACGCGGGCGATGTCGGGCTCGCTGGCGATCAGGTTCAAGAAGCGCACCATGGCGGCCTTGCTGTCGAGCATGGCCTCGTCCATGTTCACGTCGATGACCTGCGCGCCGTTTTCCACCTGCTGGCGCGCCACGGCCAGCGCCTCTTCGAACTGGCCGTTGAGGATCATGCGGGCGAA
Organism: Variovorax soli NBRC 106424; assembly: GCF_001591385.1. Classification (GTDB taxonomy): domain Bacteria; phylum Pseudomonadota; class Gammaproteobacteria; order Burkholderiales; family Burkholderiaceae_C; genus Variovorax; species Variovorax soli. Next base: position 15,971 of record NZ_BCUU01000105.1, read on the forward strand.
GGCCTTGGAGCCCGTCACGTTGGTGCGCTCGCCGATGTTCACGAAGAGCGTGCCCTCGCCGATGCGCACCGGCTCCAGGCCGGACAGCTTCATGGGGGGAACAGCAGCGAGAGGATTCGTGGAGGACGCGTCGGTCATGGGCTCACCTGTGAAGGCACATACAGGCGAGCGTCGTTGCACGAGAAAAAAGGGTCCCAAGCCTGACGCCGCGCCGCCAGCGGCTGTCGTCGAATTCAGCTCGGGTGGCGGCGAGCGCTGCAACGCTCCTTGGGAGCCCGGGATTTTACGCGGCTTGCGATGCCCCTTGGGGCGCATTCAGGGCCGAGGCGGGCAGGCCGAACACGCGGTCGAACACCCAGTTGAAGACGAAGGTGTAGACCAGGAAGAACACCACCAGGCCCAGGTCCATGAACAGCGCCGCCATGAGCGACACGTCGAGCCACCAGGCCACCAGCGGCACCAGGATCACGACCAGGCCGCCCTCGAAGCCGATGGCATGGGCCACGCGGCGCGCGACGCTGCGGCCCTTGACCGCCTGACGCGATTCCCACATCTCGAACAGGCCGTTGAAGACCAGGTTCCAGCACACGGCGATGACCGAGGCGGCGATCGACAGCGGGGCCGCGTGGCTCACGGCCTGGCCGGACATGGCCGCGAAACCGAAGCTGGCCACCACGATGGCGATCGCCTCGTAGAGACCGACGTAGACGACTTTGCGCTTGATGCCTTGCATTGTTCTTTTCCTTGCGGGATTGCTTTCGTTGGACAGGACTTTATGTTTGGTTTGCTGATATATAAAGTCATGTTCTTTCAGTCTTATTGACAGATTGGTGCGCCATGAGCCTCTCCAGCGACAACCTGCAGGTGTTCCTCGCCGTGCTCGACCACGGGTCCTTTTCAGCGGCGGCGCGCGCCCTGCGCCGGGTGCCCTCGGCGGTGAGCATGGCCATTGCCAACCTCGAGGCCGACCTGGACCTGCCCCTGTTCGACCGCAGCGGCCGCGAGCCCAAGCCCACGGAGGCCGCGCGCTCGCTGGAGCCGCAGGCGCGCCTGGTGGATGCGCAGCTCAAGGCGCTGCAGGTGCAGGCGCTGGGCCTCACCCAGGGGCTCGAATCGAGGCTGACGCTGGCCGTGGCGCCCGAGCTGCTGGCAGCCCCCTGGAACCACGTGCTGGCCACGCTGGCCGCCGAATACCCGCTGCTGGAATGCGAAGTGCTGGCCGCACCGCAGGCCGATGCACTGGCCATGCTCCACACCGGGCGGGCGCAGCTGGCGCTGGTGTTCGAGCGGCCCAGCCTGGACGGGCGCGAAGGCTTTCAGGAAGTGACCAGCGAGACTTTGGTGATGGTGGTCGCGCCCACCCATCCGGTGCTGCAGTCGGCGAAGAACGGCAAGCTGCGCGAAGAGCATCTGCACAACACGCGGCAGATCGTGGTGGCCGGACGCGATCTGGCCACCACCGACCCGCGCCTGGTCTTCGGCCGGCACACCTGGCGCACCGACAACGCGCTGGCGGCCCTGAGCATGATCGGCGCGGGCCTGGGCTGGGGCTGGCTGCCGCGCAACCTGGCGCGGCCCCACGTGGCAGCCGGCTCGCTGGTCGAGATCGTGTTCGAGAACCTGTCGAACGAGCTGGACCTGTGGGTGGACGTGGTGTGGTCGAAGGAGCGCCCGCTGGGCCTGGGGGCGCAGCGCTTTGTGGCGCTCATGGCTAGATGAAGCCCCCGGCTTTTCACTCCTTCGGCGCTACCGGTCCTTGCCCTTGTCGCCGCCGCCGCCGTGGTTGCCGTGGCCGCCACCTCCACCGCCGCCCCGGCCTTGACCGTGGCCGCCACCCCCACCACCTCCACCGCGGTTGGGTGGCGGGCCTGCGTTGCTGCCTCTGTCATGCTGCGGGCCACCAATGCTCGACCGGCTGGGCGGCGGGCCGCCGTGATTGCCCCGGTCGCCGCGGTCGCGACCGCCGTGGTTGTTGTCCCACTGGCGGCCGCCGTCACCGACGTTCGCGGGACGCGTTGAAATGCCTGGCCGCGGCGGCTGAATGCCGGGGTCGCGCGGCGG
>NZ_BCUU01000106.1 GCF_001591385.1 Variovorax soli NBRC 106424
GCGAGCGTGCCGGTGGGCGTGGGGCTGATCCGCGCGGCGTATTCGCACCTGCAGGCCGACATCGATCAGGTGGTGGCGGGCGCGCCCGAGCTGAAGGCGGACAAGTTCGCGCTGGGCTATGTGCACAACCTGTCCAAGCGCACGGCGCTGTACGCGACGGCGGCCTACACCAAGAACAAGAACGGCGCGGCGCTGCCGCCGGCCCTGCCGCCCAACGGTTCGGTGGGCTACACCAACCCGACGCTGGCCAACCTGGGCCAGGGCGGCTTGCGGGCTGACACGGGCACCGGCTACGACTTCGGCATCCGGCACTCGTTCTGATCGGCGGGCGGCCGCATGACGGCTTCGTGACACGCGCTTGACACACGTCGGGCGCAGCATGCGAACCAGGCGCCCGCTGGCGGCTGCCGCCATGCCCTCAGGATTCCCGCCTCAACGTGCCTGTCACCTTTCACGAAGCCGCCACCGCGAACTATGGTGGCGATGAAGCGGGGCTGATCTGCGGATTCCTGTTCGACGCTGAAGGCGTGGGGCGGCCCGTGACGTCGGCCGCCGCGGCGCAATGGCTGCAGCATGGCGCGGACAGCGCGCCGCCGCACTTCGCCTGGCTGCATTTCAACCTGGCGCAGGTTGGGGCGGAGCGCTGGCTGGCGCGCCACGCCCGGCTGGCGCCCGACTTCTTCGAGATGCTGCGCGACGGCGTGTACTCCACCCGCATCGAGCGCGCCGACGAATCGCTCACGGCGGTCATCAATGACGTGCATTTCGACTTCGAGCTCGATGCGTCGGACATCTCCACCCTGTGGATCAGCGTGGACCGCCGCCTGGTCGTCACCGGCCGCCGGCACCCGCTGCGCTCGGTGGACAACCTGCGCACGGCGGTGAACCGGGGCGAGTCCTTCCGGTCCACCGCCGATTTGCTCGAACGCCTGATGCGCACGCAGGCCGACGTGCTGGTGGGCATCGTGCGCTCGGTCACCGAGCATGTGGACCGGATCGAGGACCAGCTGCTGGCCGGCCGCCTGGTGGCCAGGCCCGCGCGCCTGGGCGGCCTGCGCAGGCTGCTGGTGCGGCTGCAGCGCCTGCTGGCGCCGGAGCCGGCGGCGCTGTTCCGCCTGCTGCAGAACCCGCCGGACTGGATGGCGCAGGGCGACGTGCAGGAACTGCGCGCCGCCACCGAAGAATTTTCGGTGGTGCTGCGCGACATGCAGTCGCTGCAGGAGCGCATCAAGCTGCTGCAGGAAGAGATTGCCGCCAGCGTGAACGAGGACAACAACCGCAGCCTGTTCGTGCTGACCATCGTCACGGTGCTGGCGCTGCCCATCAACATCCTGGCGGGCCTGTTCGGCATGAACGTGGGCGGCATTCCGCTGGCGGACAACCCGCACGGCTTCTGGGTGCTGGTGGCGCTGGTGGTGGCCTTCACGGTGGGCGCCGGGTGGATCGTGTTGCGCCGGCATCGCAAGGACCGGCAGGGCTGAAAACAAGAAGGGCTGTGCGGCGTGGCGTGGCTGCGACGTCATTCAAGCTTCACGGCTTCGACACGGCAACGACACCGAGCGACGCAAGCATGAGCGTCCATGCAACGCGATGACGCTTTTCTTGCCGCCTGGCGCGACAACACGGCCGCATCGGACCCGCTGGACGGTGGCGGCGGGGCGGATGACATCGCCACACGCCCGCCGCAACGCTTTCGAACGCTGTGGATTTCCGACCTGCACTTGGGCACGCCCGGCTGCCAGGCGCGCGCGCTGCTCGACTTTTTGAAGCACACCGAATGCGAGACGCTGTTCCTGGTGGGCGACATCATCGACGGCTGGCAGCTGCGCCGCCAGTGGTACTGGCCGCAGGCGCACAACGACGTCATCCAGAAGCTGCTGCGCAAGGCGCGCCGCGGCACCCGCGTGATCTTCGTGCCGGGCAACCACGACGAGTTCGCCCGCAAGTACATCCACCACACCTTCGGCGGCGTGGAGGTGGCGGAAGAGTGGGTGCACGAGACGGCCGATGGCCGCAAGCTGTGGATCATCCATGGCGACCTGTTCGACGGCGTGATCCAGTGCGCCAAGTGGCTGGCCCACGTGGGCGACTCGCTGTACGAGTTCACGCTCAAGCTCAACCGGCACCTGAACTCGCTGCGCGCGCGCATGGGGCTGCCCTACTGGTCGCTGTCCAAGTACCTCAAGCTCAAGGTCAAGCGCGCCGTGAGCTACGTGGGCGACTTCGAGAACGCCGTGGCGCGCGAGGCGCGCAAGCGCGGCCTGCAGGGTGTCGTGTGCGGCCACATCCACCATGCGGAGCTGCGCGACATCGACGGCGTGCTGTACGCCAACGACGGCGACTGGGTGGAAAGCCTCACCGCGCTGGCCGAACATGCGGACGGGCGGCTGGAAATCCTGCAGTGGGCGCAGGAGCTGCCGGTGACCTCCAGGGCGGCCGAGCGCGCGGCTCGCGCGGCTGCGGCGGCGCAGCACGTTTGAATTGAACACCGTGCCGCACCAAGGCAGCAGCGCGCCCGTCGTCGATCTCGTCTACTTCGATGCGGGTGGCGGCCATCGCGCCTCGGCATTGGCGCTGGAGGCGGCCATTGCTCGCGCCGGCCTGGGCTGGCAAGTCCGCCTGGTGAACCTGCGCGAAATGCTCGACCCCAAGGACGGCTTTCGCAAGCTCACGGGCATGGACCCGGAGGACTTCTACAACAAGCGGCTGGCGCGCGGCTGGACCGTGGGCCTGGCGCAGGAGTTGAAGCTGCTGCAGGGCCTGATCCGCTGGGGCCACGTGCCGCTGGTGCGGCAGCTGCAGCGGGCCTGGCTGCAGCGCGAGCCGGACATGGTGGTCTCGCTCATTCCCAACTTCAACCGCGTGCTGTACGAGGCGTTGGCAGCCAGCCTGCCCGGCGTGCCCTATGTGACGGTGCTGACCGATTTGGCCGACTACCCGCCGCATTTCTGGGTGGAGCCGGACCTGCCGATCCACCTGGTGTGCGGCTGCGCGCGCGCGGTGGCGCAGGCCCATGCGGCGGGCCATGCGCCTTCGCTGATCCATGCCACCTCGGGCATGTTGATCCGCACGGCCTTCTACGACGTGGCGCCGGTGGACCGCGCGGTCGAGCGGGCCAGGCTGGGCCTGGACCCGCAGCGGCCCACCGGCCTGGTGCTGTTCGGCGGCCAGGGATCGAAGGCGATGCGGGCCATTGCCCGGCGCCTGCCCGACACGCAGCTCATCCTGGCCTGCGGCCACAACGCGGCGCTGGCCGAATCGCTGAAGGTGCTTCCCGCAGCCGCGCCGCGGCTGGTGCTGGGCTTCACGCCCGATGTGGCGCGCTACATGCAGCTGGCGGACTTCTTCATCGGCAAGCCCGGCCCCGGCAGCATGAGCGAGGCGGTGCAGATGCAGCTGCCCGTGATCGTGGTGCGCAACCGCTACACGCTGCCGCAGGAGCGCTACAACACGCAATGGGTGCGCGAGCAGGGCGTGGGCATCGTGTGCCCGAGCTATGCCAAGGTGGACGAGGCGGTCGCGCAGATGCTGCGCCGCCTCCCCGAACTGCGCGCCGCCACGGCCGCTGTGCGCAACCGGGCGGTGTTCGAGCTGCCGGAGATTCTGCGGGGCATCTTGCGGGATGCGCAATGGCCGTCGGCGCAGTTGACGCACCGCAGGGCGGCGCTGCGCTGAGCCAACGCCGCGGCGTTAGCGCAGATTCGCCTGCGCCCAGCGGACGATGTCCGCCGCACCCATCGCGCCCGCCTGGCGCGCGATCTCGCGGCCGCCCTTGAACATTGCCAGCGTCGGGATGCTGCGGATGTTGTAGCGCGCGCCGAGCGCCGGCACGGCCTCGGTATCGACCTTGGCCAGGCGCAGGTGCGGCTCCAGCCTGGCGGCGGCCTGCTCGAAGCCCGGCGCCATCTGGCGGCAGGGGCCGCACCACGGCGCCCAGAAATCAACCAGGAGCGGAATTTCATTGCGCTGCAGGTGGCGTTCGAAGCTTTGCGCATCGAGTGCCACAGACCGCCCGCCGAACAGGGGCTGGTGGCAGCTGCCGCAATCGGGCGCGCTGCCTAGCTGGTCGGCGCGCACGCGGTTGGTGGTGTGGCAGTGCGGGCAGACGATGTGCAGGGTATTGGCGGTGGGCTGGGTCATGGCGGGTACCGGTTGGCGCTTCCAGGCCGATCTGTGGGGCGGCGGGCAGAAATGCAAGTGTGCACCTGCGGCGGGGCAGCAGCGCGTCCGCTATATGCTCGGCGCCCGCATGGCCGATTCGTCTTCTTCCCCTTCCGCCCAATTCACTTTTTCCGATCTCACCCGCGAGCGCCCCTTCATGGCCATGTGGGGTGCCCGCGTGTGCGGCACGGCCGCCATGCAGATGCTGATGGTGGCCATCGGCTGGCACATGTACGACCTGACCTCCAGCGCCTGGGACCTGGGGCTGGTGGGCCTGTACCAGTTCGGCCCGGCCCTGCTGCTGGCGCTGTGGGCCGGGCACGTGGTGGACCGGCATCACCGCGGGCGCATCGTCGCGGTCTGCATGGCGGTGCAGGGCGCGGTGGCGCTGGTGCTGCTGCTGGCGCAGGGCGGCGGCTTCACCTCGCGCGGGCTGCTGCTGGGGCTGTCCTTGGTGCTGGGCGGGGTGCGCGCGTTCCAGATGCCGGCACAGCAGGCGCTGGTGCCCTTGCTGGTGCCGCCGCTGGCCTTGCCGCGGGCGATGGCCTTCAGCTCGGCCGGTACACAAGGCGCGGTCATCGGCGGGCCGGCATTGGGCGGCCTGCTGTTCGTGGCCGGTGCCGGTGCGGTCTATGCCGCCAGCCTGCTGCTGCTCGTCGTCGCGTCGGCGCTGGTGGCCATGCTGCGCTACGAGCAGCCCTTGCGGGCCAAGGAGCCGGTGACGATGGAGACGGTGCTGGCCGGCGTGAAGTTCATCTGGCAGCGCAAGACGGTGCTCGGGGCCGTTTCGCTCGACCTGTTCGCCGTGCTGCTGGGCGGGGCGGTGGCGCTGCTGCCGATCTATGCCAAGGACATCCTGCACACGGGGCCGTGGGGGCTGGGCTTGCTGCGCAGCGCGCCGGCGGTGGGCGCGCTGGCGATGTCGATCGTGCTCACGCGGCGGCCGGTGGAGCGCCATGTGGGGCGCACGCTGCTGGCGGCGGTGGGCATCTTCGGCGTGTGCATGATCGTGTTCGGCCTGTCGCGCAGCTTCACGCTGTCGCTGATCGCGCTGGCGATCTCGGGCGGGGCGGACATGGTCAATGTGGTGATCCGCCAGACGCTGGTGCAGCTGGAAACGCCGGACGAGATGCGCGGGCGCGTGAGTTCGGTCAACTCGATCTTCATCGGGGCGAGCAACCAGCTGGGCGAGTTCGAGTCCGGGGCCACGGCGGCGCTGCTGGGGCCGGTGGGGTCTGTTGTGGTCGGCGGCGTCGGGACGGTGCTGGTGGCGCTGGGGTGGGTCAGGCTGTTTCCGAGCCTGGCGCGGCGGGATCGGATCGTGCCTTCCCGCGAGCGTTGATTTCTGCGTTGGCGGGGCAGGCGAGGCGCGGCCGGGGCTGCGGGCCGGGGGCTCATGCCGGGGCGGTCGGCGCTTTGCGCCGACTTCACTGCGGTGCTCGGCTTCGGGGGCTGCATCGCGGAACTCGCGCCGCTGCTGCGCAGCTCTGCTCGGACAGTCGCGATGAGTCAGATGACGAAGCGCGCAAGGTGCCCTTGCGCGCAGCCTCCGAAGCCTGCGCTCCTCGTCGCCCCGGAAATCGCCCCCGGCCCGCAGCCCCGGCCGCGCCTCGCCTGGAGACGGCGTGTGGCAAGTCGGAAGATGCAGGAATCTTCGCGGGCCATGGCACAGTTCGGCAGACAGCGGTCCTTCGCGCCCGGGCCTTCAAAGGGATTTGATGAAGTACGTTCACCTTTGTTCTGTAGTCATTCTTGTCGCGTCGATCATCCTGCTCATCGCTGGGGCCTCCGGCGTGGCGGCGGTCGTGTTTGCGCTCGCAGGCCTTGTCGAAATCGTTGGCTCGGCGCTGACCGGAAAACAGTCGAATGACGGCATGCGGTAGAAGTCTCATTTGTCGCACCCCCAAAACAAGGAGATCCGCATGATCAAGGTCACCGTGATGTACCCCTACACCGAAGGCGCGCGCTTCGACCACGACTACTACCGCGACCGGCACATGCCGATGGTGAAGGCCAGGCTGGGCAGTGCCTGCGCCTACTACACCGTCGAAAAGGGCCTGTCCGGCCGGGCACCCGGTTCGCCGCCCGCCTTCGTGGCGATGTGCGCGTTCATCTGCGAGTCGGCCGAGGCCTACCTGGCCGCCAGCCAGGCGCACAGCGCCGAGATCCGCGGCGACATCGCCAACTACACCGACATCGTGCCGGTGGTGCAGTTGAGCGAGGTCGTCGTCGAGCGGTCGGATCGTTGAACGGATCAGGTCGAGCCCGAAGACATCCGGGCGCCTGGCCAGCCGCGCCTTGCACAACCAAATCACCACGCCGTGTCCAGCCAAGGCCTGAGTGCCACTGCGGGCCGGCGCGCCTCTGGGCCGCCGAGCACCGCAGCCATGGGCGGATCAGGGCCGCGCGCTGTTTGAACGGAACGCAGTGGAGTGAGTTCGCGCGGACCCCGCCCATGGCGAGGAGCGCAAGGGAGTCGGCGCAGCCGACCGGCACAGTGAAGCGCCGGACCGCAGTGGCACTCAGGCCTTGGCCCCCGCTAACCCAGGCAATCAGTCAAACACCGACACGGCAAACGGAATGACCAAGGTCATGTCCCCCATCGGCTCGGCGACGCAAGGCAGCACCCACCCTTCGTCCTTCTCGTCCACCGACAGCCCCGGCCACTCGACGCGATAGCGCACCGCCGCACCGCCGCGCGTCTCGCAGATGCACGTGCGGCATGTTCCGTTGCGGCAAGACGCAGGAATCTCCAGCCCCGCGTCTTCCGCCGCCTCCAGCAGCGTGCGTCCGGCCGCTGCATCGAATTCGAAGCCCGCGGGCTCGATGCGGATGCGCGTCGTCGTCGTCATCATCAGCGGCTTTCGCGTTGGCGCCGCTGTTGCTCGCGCAGCATGAACAGGTAGAGACTTTCGACCTTGGCGCGGGCCCAGGGCGTCTTGCGCAAGAACTTCAGGCTCGAGCTCACGCTCGGGTCGCTGGTGAAGCAGCGCAGCGCGATGCGTTCGCCCAGGCCTTGCCAGCCGTACTGCTCGACCAGCGCGGTGACGATGGCCTCCAGCGTCAGGCCGTGCAGCGGATTGCGCGGCTGGGCTTGCGGCTGAGAAGGTGGTTGCCCAGGCGGCGACGATGCATTCACTTCGCTATTTGTTCTTGAGCTTGCCGCGCGGAATGACGGCGGTGGTCATGGTGGGCTGCATGGGCGCGCCCGACAGCGGCTTGGGCGGCGCGCTGTCCTTCTTCGGCTTCCTGGCTTCCTTGTTGCTGCGTTGCTGACCTTTGGCCATAGCGTTCTCCGTAATCCAATGAGTTTATGCCCGGACGCTGGCCCGGGCCGGACAGGCGACAATAGAGGGCTTTCCCCCAATTTTTCTCCCGATCGTTCGAGTTTCCCGATGTCCGACTACAAAGTCCGCCCCGCCACCCTGCGCGACGCCAAAGCCGTTGCCGAAGTTCATGCCGCCGCCACCCAGGCCGCCTACACGGACATCCTGCCCGAGGACCAGCTGGCGCTGCTCGCACCGGCCTCGCGCGAGGCCAAGTGGCGCGAGGCCATCGAGTACGCCGAACCGCAGATCCACGTGGCCGAGGTCGACGGTGCCGTGGTCGGCTTTGTCGGCTTCGACCGCTCGCGCGACCCCAAGACGCCCGCCACCGCCGGCGAGATCTGGGCCCTGCACATCAAGCCCGAGCACTGGGGCAAGGGCATCGGCGTGGCCCTGTGGGACGCCGCGCGCGAAGGCCTCGAGGAAGAAGGCTGCACCACCGTCACCATCTGGGTGCCGCTGCGCAACCAGCGCGCCATCCGCTTCATCGAGCTGGCCGGCTTCAAGCGCGAGATGAAGACCGCCAAGACCACGGCCGTGGGCACGGTGCGCATCGAAGAGATTCGTTTGAAACGAGACGTGGCCTGACAACGGCGCGGGTTGACCGCGGGCGCGATTCGCCCTGACAATCGCGCCTGCTCCGGGGTGCACAGTGTGCTGAGACGGCCTGATCGAAGGCCGGACCCGAGAACTTGATCCGGTTAATACCGGCGGAAGAAGAGCTGAACCTGAGAACAAGCAGGCCCGCAAAGGGCACGCAGGCCACCTGAACCCATTCAGGCCCGCGTGCCACCCGCAGTGGCACGCACACCTCCCAGGGCACTTTCCGGAGCAACTTGCGATTAGAAGTTGCCACCCCTCGGAAAGGACCCCTGATGAACGCCCCCCTCGACTCCAAGCTCGCCAGCTTCACAGAGCTATTGGCGCGCGCCCGTGAGCCGTTTCCCGCCTCCACGAAAACGCACGTCGCCGGTGCCGTGCATCCGCAGATCGCCGTGCCCATGCGCGAGGTGAAGCTCACCAATGGCGAGACCGTGTCGCTGTACGACACCTCGGGCCCCTACACCGACCCGAAGGTGGCCATCGACATCCGCAGCGGCCTGCCGCAGGTGCGCCGCGGGTGGATCGACGCGCGCGCCGACACCGCCTTCTACGAGGGTCGTGCGCTGCAGGCCGTGGACGACGGCACCAAGGACGAAGCCAGCGCCCGCGTGGCCGAATTGCGCCGCGAGGCTGCCGCCCTGCAGCGCCAGCCGCGCAAGGCCATCCCGGGTGCCAACGTCACGCAGATGCACTACGCCAAGAAGGGCATCATCACGCCCGAGATGGAATACGTGGCCATCCGCGAGAACGGCCGCCGCGAGTGGATGGCCGAGTACCTCGCCGATGCCGGTCGCGAGGCGCGCCTGGCCGGCAACCCCATGGGGGCGAGCATTCCGAAGATCGTCACGCCCGAGTTCGTGCGCGACGAGGTGGCGCGCGGCCGCGCCATCATCCCGGCCAACATCAATCACCCCGAGGTGGAGCCGATGGCCATCGGCCGCAACTTCCTCGTGAAGATCAACGCCAACATCGGCAACTCGGCCGTCACCTCCAGCATCGAGGAAGAGGTGGAAAAACTGGTGTGGGCCATCCGCTGGGGCGCGGACAACGTGATGGACCTGAGCACGGGCCGCAACATCCACACCACGCGCGACTGGATCGTGCGCAACTCGCCCGTGCCCATCGGCACCGTGCCGATCTACCAGGCGCTGGAAAAAGTGGGCGGCGTGGCCGAAGACCTGACCTGGGAGATCTACCGCGACACGCTCATCGAGCAGGCGGAGCAGGGCGTGGACTACTTCACCATCCATGCCGGCCTGCGCCTGCCCTTCATCCACCTCACGGCCGCCCGCCGCACCGGCATCGTCTCGCGCGGCGGCTCGATCATGGCCAAGTGGTGCATCGCGCACCACAAGGAAAGCTTCCTGTACACGCACTTCGAAGACATCTGCGACATCATGAAGCAGTACGACGTGAGCTTCTCGCTGGGCGACGGCCTGCGCCCGGGCTGCGCGGCGGATGCGAATGACGAGGCGCAGTTTGCCGAACTGCGCACGCTGGGCGAACTCACGAAGCTCGCCTGGAAGCACGATGTGCAGACCATGATCGAAGGCCCCGGCCACGTGCCCATGCACATGATCCAGGCCAACATGGAAGAGCAGCTCAAGCACTGCCACGAGGCGCCGTTCTACACGCTGGGCCCGCTGACCATCGACGTGGCGCCGGGCTACGACCACATCGCCTCGGCCATCGGCGCGGCCATGATCGGCTGGTTCGGCACCGCCATGCTCTGCTACGTCACGCCCAAGGAACACCTGGGCCTGCCCGACCGCGAGGACGTGAAGGCCGGCATCATCGCCTACAAGATCGCGGCGCATGCGGCCGACGTGGCCAAGGGCCACCCGGGCGCACGGGCGCGCGACGACGCGTTGAGCAAGGCGCGCTTCGAGTTCCGCTGGCACGACCAGTTCAACCTGAGCCTGGACCCGGAGACGGCGCGCGACTTCCACGACGAGACCCTGCCCAAGGATTCGAGCAAGGAGGCGCATTTCTGCTCCATGTGCGGGCCGAAGTTCTGCTCGATGAAGATCACGCAGGAAGTGCGCGAGTTCGCTGCCGCCCAGGGTGTGAGCGAACAAGCGGCGCTGGAGCAGGGCATGGCGCAGAAGGCGGATGAATTCCGCCGCGCCGGCGGGGAGATCTACATCCCCATCGCGTCTGCGACTTGACGAGAAGCCCTCCCCCGCTGGGGGAGGGTTGGGGTGGGGGCAAGCGGCGCGCTTGCCGACAAGCCTTGCGTGCCCCATCCCGGCCTTCCCCCAGCGGGGGAAGGAGAAAGAGCGAATCAGTACGGCGGCGCGACCACCATGTACTGGCCGCCCTGCGGCACGTACCAGGTGGCGCCGCACTGCTGGTAGACCATGCCGCCGTAGTTCACCGGCACGCAGCCCGCGGGCACGGTGCGCACCATGGAGCCCACCACCGCCGAGGTAACCGCCACCGTCGCAGTAACGGCGGCCGCCGTGGCCACGGGATGGAAATCGTTGTCCCAGCCGCAGCAGCCGCCGTGGTTGTCCACGTTCACGTTCACGTTGCGGTTGGAATTGACGTTGACGTTCCGGTTGGCGTTGACGTTGTTGACGCTGGTATTGCGCACGTTCCGGCTGCGCGAATCGGCCCGCGCGTTGTTGACCTGGGGCCGCGCACCGCCACCGGCGTGCGCGCCGCCGACATGTCCGCCACCGGCATGGCCGCCGCCTCCGCGTGCCGCGTGGCCGCCGCCCCCATGCCTTTGCGCCTCGGCGGGCGCCATGGTTGCAGCCAGAAGGACGGCCACCGAGATGGCCGCGATCGATCGTCCGAACGAATTGGGTTTTGTCATGGCGTGCGTGCTCCCTTATTGCTTCTTGACCTGGACCATGTTGATGGCCTTCGCGCCGGCCGGCGGCACGAAGGTGAAGGCGGAATCCTTGAACGCGGGCTTGAGGTTCCAGCGGAATTCGGTGACGGATTGCGGGCGCGCATCGTCCTGCAGGCTGGTGACGACCAGCTTCATGGGCAGCGGATTGGCGCCGGCGCTCAGCCAGATCTGCCAGTCGATGCCCGGCTGGCGAAAGGCGTACTGGTCGCACAGCGTGCCGCCCACGATGGCCTGGCCGGCGTTCATGGCCGACTGCAGGTTGTCGAAGGGCGCGGCCGAGGTGCCCCAGACGAACAGGTCCGCCGCCGGAAGCTCGACGCCGAAATCGGTCTTGAGCTTGTTCACCAGGTCGCCCACCGTGCCTGAATAGTCGACGCTCGAGTAGTAGTTGGAATCGGGGAACAGCAGCGAGACCTTCTTGCCGTCGAAGCTGAGCACGCGCCGCGACGTTGCCGTGGCGGTGGATGCCTTGATGCGGTTGGGCTGTGCCACCTCGACGTCGGCGGAGGCGGAGTGCATCAGCTTCTGCCCGTCGCTCAGCACGCGTTCGCCGGTCAGGTCCAGCGACACTTCATAGCGCTGCAGCGTTCGCAGGTACGCGCTCATGTTCTTCATGGCCTGCACAGCCGACGGGTCCACCAGGTTCTGCTGCGATGCGCCGCTCGCGGCAGCGGTGCTGGCGGCAGGCTTGGCGGCAGAAGGCGCAGGCGCGGTGGACGCGGAAGAAGAAGATGGGGGCGGGCTGCTGGTGCTGCACGCCGCCAGGAAGGCGGCGGCGCAAAGAGCGGTGCTGAGTTTTGTGAATGTCATTGATGGGACTCCCGAATTGCCGAGATCGGCGGAAGTGGGCGAACTTAACCGGCATGCCGGAACCTGTCCAGACCCACCTTGTACGATGGGCACCCAGGTTCAACTCCATTGCGACAACACCCATGGCCTCCAGCCTCCTGCTGCTGCTCGACGACATCGCCACGGTTCTCGACGACGTCTCCGTCCTTACCAAGGTCGCCGCCAAGAAGACGGCCGGCGTGCTGGGCGACGACCTCGCGCTCAATGCGCAGCAGGTGAGCGGCGTCAAGGCGGACCGCGAGCTGCCGGTGGTGTGGGCGGTGGCCAAGGGCTCGTTCGTGAACAAGGCGATCCTGGTGCCGGCGGCGCTGCTCATCGGCACCTTCGCGCCCTGGGCCGTGATTCCGCTCTTGATGATCGGCGGTGCCTTCCTGTGCTTCGAAGGCGTGGAAAAACTAGCCCATAAGTTCCTGCACAAGGAAGAGGCACAGGCCGAACGGGCCGAGCTGGAGCGGGCACTGGTCAACCAGACGGTGGATCTGCGCGCGGTGGAGAAGGACAAGATCAAGGGCGCGATCCGCACCGACTTCATCCTCTCGGCCGAAATCATCGTCATCACCCTGGGCACGGTGGCCGGCCGCCCCTTCGGCACGCAGCTGACGGTGCTGGTGGGCATTGCCATCGCCATGACGGTGGGGGTGTACGGCCTGGTGGCCGGCATCGTGAAGCTGGACGACGCGGGCCTGTATCTCAGCCAGCGTGCAAGCGCCATGGCGCAGGCCGTCGGCCGCGGCCTGCTGCGCCTGGCGCCGTGGCTGATGAAGGCGCTGTCGATCCTGGGCACCGCCGCCATGTTCCTCGTGGGCGGCGGCATCCTGGTGCATGGCGTGCCAGCCCTGGGCCACGGCATCGAGGGCTGGCTGGCGCAGTTCGGCGGCCTCGCGTCCGCGCTGGGCGCCATGCTGGCGAACCTGGTGGTGGGCGTGATCGCGGGCGCCATCGTGCTGCTGGCCGTGGAAGCGGGCAAGAAGCTCCTCGGCCGGAAGGCCGCCTGAAATGCGGCGCGCTTGTAGCGCGCCGTAATGTGTGTATCGGCCGCTGTCGGCAGGCCGGGCAGGGCGCATACTTTTGCGCGCATTTCATCTTGCGTGTGCCTTCCGTCGTCCCCGTTGCCGAGGAGCCGCCATGCCCGAATCCCTTCGCACCGACCCGAGCTTCCACCCCTCGCCGCGCCTGGCGATGGAAGCGGAACCCGAACGCATCGCCTACACCGCGCTGCTGTCGCCCGATGCGTCGCGGCCGGACGCACTGGCCGTGGTGGACGTCGACCCGTCGTCCAAGACCTACGGCAGCGTGCTGTACCGGCTCGACATGCCGCACAAGGGCGACGAGTTCCACCACTTCGGCTGGAATGCGTGCAGCTCGGCGCTGTGGCCCATGTCGGGGCATGCCTTTCTCAAGCGCCGCTACCTGATCATTCCGGGCATCCGCTCGTCGCGCGTGTACGTGGTGGATACCGAGCCCGACCCGCGCCAGCCCCGCCTGGTGCGCACCATCGAGCCCGAGGAGGTGCTGAAGAAGACCGGCTATTCGCGCCCGCACACCGTGCATTGCGGTCCCGAGGGCCTGTACATCAGTACTTTGGGCGGCGCGGGCGCCGACGGCACCGAGGGGCCGCCCGGCGTGTTCCTGATGGACTGCGAAAGCTTCGAGGTCCTGGGCAAGTGGGAGATCGAGCGCGGCCCGCAAAAGCTGCACTACGACTTCTGGTGGAACCTGCCGCGCGACTACATGGTGTCCAGCGAATGGGGCCTGCCGCCGCAGTTCGAGAACGGCATCGTGGCCGAGGACCTGCTGGCCAACAGGTACGGGCATCAGCTGCACTTCTGGGACCTGCGCGGGCGCCGCCATGTGCAGACCATCGACCTGGGCGCCAACCACCAGATGCCGCTGGAAGTGCGCCCGGCGCACGACCCGGTGCGCGAGTGGGGCTTTGTCGGCGTGGTGGTCGACACCACCAACCTCGAGGGCTCCATCTGGACCTGGTGGCGCGAGAAGGACGGCACCTTCAATGCGAAGAAGACCGCCGTGATCCCGCCCGAGCCGGCCGACGCCTCGCTGCTGCCGCCGCTGCTGCAGGGCTTCGGCGCCGTGCCGCCGCTCATCAGCGACATCGACCTGTCGATGGACGACCGCTTCCTGTACGTGGCCTGCTGGGGCACGGGCGAGCTGCGCCAGTACGAGGTGAGCGACCCGATGAACCCCAGGCTCAGCGGCAGCGTGCACGTGGGCGGCATTGCCCGGCGCACGCCGCACCCCAATGGCAAGGACTTCGGCGGCGGCCCGCAAATGACGGAGATCAGCCGCGACGGCAAGCGCGTGTACTTCACCAACTCGCTCTACAGCAAGTGGGACGCGCAGTTTTATCCCGGCTATGCCAAGGGCATTCCTGGCCGGCAGGTGATGTGCCACGTGGGCGCGGACGGCGGCATCGAGCTCGACGCGAAGTTCATGGTCGACTTCGGCGACGAGTACGCGGCGCACCAGGTGCGGCTGCAGGGCGGCGACTGCTCGACCGATTCGTTCTGCTATTCGTCGGCATGAGCAACCTTGTCGCCAGCGCCTGGCTGTGGTCGGGCGTGGTGCTGCTGGGCGTGTACCACGGCCTCAACCCGGCCATGGGCTGGCCGCTGGCCGTCGCGCGCGGACTGGACGGACGGCGCGCTGCCGACGTGTGGGGCGCGTGGCTGCCGCTGGGCGCCGGCCACCTGCTGGCCATGGCCCTGGTGCTGCTGCCCTTTGCCCTGCTCAGCTGGCTCATGCAGTGGAGCCGCGAGATCCGCCTGGGTGCCGGGTTGCTGGTGCTGCTTTTTGGTGCGGCGCTGCTCATGCCGTGGTCGCGCGCGCTGCACCGGCATCGCTGGCTCGCGCGAATCCGGCCGACGCAACTGGCGCTGTGGTCCTTCCTGATGGCCAGCGTGCACGGCGCGGGACTGATGCTGCTGCCGGTCTTCATCGGCCTGTGCGATTCGTCGTCCGCCGTGGCCGGCGGCGCGGATGCCGGCGCGCTGCGCGCGTTGATGCAGCAAAGCCTGGGCACCGCGCTGATGGTGTCGCTGGTGCACACGCTGGCCATGCTCGGGGCCGGACTGGGCGTGGCGTGGCTCGTCTACCGCTACCTGGGCCTGCGCGTGCTGCAGCGGGCGTGGCTGAACCTGGACCGGGTCTGGGCGGTGGGCTTGATGGCGGCGGGCGTTGCGGCCATGGCCACAGCCTAGGCGCCGCCATTTCGGCAATCCATCGGCGAACCATCGTCCTTTGGACGTGTGGGGCGCCGCCTTCGCGCCTACCTTGTGTCGGCCATCGTCACCGAGCCTTGTTTCGGTGCGCGGCAAGCCACTTTCAGCACGAACAGGAGCGCATCATGAAGATCAGTCTTGTCAGCCGCGCCGTCTGGGCGGCATGGAGCCTGGCCGTCGGCGTGGTTGGAGCGCAGCAAAGTCCGCGCACGTCGGAAGAGGTCTACGCCGAAGCCGTCTCCACCGCGCATGCACCGGACCAGAACGGCGCCATGGGAACACACGGCGATGCACGTACCGGCTCTGCCATGGATCCCGAGATTGCGCGGCAGCAGGCCCTCAAGGCCAGCCTGCCCGGCGGCCCGCCGGCCGAATCGAGGGCCCTGGTGTTCACCAGCGTGGCCGACCCGAACGCGGTGGCCGCCGGCGCCGTGGCCGCCGCCAACGCGCCCGACCAGAACGTGGCCAAGGAGTCCAAGGTCAACAGCCAGCTCATCCCGACGACGCCTGCTGCGCCCGTGACCGCCGCCAAGTGAAGCGCCGGCGCCGCGCATCCCCCCTCTGGGTGTTTTCCGGCGCGCACCTGCGGCAGATAATGAGGACGACGACGGCGGCTCGCGCGCGCTGCGCGCCGGCTGTCCGCCAGCCGAGGAGGGTGAGCCATGCATGCTGCGCCGTCCCACCCAAGGCCGCAAGGCCACTCACCGCCTGAAGCCGCCCCTGACGGCGCCGGCGGTGCAGACGTGCTGCGCTTCTCCGATTTCGAGTTCGACCCGGCTCGCGAGCAACTGCGGCGCGGCGGCGCGCTGGTGCCGCTCAGTCCCAAGCCCACGGCCCTGCTGCGCTACTTCCTGCGCAACCCCGGGCGCCTGATCAGCAAGCAGGAGCTGATGGAGAGCATCTGGGGCGACGTGGTGGTCACCGACGATTCGCTGGTGCAGTGCGTGGGCGAGCTTCGCAGCCGCCTGGGCGCACAGGGCGCCGAGCTGATCACCACGCATCCGCGCCGCGGCTACATGTTCGAGGCGCTGGTGGTGCGTGCGGCCCCGGCCAGGCAGGGGGCCGCCGCCGCGGCAGCTGCGCTCGGGCAGCCTGCGATGACACCTGCGCCGTCACGTGTACCGGCGCCGGCACCGGCAACCGCGCAACGCCGCAGGTGGCAGTACCTCGCTGCCTTCCTTGCCGCGTGGCTCCTGGTCCTGGCGGGCGCAGGGGTCTACATCCGCAGCCGGCCCGCGCCCTTGCGCCTCGACGAGGAATACGCCAATCGGTACAGCATCGCCGTGCTGCCGTTCCAGGACATCGGCAGTACGCCGTCGCCCGAACGGATACGTGAAGATCTGCCCAACGAGATCGCCGCGCAGCTCAGCAACCTCAACATGCGGGTGATCCGCTCGGCCCAACCGGAAGGCGTGCGCCATGCCATGACCGGCACGCTGGCAACCAGCGGAACGCGACTGGTCATCGACCTGCAGGTCCGTTCGATCCCACAGGGCCAGGTCATCTGGACCGAGCGCCTCGATTTTCCGGATGTGACGGAGGCGGGGGTCGGCCTGGATGCAGCGCAGCAGGCCGTGGGTTCGTTGCGGGTGCGCTACCGCGACCTGCACCGCGAGCGCATGAATTCGCCGGGCTTCCGGCCGGATGCGGTGGACCTGATGGTGGCGGGATGGGGCGACCTGGACCTGCGCCAGTCGGTGGAGGACGTCGCGCGTGCCCGCGCTCGCCTCGAGGCGGCGCTGCGGGTCGATCCCGACTCCGTGGGCGCGCTGACGGGTCTGGGCGCAGCGCTCATGTCTGAGCGCTTCGGGTACTCGGGCGAGCCGCTGCCGGCGGACCCTGGCGAGTCCGAGCGCGTGGCCGAACGCGCCATCATCCTGGCACCGGAGAACAACATCGCGCTCATCAATTGGGCGAATGTCCAGTTGTTTCGCAACCGCCCCGACCTGGCCCTGCAGTTCTTCGAGCGTGCCGCGCTCAACCAGCCCGCCAATGCCAACGCGCGGGTGCGCTACGCGGCTGCGCTGATGTACATGGGCCGGCTGGACGACGCGCAGGCGCAATGCGAGGCCGCCTTGAAGATCGGCAAGCGCAGTCCCCGCGTCAGCGCCAGCGCCTGGGGGATGCTGTCGAACCTTGCCTTTGTCCGGGGCGACGACGACACGGCCTACGCCATGGCGCAACGTGCCGTGGCGCAGCGGCCGACCTACGGTCTCGCTTATGCGAATCTGGCTGCGGTGGACATTGTCCAGGGCCGCCCCGAAGAAGCCCGCTCGCACATGGCCGAGCATCTGCGCCTGATGCCGACCAGTTCGGCATCACGCCAACTCACCAACAACCCTGCCGGCTCCGAGATCTATCGGGCGGGCCGCGATCGCCTCATCGCGGCCATGCGGGAGGCGGGCTTGCCTGAAAACTAGTTCGGACCTGGCGTCAATCCATCGCCCGCCGCAGCGCCACCATGGTGATGTCGTCGGCCGCCGCGGCCTGGCGGCTGTAGCCGTCCAGCGCCGCTTCCACGCGCTGTAGCAGCAGCTCGCTCGAACGGGCCGGCTGCGCGCCCACCGTCTGCGCCAGGCGCGGCTCGCCAAAGGCGCCTTCGCTGCCCGCGGCCTCGGTCACGCCGTCGGTGTAGCCCAGCAGCACCTCGCCCGCCGCGAGAAACGCGCGGCCCACGTCGAAGCGCTGG